>NZ_KV799341.1:36364-103746 GCF_001809925.1 Corynebacterium sp. HMSC064H12 | reverse complement strand
GCCATTTTTGTCATAAACGTAGTCAGTAACTCGGATTGACCCACTGCCCCCAGAAATGCAAAAATCCCACGCAGAAATTACTTTCCGCGTGGGAGAATCAAGGCTTACCCCATGAACACAACATGGGCCTTGAAAAGCCAAAAACTCCGCGCGACAGACTAGGCAAAAGCCCAGTTCAACCCGGAAACGGTTGACTTACAGAGGCTTCACGTCCAGAGCCTGCGGACCCTTCTGGCCCTCACCAATCTCGAACTCGACTGCCTGGTTCTCTTCCAGCGTCTTGAAACCAGTGCCCTGGATCTCGGAGTAGTGAACGAACACGTCGTTGCCACCGTCAGCTGGGGCGATAAACCCGAAGCCCTTCTCCGAGTTGAACCACTTCACAGTACCCTGTGCCATTACAAAACTTCCCAACTTCAGGATTCGATAAAACAAGTATTCGCCACGCACATCCGGCCACACACGATGGGGTAAACACGGCCAAAGCACCCTTTCGCCTCGTGCGAGTTTTTGCTGGGTGCCCGTTGGCGGGCGATACACTCAAAAAGTCTGCCACGTTTGGGGCGCGAGCGCCGATTAGGAACAGCTTCTTGCCACCCCCGTAAACCCGTGTTCGGAGTCCGGAGAAACTGGGGTGTCGAATAGCGAGAATGTGGCTGATAGGAAGCGTCGTCAAGCATATGAAGTGCGCGTTTACAGGAAAGGGTGGTGTCGGTGGAGTCGTTTGGGCGGGAGCTGCTGGGGCCGGTTATTCGTGCGCATCCGCGGGCGACGGTGACGCACATTGCGGATCTTCCTGCACGCGCTGGCGTGACTGCGCCTTGGCCTGAGTGGGTGCTAAGTTGGCTGAGAGAAGTGCTGGTAGATCGCGGAATTGAGAACCTGTGGACTCATCAGGCGACAACCGCGAACCTCGCCCGCGAGGGCGTGCACTGCGTCGTCGCGACGGGCACGGCGTCGGGTAAATCGCTCGGCTACCTGCTGCCCGTGCTCACAGAACTGTCCGCCACCCCCGCGGCCACCGCGCTGTACCTCTCCCCGACCAAGGCGCTGGGCGCCGATCAGCTGGACACTGCACGCGCGATGGCACCGGCGTCACTGAGTTCGCTGATTTCGCTTTACGACGGCGACACCCCACAAGACGCCCGGCGCGCCATCCGCGACCACGCCCGTTGGGTGTTTACCAACCCCGATATGCTGCATGTTTCGGTGCTCGGCAACCATGTTCGATGGACACGGATGCTGCGCAACCTGCGCTATATCGTCGTCGACGAATGCCATGCCTATCGAGGCGTGTTCGGCGCCAACGTCTCCCAAATTCTGCGTCGCCTCCTGCGGCTATCCCGCGAGTACGGCGCCTCGCCGACCGTGATTTTTGCCTCTGCGACGACCAACGACCCCGCTGACCAGGCTCGTCGCCTCATCGGCGAGCCTGTCGAGGCCATCACCGAAGACGGCGCCCCGGTCGGCGAGCGAACTATCGCCCTGTGGGAACCCGGCCTGCTCCCCGACCTCCAAGGCGAGAACGGCGCACCCGTGCGCCGCCCCGCCCCGACCGAGGCCGCGGATATCATGGCCGACCTGCTTGTCGAGGGCGCCCGCACCCTGACCTTCACCCGTTCGCGAAGCAGTGCTGAGAAGGTAGCGCTCGGCGTGCGCGAGCGCCTGGAGAAGCGCCACCGCAGCGATATCGCCGAGCGCATCGAGTCTTACCGCGCCGGCTACCTGGCCGAAGAGCGCCGCGACATCGAGCGCATGCTCGATGACGGCACCCTGCTAGGTGTGGCCACCACCAATGCACTGGAACTGGGCATTGACGTCGGCGGCCTCGACGCGGTGGTACAGGCCGGTTTCCCGGGCACGGTCGCTTCATTCTGGCAGCAGGCCGGCCGCGCGGGTCGTCGTGGTCAGGGCGCACTGGTGGTGTTGGTGGCTCGCGATGACCCCATGGACACGTACTTGGTCCACAACCCGTCCGCACTGCTGGGCAGGCCGGTGGAAAAGACCGTCTTCGATCCCCGCAACCCGCATGTGGTGTGGTCACATCTCTACTGCGCGGCTGTGGAGAAACCCGTAACCACCAGTCAGCTTCAAGCGTGGGGAACCATGCCCGTAGCCGAAGACATGGTGGCCGCGGGATGGTTGCGCAAGCGCACCTGGGAAGGACAAGAGCCCGTCTACTACCCAACCGACCGCGATGAAGGGCCGCGTATCGCCACTGCTCACGATGCCGTGAACGTCCGTGGCGGCGATGGTCAGGAAGTGGCTATCGTCGACCAGACCGATGGCCGACTGCTTGGCACCATCGATCTTGGCCGTGCGATGCAGCAGGTTCACGACGGTGCCGTCTACTTGCACCGCGGCGAGTCCTACCTTGTCGACCAGCTGGACTTCGACAGCCTCGTCGCCCTGGTCCACCCCGAGCAGCCGCGCTATTCCACCAGCTCACGCATGGACACCACCATCCGCATCCTCGATGTTGACGATATGCGCCACTACCAGGGCCTACAGGTCGCTTCCTGCCAGGTCGAGGTCTTTCACCAGGTCACCTCCTATCTTCGTCGCCTGGATACCGGCGAGATTCTCGACAGTGTTGAACTTGACTACCCTCCGCAGCGTTTGGTCACGCGCGCCGTGGCCTACACAATGCCCGAGTCCACCCTGCGCTCCTGGGGCGTGGGCTCCGACATCGCGCCGGGGGCTCTTCACGCAGCCGAGCACGCGGCTATCGGCATGCTGCCACTGATTGCCACCTGCGACCGCTGGGACATCGGCGGTGTTTCCACGGTCATGCACGCCGATACCCAGCAGCCCACCGTTTTTGTGTACGACGGGCACCCTGGTGGTGCGGGGTTTGCCGACCGTGGCTACAAGGCCTTCGCTCAGTGGATTCGCGCAACCCGCGATGCCGTCGCCGCCTGCGAGTGCGAATCCGGCTGCCCATCGTGCATCCAGTCGCCCAAGTGCGGCAATGGCAACGATCCGCTGGACAAGGCCGGCGCAATCAAGGTGCTCAGTGGGGTGTCGCGCGCGCTTAACGACGGCCAGTAGCAGCATCCTCCACCGCTACCGGCCCTGCCCTGGACGTGGCTTTTCTCTCCTTTCGTTGGACGCTGACCTGCACGTCCTCCCCATCAATCTCGCAGGCCACAATGCGTGCATGATTAGCTTTTGCGATTGACCCCGCAGCTTTGCAGGCGTCGTCGCTCTCTTGCGCAGCCACGGCGCCGGCCACCGCGGCCAGATCCGCTGCTACCGCTGCCTGCCGCGCCTGCACCACCCTCACCCCGGCCGTAACTCCGACCAAAGTCAGAACGACGAAAGCGGCGATGAACAGTGCGGCTGCGACTGTGGTGGAACCTTCTTCTTCGCGGAGAAGGCGGGCTGTCACGTTTCTCATGACGATGCCGCTCTCTCCCGCAGTGCAACCGCGCGTGCTTCCAGCGAAAATGGCCCCGCTGAGCGCCGAATGGTCACGCGCACGGTACCGGAGGTTTCCGATATCGCGACCTGCCCATCTGCGTCGGCGCGGAGCTCGGCTACTGTCTCCGCATCGCCCCGTGCCTCAGCCCGTGCGATGGCTCCGGCTGCGTCGGTAAGCCCTAGGTACATTGCGATGGTGACCAGCCCGGACAGAGCCGTGGCCATGACCGTGACCAGTGCCGCGAGACCGAAAGCGGTTTCTACCGTGGTTTGGCCTTCGTCGCCGACGCACAGGCGATGAAGCGTAGAGCGGATGCGGCTAGACATCGGTGTTGAGCGCCCTTTCGATGATATCGGTGAGCGCCTGGGTGATATCGCCGCCGGTCACGACGGTGTAGAGCAGGGCTCCGAAAGCTGCGGCCGCAATAGTTCCGAGAGCATATTCCACGGTTGACATGCCGTTTTCCTCAGTTGCCAGAGCGTGCAGACGCTTGTGCAAATACGAGCGCAGCTGGGACTGCGCAGCGGTCAGCGGATTGGTTGAAGAGTTGGTTGGAAGGTTGGTCGGATGGTTGGAGTTTTGAGTGGTCATGAGTGTTTCCCCCTGTGTGGATGTCGAGTGACAGGTCAGTTGTGAGGTGTGATGTGCATTGACGCGCGTTGATGCGGGTTGATGCGTGTTGGAATGCGGCGCGGCAGGCGGACCACGCGCACAACCGAAGTCACAGCTGAGAGCGCAACCAGCACTGCATCCGGCGCGTGCCAGCGCGCGGGGCTTGGCGCAGAAGTGTCCACGCTTCATGACGGCATCAGTCCTGCAAACATTTCGTCGGCAAGCCCAGCGATGGTGGGCACCAAACCCAGCACCACAAACGCGGGTAGAAAGCACAACGCCAGCGGCCCGGCAATGAGGACACCAGCCTTTTCGGCGACGGCTTGCGCCGCATCGTGCGCTTGACTGCGGTACATGGCAGCGGTGTCCTCCAAGGCCTGCGCCAGAACGGTGCCGGATTCGCTTGCTCGGCGCCCAGCTGTCGCCAGGGGCACGAGCGCGGGTGTGGCAGCAAGGCTTTCCCAAGTGGAGTGCGCGCCCACGGACAACCTGGCGGAACACTGTCGAAGTGGCTCGGCCAGCTCAGGGTTTGCACCATCGGCAGCTGCTGCCATGGCCTGTGACAACGGCATACCGGAGCTCAAACAAGCGCCAATGATGTCGAGGGCCGCTGCGGCATCGAGCAGCACAGCCGAGCTGATGCGCTCACCTCCAATGAGAGTTCGCACACGTTCCCGCACCTGTGCGGCAATCTGCGACACCCGATTGGTCACCTGTCGACGTAGGCCTCCTCGCACACGAGCATCCGACTCGGCTACCAATTCGGGCAGTCGGCTGCGGACGGGATTGAACGTCGGCAAGCAGAGGTAGACGGCGATGAGAAGTGCGGCGGCAATCATTGTCCGGCCTCCGCACGATCGATGATGGCGACCGCCCATTCGATGCCCGCGCACACCAGCCCGACACCGATGACCAGCACAATTCCTCCGATACCGCGACTGAGGAACTCGAATGGGGACGCTCCGAAAGCTTGCCCCATGACCAAACCGAACACCGGCAGCGATGCCAAGATGGCGATCGTCATGCGCGGTCCCGCCAGCGCGGCAGACGTCTGTGAGCGATGCGCCTGACGAGCCTGCAGATCACCCCGCGCGCAGTCCAGCAACCCAGCCAAACTCAGACCGTGTTGCTGCGCCACCGTCCACATACGCCCAATCCGGCGCAGTTGCTCCGAAGATTCTTCGCCCTCCCACGGGTCGGCGAAGTTCGCGCGATGCGCCGCGTGCGCGAGATGATCAGCCAACACAGTCTCATCCCCTGACCTGCGCAATTCCGCTGCTGCCGCGTTGAGCGCTCGTGAAGCCGCCGCTCCTGCGCGCAGCCGCGCGGTCAAAGTTTCCAGCGCTACCGCAGCGCTGTCCGCTTCCCGACGTTCACAGCGCCTCTCCCCCACAGCGCGCACTACTGCCCCTGCGGTGCGACCCAGCAACAGCCCGGCTATGACACCTGGAATCCCGGCGAGCCACAGCAACACGAGTGCTGGGCCTGCAACGATGAGGATTGATAGTCCTGCAGTTCGATTCGCACTGCCAGTGCTTACTGCACTCGACCCCGTGGAACCAGCACCAAGTCCAACCATGCGCTGCAACCACTTCAGCCCGCCGGACACCTCGCGGCCACGGCCTGCCAGTGCTCGCGAGCGCACCGCCGCCGAGCTGTCCGGCCAGATAGCGACCGCCGCAGCCGCTCCCCCAATGAGCATCGCCACGCTAAACCCTTCCCCCATAGCTGTTAATCTCCCCGTCTAATCCCCTGACTTTTCCTCTAGTCATTCCATCGGGTATTCCACCGGTTATTCCCCGCCGACCAGCAACTTCTGCAACGCTTCCCAACCCGGCCCAGGCCCATCCCGAGCAGTCCAGACCTCCACCACCTCCGGTGGGTTACCGCGTAGCAGCCCGATCTGTGCCAGCCTGCGAACATCAGCGCGTTCGACCACCAACACCACCTGCACCGCCGAGACCAACTGCGCATGCAGCCCGGCGCGACCAAGGCCACCGATCAGCCCCAAGGTCTCAAAGCGCGCCACGACATCCCCAATGCGGTTGGCGTGAATTGTCCCCGCCCCACCGCGATGCCCCGTATTCAACGCTGCCAGCAGATCCACCACTTCGGCGCCTCGAATCTCCCCGACGACAATGCGGTCGGGACGCATGCGCAACGCCTGCTTCAGCAACTCCTGCTGCCCAATCGCACCGGCGCCCTCCAGGTTGGCGGCCCTGGTCACCAGCTTCACCACATGCGGATGCTGAGGCTGCAGCTCCGGAGTGTCCTCGATACACACAATGCGCTGGTCAGGATTAACTTCTGAGAGCATCGCCGCCAATAGCGTGGTCTTTCCCGCACCCGTGCCACCGGCGACAATAAACGACAGCTGTCTCGCCACGATTCCCCGCAACACCGGCAGAATTTTCGGTGGAAATAGCCCGACATCGCATAGCTCCGCAAGTCCGCGACGAGCCGGACGCAGCACCCGCAGGCTAATCTGAGTGCCGGTCGCCGACGGTGGGGAAAGCACCGCATGAACTCGCACACCACAGCCGCCGACACCACCAGGAATATGGCCGTCTGCCCAGGGTTGCGCGTCGTCAAGCCTTCGTCCACACCGCGACGCGAGCCGCACCGCATACGCGCGCACCTCGCCCTCGTCCGCGAAGGAAATCTCGGCGCGCTCCAGTCCGTTGCCGGCGTCGACCCAGACCTCGCCCGGCGCGGTGACCAGCACATCGCTGACACCCGGGCGTCGCAACAGCGCATCCAACACACCCGCGCCCACTGTTTCCTCGCGAATCGTGCGTAGAATCTCCAGCACCTTCACATCGGAGACAACCCCCGAGGTCTCTGCGCGAATGATGTCGGCGACCTCGCTATGCGATGCCACCCCAGGCCGCTCCGCAAGCGCCGTCCGCACCGCCGCCAACAGCCTGACGTCATCCATCGCCACCACCGCCGACAAGGGCAAACATCGCTTCCAATCCCTGCGTCAGCTTGCCGACGGTTCCAGCGAGCCCGCCCACATCTATCTCGTGAGCTACCTTCTTGCAGTACTCAATCTCACCAACAATAGGCAGGTCGAGAGCGTATTCCACCTCTTCGACACTGATATCGCGGTGCTGCTGGTACCTCACTGCAAGATTTGGGGTGAACCCCGCCTGTGCACAGATGCTCGCCAAGTGCCCAGCGGCTGCGATGGCTCGAACGGAGGTGGGCAGGACTATGACGGTGTCATCGGCAAGTGCGCCGAGAGTGGTGACGTACTCCACCTGCTTCGGGCAGTCCACGATGACCGTAATTCCGGCATGAATAAGGCAACTAATGGTGCTGGCAATGTGCCGGACATCGTCGGGCCTGTCGGTTCTGTCGGCGCTGTCGAATTTGTTGTTCGCCGAGGCGTGGTTGTAAGTCGTCTCGGGCGTGCGACTGCGAGTCCACGTCAACACTTTCAGAGCGGGTGATCGCGGGCAGGATGGCAGTGCTTCGTAGAGTGCCGCTCCGTCGAGACGACCATCAGCAGCCGAGAAGTCCTGCCACCTCAATCCCGGTTCCGTTTCCATCCCGAGCACCAGATCAATGCCTCCCGCGAGCACGTCCGCGTCCACCAAACAGATGGGCCTTTCACGGGAAAGAACCAATGCACTCGCCGCCGCGGCAATGGAAGCCCCGGCACCGCCGACCGCAGGAACCAACATCAGGCACGTTGCCGTGGAATCGGTTGTAGTTGCCGGCACGTTCGGTACGGGTTCTGTACCCGGTGCTGTAATCACGTCTGCGAAGGCAGGTGACGCTGGGTTCTGATGGTGGTTCAGGTGGTTCGAGCGGTTTTGGCAATCGGAGGGCTTCGGAGCATCCGGGCGTACGTCGCCACGGCCGAGCAGCTCGACAATATCGACGTTGTCCGCGGGCAAACTGGCGCTGTAAACAGGAGCTAAAACCTCCGCTACCTGCGCATCTTCCGCCTCAGTATCACTGCGGACCAGAAAGATCGCTCCCTCACTATGAGGCCGTCCGGCTAATCTTCGGGCTGCCGGTGCATCGACGAACACCGCTGGTGCCCGACGCCACAGGGCCGATGAAACTCCCGCTCCTGTCGATACTGACGATGGGGAAGGCTCTGGGGCTGATGATGATAGTGATGCTGGCGGCGAAGCAAATGTTTGTGCGGCCACTGACGCTGCAGCCACAGGTGGCACGGTCTCCTGCACACAGTCACGACCGGTAGCAGCGACTATGAGCGCAACCTCTTCACGCAGCGCCTCATCATCGACGGCGTTGACTACTGGATTTGCTGAAGCCTCGGTTCGCTGAGCCATGGACAGTTTCTTGATTGCCATGGCCATAGCGTGCACTACAGGGCGGATTCAATGATGCCCGCAAGGGGCCAAAACCTCGCTGTCTGTGGATAATTTTCAGACTGTGGATAACTGCAGAACGCCATGTCGCCTTTGCCTTATGGCTACTGCGCGGCCTGACCAATGCAAGTTAGTGACTACGTTTATGTCAGGTGGCGTTGGGTCGATGCGAGTTAGTGACTGTGTTTATGACAAAAATGGCACGAAAAATGACTTGAAAGTGTCATAAACTCATACAGTTTCACATTTGCAGCCCGCAATTTTTACTACGTACCCCTCAACATTGGGCCAAAAAGGGGCGACGCCCCGCGCCGGGGGGGGGATTGGCGCGAGGCGTCTTTAACCGGCTCGGGGGGGGGATTGAGCCGGGGCGGCCTCGCAGTCTGTTTCTAAAAAGAACAAGAAGGGGCCAGCCACGTCCAAGTATTACATATCCCGAGGAATCTGCAAATACCTTACAAAGGATTTAATGCCCAATATGTTCGATGTCACGTTTCCTCGATTAATCGCGCCCAGGAAATGCCGCGCCCCAATCGCCGCCAAGCCCCCACGACCGCCACCGCCCCAATCGCCCCAGTTCCCCACCCAGCAGTTAAACACTCATAATGCTCTCCCCGAGCCCGACATCCATGGGTAAGCTCGGAGTCTATGAACACCGGCGAGAACAAGGCTTCAACAACGCCGCAGCCGCGCGCTTCTACGGACACACGCATCGTGGAAGGTGCCTCCGCCACCGCTGACTCTCGCGTCGCTGCGTTCTTTGACCTGGATAAAACCATTATTGCCAAGAGCTCGGCATATGCGTTCAACAAGCAATTCCTCGAGCGCGGCATCATTTCGCCGACAGACATGCTGCAAATGGCGCTCAGCCATGCCCTATACATGTCGCAGGGGCACGATGAGGCGCAAATGGAGGCCACCCGCGAGCAGTTTTCCGCCCTTATCGCTGGTCACAGCGCCAGGGAGCTGCGCCAGGTCGCCATCGAAACCCTAGAGCAGAACATCACGCCGTACATCTACGCCGAGGCATTGGAGCTCATTCGTGAACACCGCGCACAGGGGCATCAGGTGTTCATTATCTCGGCATCGGCTCGGCAGATTGTTGAGCCCATTGCGCAGGCACTCGGTGTCTACAACGTGGTGGCCACCGAGCTGGAGATCCGCGATGGGCTCTTCACGGGTGAAACGGAATTCTTCTGCCGAGGCGAAAACAAGGCTGTGCAGATGCGTCGGATAGCGGAAAAGCACCAGTTCGACCTGGCCGAATGCTTCGCATACTCGGATTCCATCACTGATGAGCCCATGCTGTCTGCAGTCGGCCATCCCGTTGTGGTCAATCCCGATCGCGCTCTGCGCAAGATTGCGACGGAACGTGAGTGGCCTGTGCGCCAATTCCGGAATCCCGTCCCGCTGTTTCGCGCGCCGTCGAAACGCAATGCTGCAATTCTTGCCGGCGTCACACTGGCGCTTGGCGCGGGTGCGACGTTGTTGGCACTGCGCAAAAATGACGACGAGTCAAAGGCCGACTAACCCACCATCCAGCAGCCGGCCTGCCTACACCGCTTCGGCGATACCGCGTGCTTCCACGGCACCGGCCTTCAGCCCCTCCAGGTGCAGGAGAATCCACGCACGCAGGCCATCCGCGCTTCCCGACGCAAACCCCTCTGCGGCCTCGAAATACTCCTGGCGGTGGCGGGTCCAGTAGACCTCGGGCACGGCCAAGCCACGCGGATCCAGGCCGGTTGCGACAGTTGTCAGTCGCGAGGCGGCGCGGGCGATGATGCCGTTGTGGTACTCGAAGGGGCGCAGAGTCAGCAGCTCACCGTGCACAATCGCCGAGAGCACGCCAGCATGGATTTGGCTGCGGCCAGTGATGAAGTCACCGAGCACGTGCAGACGCTGCTCCTTCATCGCGGACGAGAGCTTGTCGTCACCGACCGGACGGCCGGCCTTCATCCGCGCCTCGGAACCGTCTTCAGTTTCACCTGCGGGCGATGCGTTCAACGCAAACTTGGCCAGCACCTGCTGCGGAGCGCGCTGCCACACGCGAGTGGTCTCGCCAATCGACTCGGGGGAAATGGTGTCGGCAACCCGCAGGGCTGCTGCGAGCACGGGGTCGGTGATATTGCCGTCGTCGGGAAGCGATGGCTCGCCGCCTTCTAGCCACGCCGATGCCCGAGCGCCACGCAGGACCGACTCGGAGCCGGTGACGTTGTGCTTGCGCAGGTTGGCCTTGTGTCGGTGGACGGCCTGGATAGCCTTGGCCGCGACATCAGCCGCGTGCGCAACGCCGTCGAGCTGCCACAGGGGCGCGAGGGGGTCCTTGGGGTCAAGCTGCGGAATAGCAGCGGCGGGAGCACTGTCAGCGCCACCGGCACCCGATTCAGATGCCTTCGCCTGCGCTGCCTCACGCTCTGCGCGCTTCTTCGCCGACACGGAGGACACACCCAGGCTCATGCCAGCTAGGCCCCCCTTTCCGGCACCGGCGCCATTGCCGACACCATTGCCAGCACCGGCGCCAATTCCATCGGCTCCACGCACGTTCTCAGGCTGATTGTTCATATCCCACACCCTAATTCTTCACCGCTAAGTAAGTGACAAACTTATATAGAAATGGTCAAAGATGAGAAAAACTTCAACGAGTTCTTGGCTTTTTCGCCCTTATGGCGCGCCCTACCCACAATCAGAGGTAGTATGGCAGTTTGTAACTGCAGTTTTAAAGTTTCAAACCATCTTTTCCAACCATCTGCGTAGGAGGAAGTACACGTGAGCAACGACGATACGAAGGGTCTCTTTACCGACGGCACCGAACCGCGTGTTACCGCTATCCCGCTGAGTGATGTGGATAGCAACGCATCGGGTGATGCTAGCGTCGGCCAGCTCGTGTCTAATGCTTCTTCGCAGATTTCCGCTCTGGTTCGCTCTGAGATTGAGCTGGCCAAGGCCGAAATTGCTGGCGAGGCTAAGAAGGGCGCAGTTGGCGGTGGCTTCTTCGCGGTTGCCGGCGTCGTCGCGCTGTACTCCTCGTTCTTCTTTTTCTTCTTCCTCGGCTGGCTGCTGGATGTTTGGCTGCCAACCTGGGCTGCGTTCCTCATCGTTTTCGTTCTGATGCTGGTCATCGCCGGTGTTGCAGCACTGCTGGGTCTGAAGAAGGTCAAGTCGATCCGCAAGCCGGAGAAGACCATCGAGTCGATGCAGGAGCTGAAGGGGGTCGTGCCGTCGGGGTCGGCGAAGAAGTCTTCGCAGTCGAACGGTATGTACACCTAAAGGCTTGAAAGAAATTGGGCGGGACTTTGTTGGTCTCGCCCTTTTGTCTTATTCAGTCCCGGTTTAAGCCCTTCGGATAAGGTATTTTCCCCTCATGACCTCCCTCCGCGATTCTCTCACTGGCCCCTGGCGTCATCGTCTCATTCACGTCCGCGGCCAGCGCCTACACATCGCCGAGTGCGGCCGCCCCTCCGATCCGCTCGTGTTGTTTATTCACGGCTCGACTGGCGGTTGGTTTGAATGGCGCGAGGTTTTGCCGCTGCTTAACGACGACTCGGGCGATCCCCTCCCCGTGCACGCTGTGGCTATTTCTATGCGTGGCTACGGTCAGTCCGACCGAACACCGCAAGGCTACGATCCGTTTGAGGCGGCCCAGGACATCGCCTCATCGATTCGCTCGTTGGGGCATTCGACCGCGCTGCTGGTCTGTCAGGGGTTCGGCACCTGGGTGGCGTGGACGTTGGCTTCGCGGCAGCCCAATCTTGTCTCCGGAATTATTGGTTGTGGTGCTGCACATCCGAAAGTGTGGCTGAACCAGTTGAAGAGCCCGTGGTCGGAGGACTTCCGCAGTAGCCTGGCTCCTCTGCTGCGCCGTTCGTGGTGGGACTCGCGGCCACGGGTACCGCAGTTGCGTCGCAATAAGTTCAGCACGCAGGCGGCTGAGGCTCGCCAGCAGCGGCTCATTGAGCGCATCGTGCGCGAGTCCATGTCCACCGCCGGGGAGGGGTTCGCCGAGGCCCCCGCGGGGAAACAGACCGCGGAACTCATGACCGATAGCCTGGCCAGTGGTGCACTCCGTCCTGCACTGGCTCACATGAATTGGTGGACGCGGCCGGCTCCGGCCGCTTTCCGCAAGTGGTTGAGTGCGATGGAGGGCCCGTCGAAAAGCGATGAGCACACGGTGCTGCTCGTCGGCGAGCAGGACACTCGTACCCCACGTGCGCTAGTGGAGCTCAGCTCGAGTCACGTGCGCGTTGTGCCGGATTGTGGGCACTTCCTGCCGGCAGAGAAACCTCAGGCTGTGGTGCAGGCAATCAGGGATCACTTGGACTGGTTGCCGGAGGGGTCTTAGGCTTCGGCTCGGCTGAAGCTAGCCGGAACTCTCCTGCGGTTGCGGCTGGGGCTGACCTGTCCACAGACACACAACTTTCCGCTTACCCCGCCACGCACTGCTGCGTGCCGATGGCCCCGTAGTTATTCATCGCCTCATCGATGTGTGGCTGGACCTCGGCGTGCGTCAGCGCGTAACCAGTCTGGTCATTGTTCACACCGGCACCGAAGACCAAGCCCAGGATCTGGCCCTGCGGCGTAATCAGTGGGCCGCCCGAGTTGCCGTGGCGCACATCCGCCTTCAGAACATAGGACTGACGCTCGTGCCGAGTCGACGAATAAATATCCGGGCCTCGAATAATGATGTTCTCCGTCACGCGCGCAGGTGTGGCCTTAAAGGGCCCGGACTCGGGAAAGCCCAGCACTACCGCGTCATCGCCCGGACGAGCTTCCTGATCTGCCCACTGCATGGGCTCCAGGGGTAGGTCGGTGGTTCGGAGCAGGGCGACGTCGTCAAGCGGATCGTAGTGCACGACGTTCGCGTCAGCCATGCCGACCACGGTTTCCAGTCGAACAGTGGTGGCACCGGCAACCACGTGCGCGTTGGTCAGAATCAGATCCGGCGCGATGACAAAGCCCGTGCCCTGCAGCAAGCGTTCGCACTGCGGGGCCTCGCCCAAGACGCGGACGATGGACGGTCGAATACTGTCGACGACACCCTGCGAAATCACGTTGGGGTCGGCGGGTTCATCGGGGACGTTCTGCTTGTAGCCGAATGGCGGAGCGATGGCGGGCATTCCATCATCGCGGAGCTGACGGAGGATGCCACTGAAGCCGTCGCTCCATTCGTCGGGCGCGACCTGGTCAATGAGGTTCATGCCCTTGGACTCACGCACCCAGTCGGCAAACTGCCCAGGCACGGCGGTGGCCAGGGGTACGGCGATCATCCATGTCACTACCAGCGCCGTCACGGACTGCACGATGGCACCGAGGCTAGAATCCAGGCCGACAGCCAACGGCGAGCGAATGGTATTCCGCAGCGACTGCCCTGCCACTGTTCCCACCGCATGACCAATCAACGCCAACAGAATCACCGTGCCGAGGCCCAGAAGAACCTTTCCCGACTGGTTCTCGACCTGCGCCATAGCTAGCGGCGCCAAGGGCACACCAATGACCAAGCCCAGGACAACGCCCAAAATGGCCATAATCGACGAGACGGCGCCCTGCTGCCAGCCGACGATAAGCGCGAAAATGAAGACCGCCAGCAGCGCAACGTCAAACACAGCGATTGCAGGCATCATCGTCGGCCTCCCTTCAGTACGGACAGTTTTTCACCATTAGCGGAACGCGCGAGCACCGGCAAAAGTTTCTGCACGTTGGTGTCGTCCCACGGTTCCGACCAGCCGGCCACGTCTAGCAAGTAGGACAGCACGCCGCCGGTAAAGCCCCAAACGACGAAGTCACCAACCTTAAATGCCGGTCCTGTCCAGCCGTGATAGCCCAGCATCATGCGGTTGTCCGGATTCGTCAGGTGGCTAATTGGCACATTGAGCACCGATTCCGTCTCTGCAGGGTCGACCACACGCAGCGGATGCGGTGCATGCCAATACGCCAACACCGGATTCACCGCGAAGCCAGTCCGCGAAATGTCAATCGAGTCCAGCACCCGCACCGGCGTCACCGTCTCTCGGTTCAGGCCGGTTTCTTCCTCGGCTTCACGCAGCGCGGTATCGATTTCATCCACGTCCTCGGGATCGACACGACCGCCCGGAAAAGCCATCTGGCCTGCATGCTTACGCAGGGTTGTCGCCCTGTGCGTAAGTACCACGCTGGCATCCTCCGGCCGTTGGTGCGCCTCCGCATCACCGCTGATCAGCACCAACACCGCCGACCGCGCCGGATTCCGCAACGGTTTCTCCTGCGTCGAGGAGTCTCGCCGCAACTTCGCAAACGCACGCTTCACGCTTGACGACGAAGCGGAGCGACCGGCCACCTGCTGCTCCGAGTGGCCTGTTGTGGCGTGGCTGGCGCTGCTGGCGTGACCTGCCGCGTCGTGATCAGCACTGACCAGGTGCGGCGGCAAACTATTGGTCAACCACTTCGGCAGATACAGCCCCGAGCTTGCGTCACGATTCCACGACTGTCCCTGAGTCACTTCAATGCACCTCGCACGAGATCAGTAATCTGCTGCGCATCGGTGAATTCACCAGGATGAATGGCCGCCACCGTGCCATCTGCCTTAAACACCACGGTGATGGGCACAACTCGCGGTAGATTCAACGCTGGTCCGACCACGTCGACCGTGTCCGAGTAGGTCGGTAGCTTCACTCCGATTTCCTGCAGGAAGGCTTGGCCACGCCCCGCCTCGCGAGCCGCATGCACCGTCGCCACCTGCACATCTGGGTTGTCCTTGGCCCATTGCTCGATAAGCGGTAGCTCTTGGCGACACGGCGCACAGTTCCACGCCCAGACATTAAGCACCGTCGGCTTGCCCGCGACGACCTGCCCCATGTCCACCAGTTCCACTTGCCCAGCCTCGTTGTCCTGGCCTGCTGAGTCTCCCGACTCCGCCAACAGCGGCAAGCGCACACCGGTCAGTGAGCCACTACCCGCTACCGCCGCGATCTCATCCTTTGACATCGCTGGCGCTGCCGGTGCACCATCCACTTCACCATCACTGCCAGCGCCATCACCATTGCCAGCGCCATCCGCACCGACACTCACACCAGATCCGGTCCCACCACCGTCGGCCTCGTCATTGCCATCAGTGGTATTCACAATCGCGAAAATCACCAGACCCACAATGCTAACTCCCGCGATGAGCAGCGTAATCAGCGATGCCGAACGGTTAACGTCCACCTGCCGATCCTCATAGTGGCCACCATTGTGACTATGACCGCCCTGCTCATTCACGAAAAGTGCTCCTCGACTAGTCCTGTGTCGCTGTGGTGTTGCGCGCGCTATCCCCGTCGTCAAGCGCGGAAAGTTCCTCCCCACTGTAGCCGTCATTAAGACCGGCCAGGTAGAGAAGCCATTCCCTGTCGTCTGACTTAATCAACTTCTCCGCAGTCTCCGGCTCCGCCGGACCCTCGACGCCATACGACGGGCAATCCGCCGCCAAGAAGCACGCCCCGCACGCCGCCCGGCGCGAATGGCACACCCGGCGACCGTGGAAAATCAGCCGGTGCGAAAACCACGTCCACTCCGCGCGCGGTAGCACGTCCATCATCTCGTGCTCAACGCGCACCGGATCTTCCTGCTCTGTGAGGCCCATGCGCCGCACCAGACGCCCAAAATGCGTATCGACCGTCAAACCCGGCACCCCAAAAGCATTCCCCAGCACCACGTTTGCCGTCTTTCGCCCCACGCCCGGCAGCTTCACAAGCTCCTCCAACGTGCCCGGCACCTCGCCGCCGTGCTGCTCCATCACCCCCTGCGCAAAACCGATGATGTTCGCAGCCTTATTCCTGTAGAAACCCGTCGGCCGAACGAGCTCCTCGACCTCTTCCTGGTTCGCAACCGCCAAATCGGCTGGGCTGGGGTACCTAGCGAACAGCGCCGGCGTGGTCATATTCACCCGCACGTCCGTACACTGCGCCGACAGAATCGTCGCCACCGCAAGCTCATACGGATTACGAAAGTCCAGTTCACAGTGCGCATTCGGGTACGCCACCGCCAGCGTGCGGTTAATCCGCCGCGCGCGCCGCACCATACCCAGGCGCGTCTCCTTCCCCCGCGCCGCCGGATGCGCCCCCACCGCCCGACGCTTCTTCGACGTCAGGGATCCCTGCGGGTGCGTGGGCTGGGGTTTGCTCGTCGCCTGGTGCTTGCTTATCTGGTGCTTGCTTATCGACGATGCCTTGCCGGTCGTATCCATGGTCGTAGTGTATCGGCTACCCCGGATTGCAATTCGCGTGCGCACCTTTCGCGGGCCGAATCCTTCGATTCGTCCGGGATGCGGATGGAACCGGTAGCAGCTCGGGCATATTCGGTCAAAAACCAAAGAAGTCATGCCCCACCACATCTTGGAACACCGTTAGCGAATTATTAGTTATAAATACACAGTTCAGCGGCTTTTCACCAGAATTCCCCACAGGCGCAGTGGCTCTTTTGCTACAGTGGTGCTTATCACATCTTGGTGACGGCGTAGTTTTGGGATGCATCTGTAGAGGCGATTTGTCGTGAAATTCGCCCAGGGATGAACCTGCCTTGAAAGCTGGCAGCGGCGTTACCGGGAAAGACCGAAAGTAGTGGGACTAGTGGGACGGGGTAGTTTCTCTTCCTGTTTGGCCACTGCAATCTGTAGTCGAGTGCTAATTTGGCGGCTGCTGGCCTGTATTTACGGTGGTTAGTGGCCAAAGACAGGAGAATTTTACCGTGGATGACGTCAAGGAGATTCTCTCCCGGGCCGGTGTATTTCAGGGAGTCGACCAGGAGGCTGTGCAGGCCTTGCTCGGCGAGCTCGAGACGGTTCGCTTCCCGCGTGGAACCACCATCTTCAATGAGGGTGAGCCGGGCGATCGGCTCTACATCATTATTGATGGCAAGGTGAAGCTGGCTCGTCGCTCAGCCGACGGTCGTGAAAACCTGTTGACCATCATGGGCCCGTCCGACATGTTCGGCGAGCTCTCCATCTTCGACCCGGGCCCGCGCACCTCTTCGGCGGTCTGCGTCACCGAAGTTTCCGCCGCGTCCATGAGTGCCGATCAGCTGCAGGAATGGGTTGGTTCGCACCCTGATGTTCCAGCTCAGCTGCTGCGCATGCTGGCCCGCCGTCTGCGCCGCACCAACAATTCACTGGCTGACCTCATTTTCACCGACGTCCCTGGTCGCGTTGCTAAGTCCCTGCTTCAGCTGGCCAATCGCTTCGGTGTTCAGGAAGGTTCTGCTCTCCGCGTGAACCACGACCTGACTCAGGAGGAAATCGCACAGCTCGTCGGCGCCTCCCGGGAAACCGTGAACAAGGCTCTGGCAGAGTTCGCCCACCGCGGCTGGATTCGCCTTGAGGGCAAGTCCGTGCTCATCTCCGATACGGAGCGTTTGGCTCGACGCGCACGTTAGCTTGTTGCGCACGTTAGCTTGTGGCGCACGTTAGCTTGTTGCGCTTGTGGCGCTGCCCAAACGACTCACATCCCGCAGCCTCTGCTTTTGGATCCTCGGTTCCCGTAGGAGCACATGAAACGCATGAGGCTCGCGGGATTTTTGTTGTCTTCCCCCGCTGGCCTGGCATGCTGACCTGGTATGCCGGCCTGCCATGCTGACCTGGCATGCCGGCCAAGTTTGGCGCACTTATCGATGCTTTTCTGCCACTTATCGATGCTTTCCCGGCACCTATCGATGCACCATTCACCGATTTCTCCTTGCATCAATCACTTATCGATGCGCTGTTCACTTGTGCGCGCGCTATAGCTCATCGACAAGTGGATACCTCATCGATAAGTGATTGAGCTGGCCCCGACGAGGCCAACCCACCCAACCGGCACTAGCCCACCCCAACCAGCACTACCCCAAACAAAAAGCGCGCAACCCGCAAAATTGCAGGTCACACGCTCTTTTCATGCGGTGAGTCAAGCTCAGCTTCACTCAAGCTCGGCTTCAGCCTAGCCTCAATTAAGCCCAGCCCAGACCAGCCCAGCAACTGGCCCAAGCCGAAGCCAAAGCCAAAACCCAAGCCGAAGCCCAGCAACTACTCCCCGTGATCGCGCAGGTAGCGCAGGGTCACACGAGTCGACTGCTCAGCAGCATGACGCAGCACCGGATCGACATCGGTGTAAATCTCATCCACAATCTGGTCGACCGTAGCTTCGTCGCCCAGCTTGGCAACGGCATCCTTCACCTGCTGAAGGCGCAGCTTACGACGCTCAATGTACTTCTGCGTCATCACAGTGATGTCCGGCAGGTCAGCACCATGACCAGGCAGCAGACGAACACCCTTGCCGCGCGAATCCAGCATTTTCAGGGTTTCCATGTACTTACCCAGGTCGCCGTCGGTCTCCGAGATCATAGTGGTGTGGCGGCCAGCGATCGTGTCACCGGTAACGATGCCTTCAACATCGTCCTCGCCATCACCAGTGTGGATGAAGAAGCAGACGGAATCAGCGGTGTGACCAGGGGTTGCCACGACCTCAATCTGCGGAGTCACTCCGTCGAGGACGATACGTTCGCCGTCGACAAGCGGATCCTGACCTCCCGCGCAGTACTGAGACTCCAGCTCACGAATCGGCGCGCCGGTGAGCTGGCGGAAACGTGCGGCGCCATCAGCATGGTCGCCATGACGGTGCGTCAGCAGAATCAACGCAACGTCGCCGGCATAACGCTGCAGGACGTTCAGGTGTCCCTCGTCCTCCGGACCCGGATCGATGACAATGCTGCGGCTATCCCCCTCAGCCTTAATAACGTAGGAGTTCGTACCCTCCAGCGAAGAGTAGCTGGGGTTCGGGCACAGAACGACGCCCACAGACTGAGAAATCTGACGCAGTTGGCTATACGCAGGATGCTCCATGTCCTCTATCCTACGTGGTTGCGCAATCCGGGGAGCGCGCCACGTCGTCCAATTCGGCTCATTTGGGTGTAAGCACGCTTTACGACGCCCCGGAGAACGCAACATTCCCGCTGTTCACGGCAGCAAACACAGCAGCTACTGGGCTACTTCAACGATGATCTCGACTTCCACGGGAGCGTCCAGCGGAAGCTGATTCACACCCACTGCCGAGCGAGCGTGCTGGCCGCGTTCGCCAAAGACGTCGCCGAAGAGTTCCGAGGCTCCATTGATAACGCCCGGCTGACCAGTGAATCCGGCGGCGGAGTTGACGAAGCCGACGACCTTCACGATGCGGGTGACATTGTCGAGGCCAACCTCAGCATCGACTGCGGCCAAAGCGTTAAGAGCGCAGGTGCGGGCTGCCTCCTTGGCCTCCTCAGCAGTGACTTCTGCGCCGACGTGGCCGACGTGGGTGAGCTCGCCGTTAACGAATGGGAGCTGACCGGAGGTGAAAACGAGGTTGCCCGTGCGCGTTGCGGGTACGTAGGCCGCCACTGGCGCGGCAACTGCAGGCAGGGTAAGCCCCAGGGCTTCGAGGGCCTGGGAAGGAGTGCGAGATTCAGAGTTGCTCATTTAAGTTAAGCCTTTCCATGGCGGCTGGGGGCCGGGCGAATAAAGCCGGACAAAGCAAGATGGCAGCCAACAGTGAGTCAGCTGCCAATCGAAAGCACAACCGCCGTTGTTAGTTAGGTGCTAGACACCGAGGTAATTAGTCAGCCTTCGGGCGCTTGAAGTAACCGACGTGGTTTTCGCCGGTCGGGCCCGGGAGAACAGTGACAAGTTCCCAGCCGTCCTCACCAAAGTTGTCCAGGATGGCCTTGGTGTTGTGAATGAGCAGCGGTGCGGTGAAGTATTCCCATTTAGTAGTCATGGAAGCTACTTTATCTGTCCCCCAGCCTCGCGCGCTGGGGGTTTAGTTTTACTTCGGTCTAAGTTCGGTTTTTACTTAGCCAGCTTTGCCTTGCGCTGAGCTGCGTACTGCTCAGCGTAGAAGTCGGCCCACGAAGTAATTTCCGGGTGCTCGCGCAGCATTGCGCGGCGCTGACGCTCGGTCAGGCCACCCCAGACGCCGAACTCGACGCGGTTATCCAGAGCGTCGGCACGGCACTGCAGAACCACTGGGCAGTGGCGGCAGATAACTGCGGCTTCGCGCTGTGCGGCGCCGCGAACGAACAACTTATCCGGGTCAATATCGCGGCACTTAGCGCGCGGGACCCACTCCTGACGATCGCGGAAGCTCTCTACACCGAGCTCGTAGTCTGGCGTAGTAGCAGTGCGGTTGCGATCGGGAATCGTGGCGGTCATTGTAGCCTCCTCGTGCCTGCGATTTTCGTTATTTCGAAATAGTTTCAACTAAATAGTGCTGAAATTTTGTTGTAAGTCTATTCACACCACCCAAATAATGTCGATTGGGTCACACTGGGAGGGTGGACGTGGCGCAGCTCTAAATACAACAATGCAGGTGGGGCAACTTTTTCCAACAAAAGCACGGGGGTGATTTGCGTCACTATGAAAATCTTTTTCCGGAAACCACCACACGACGAGTTGCCCGGTATTGTAAGGGCGCTCGTAGCACTCCGCCCCCGCTCGCCAGGCGTTTTTCTGGGCTCGCCGGGCATGCCTCTAGGCGGATTTTCGAAAACTCACTTCGGCTCAATCCGCCCTACCTTGTAGTGTGATTGCTGTGAATAAAGGTTCGACGCTGTTCAAGCTCTCCGTTGCCACTGTGTTGGCTGCGTTGATTGTGGCCAGCGCCCTCTTTCCTCTTGTGGGCGGCTCGGCCTACCTCGTCGCGCGCACGGCTGATGAATTCGCGTCGGCGTCGCGGTCGGTGATTTCTAAGGACGCACCAGGGGTCACCACTATTACGGATCGGAATGATCAGCCAATTGCGTGGCTCTATGATCAGCGGCGGTTTAATGTGCCGTCGGAACGCATCTCGCCCGCTATGAAGGACGCGCTGGTCAGCGTGGAAGATAGGCGCTTTTATGAGCACTCTGGTGTGGACTGGAAGGGCACTGCTCGTGCGGCGGTAAAGAACTTCATGTCCCAGTCGGTGCAGGAAGGCGCCTCCACAATTGAGCAGCAGTTGATTAAGAACCACACGCTGCTGGTGGACGCAGAGTCGGAGTCGGAGCGCCGCGCTGCTACTGCCACGGATTATGGTCGCAAGATCCGCGAGATTCGCATCGCGTTGGACCTGGAAGATGAGCTGACGAAAGACGAGATTCTGACTAAGTACCTGAACTTGGTCCCCTTCGGCAATGGCGCTTTCGGCGTGGAAGCTGCAGCTCAGACATACTTCGGCATTCCCGCGTCGGATCTGAATGTCCCGCAGGCCGCTCTGCTCGCGGGCATGGTTCAGCAGTCCTCCGGGCTCGATCCGTATACGAATCCGGAAGGTGCGCATGCACGGCGTAACGACGTGCTTGCGGCTATGGAATCCACGGGGGCAATCGGCCCGCAGGAGGCTCAGGACGCCAAGGCAGCTGATCTCGGCATCCTCCCAGAGCCTCAGCGCCTGCCGCAGGGCTGTATCGCGGCGGGCGATCGCGGTTTCTTCTGTGACTATGTGGTCTCCTACTTGGAGAACCACGGTATTGAGACCGAGAAGCTCAAGCGCGGTGGCTTCCATGTGAAGACCACACTGGACCCGCGTGTGCAGGACAGCGTGCAGGAGTCTCTGCGTCAGCAGGCCTCACCGACTGCGGATGGCGCAGCCGAGGTTATGAGTTTGCTTGAGCCTGGGGATGACTCCAGGAAGTTGCTCGCGATGGCGTCGTCACGCGTATACGGCCTCGATGCGGAACAAATGCAGACCGTGCAGCCGCAGCCATTTACGCCGGTGGGCAATGGCGCGGGCTCGATTTTTAAGATTTTCGCGGCGACGTCGGCGGTGGAAAAGGGGCTGGGTATTGACACCAACTTCCCGGTGCCGCGTCGTTATGAGGCCTCCGGGCTGGGCACCGGTGGCGCAGAGGGCTGCCCGCCGGGCCTGTACTGCGTGGAGAACGTAGGTAGTTTCCCGCCGTCGATGTCGCTACGTGAGACGCTCGCACGGTCGCCGAATACTCCTTTTATTCAGATTTCGGAGCTGGTCGGCGTCGATGGCGTGATGGACATGGCGGTACGCCTGGGCATGCGCTCATACACGGAGCCGGGCAGTTTTGATGGCGAGTCCTCGGTGGCGGACTATGTCTCGGAGCATAAGCTCGGCTCGTTCGTGCTGGGTCCGACGCCGGTGAATAACCTTGAGCTGTCCAATGTCGCTGCCACCCTGGCCAGCAATGGCCGCTGGTGCGAGCCCTCTCCAATTGAGTCGATCACGGACTCCAAGGGCAATGCGGTCAAGCTGAATGTGCCACCGTGCGAACAGGCAGTGGAGCCGGGTGTCGCGCACGCGATTGCTAATGCGCTCAGCAATGACGCCACCGATGGCACCGCGAAGGATGCCGCGAAAGAGCTGAATTGGGAAGGTCCAGTCGCGGCTAAGACCGGTACCACCGAGTCGAACCAGTCCGCGGCATTCCTGGGCTTCACCGGCGGCCTGGCCGGATCGGTGTACGCCTACAACGACACCCCGACTGTCACGGAGCTGTGCACGTCGCCGCTGCGCCAGTGCCCGAACGGCAACCTCTTTGGTGGTCGCGAGCCCGCGCGGACATGGTTCGGCGCAGTCGGCCCGGTCATCGAGGACTATGGCGGAAAGAACCTCCCACCACTGGATTCGGACTACGGACTGGGTACCTCTATCACCCAAATGCCGAATGTGGTGGGCATGCAGAAGGCCGAGGCCCGGGAGACCCTTAAGAAGGCCGGCTACAAGGTAGAGGAACGCACAGTCTCCCTCACCGGCGAGTCGCGAGGAATCGTGGTCGGGCTGGATCAGCCGCCGCTGCTACTCAAGGGTGGCACCGTCACGATCCGCGTGGCCGATGGCACCCGCCGTCCGACCCCGCCGCCAGCACCGTCGCCGCGGCCGGACTCGACGACGAACCGGCCGGATCCGCTACCGCAGTTCCCTCGTCCGAATACTCCGCCAGCGCCGAGCTTGCGGGATCTGATTCCGCTGCTGCCGTTCTAGTTCGCCCTAGAAGGCAGCTCCAACGCTTATCGCCGAAAAGGGAAAACGGCGAAAGGTCGCGCTAGCCCTGCAGGGCAGCCTTAACGGCCTCGGAAAGCCGCTTGCCATCGACCTGGCCAGCGGCCTTTTCCTTAGCCACCTTCATAACCTGGCCCATGATCTTCATGCTCGGCGCGTCATCGCCAGCAACCTCGGCCACAGATTCCGCGACGAGGTTCTTCACGGCGTCGTCGTCAAGCTGTTCCGGCTGGTAGCGGGCGAAAACCTCTGCTTCGGCGAGTTCGGCGTCGGCAAGTTCCTGACGGCCGTTCTGGGCGTACATCTCAGCGGACTCGCGACGCTTCTTGACCTCCCGCTCAATCACACGCAGCACCTCGTCATCGGTGAGCTCGTGCTTGGAGCCGGAAACCTCCTCGGTCTGGATGGCGGCCTTCAGCATGCGCAGCGCCGCAACGGTTTCCTTGTCGCGGGCCTTCATCGCGGCGGTCATATCGGAGACAATTGTGTTCTTCAGTTCACTCATACGCCCTAGATTACCGCTGTAGTTGATAGTGTCTCTGTCATGACATCGCGCGCTTTTTCCAACCAAATTCTGCGGTCTGCCGCAGCTCTCGCCACGCTTGGCTTGACGACGTTCCTCTACGCGAACCAAATCGAATTGCGTGCATTTAAACTCCACCGTGTGCAAGTTCCCGTGCTGGCACCCGGCACGCTCGCCCGGGTGGGAAAGCGCGAGGGTGAGCCTTTCCGGATTCTGCATGTCTCCGACTTCCACATGCTCCCCGACCAGAAGTTGAAGCAGAAGTGGGTTGCCAGCCTCGATGCTCTGAACCCTGACCTGGTGATTAATACCGGCGACAACCTGGGCAGCGACAAGGCCGTCCCCAGTGTCCTCGCAGCGCTCGGCCCCCTACTGAACCGTCCGGGTGCCTTCGTGTTCGGTACGAATGACTACTTCGCGCCACGGCCTGTCAATCCGCTGAAGTACCTGACAGGCAAGAAGCGCAAGCCCTCACGCGTCGAACTGCCGTGGCGCGGCATGCGCGCTGCGTTTATCGAGCACGGCTGGCAGGATGCCACCCATGCCCGGCTGGAGTTTGTGGCGGGTGGCGTGAAGGTGGCGCTGTCCGGTGTGGATGACCCTCATCACGAGTTGGAGGACTATTCGCAGATTGCCGGTGCCCCGAATGCGGATGCCGACATCGCTATCGGCCTGTCGCACTCGCCGGAGCCCCACGTGTTGGATGCTTTTGCGGAAGACTGCTACGACCTGGTGCTTTCCGGCCATACCCACGGTGGTCAGGTCTGCCTGCCCGGAGGGAAGGCCATTGTGACCAACTGCGGTATCGACCGCTCGCGGGCCTCGGGGCTGTCGCGCTGGACCGAGAAGACGTGGCTGCACGTTTCTAATGGCCTCGGCACTTCCCCTTACGCCCCGGTGCGCCTGTTCTGCCGCCCATCCGCGACCTTGATTGAGGTTGTGGAGCGGGATTCGTAGTTCGTAGGGTGCGACAGGGCCTGTGCCCCCCCCACACACAGCCCGTTAAGCAGGCGTTTTGCATTCTTGCTCGGCGTCGGGCTAAAGTAAGTCCTCGCAAGCACAGCGCTGGAGCTATGCTCTAGCTTGTGTCTGTGGCCTCGGGGTATGGCGCAGCTTGGTAGCGCGCTTCGTTCGGGACGAAGAGGCCGTGGGTTCAAATCCCGCTACCCCGACCATTTAGAACAGGTTGGTGATTTGCACTTTTCAGAAGTGTGGATTGCCAGCCTGTTTTTCTATGCGCATCCTGTCACCCGTTTGTCACCTATTCATCCGTTCATATGCTGCCAGGTCGATTCCCATCCCCGAATAAGTGGCGTGAATCGCCGTAGTTTCAAGATTTGCATGTCCAGGCCAATATCGTACGGTATTTACCGGCACTTCCCTTCCGAGCCAGTTACAAGCCGCACTATGCCGCAGATCGTGCACAACGAACCGGCCGTCACGACTCCCAGGTTTTGAGCTCCTTTGTCGTCCGCATCAAGCTTCGACGTCTTCGAGAAATTCGAGGTCTGCCCCAAGATTGAGCCATTGCACGGCTCGGACCTCTCGACTCGCTGTCAGCATCCTCGAAAAAATCGAGAACGACGATAGAGCAATCACCATTGAGGAACTCGTTCAGCTGTCCGTTGCCTACCAAGTACCAATTCAGGCAATCGTCACACCGTGGGAATCCTTGGGAATGGAAAAGCGCCCACTACCGTCCGGAGCCGATCGGAACAGTTCCGAAGGGAACATCCAGAAGTGGTTGTTCCATGGCAATTACCCCACATATCCAGACGTCATCACACGAGACGGATCCTCGCTTGAAGGTGCTACCAGCACCTTGATGTCCAGTGCCCCACCGCACTCAACGAACTAGCGAAATCCCCCACCCCAAAGACTTATTAAAAACTCACGAATGAAGCACTTAAAGGGGTTCTAATTCCGATTCAGGTGGCAATCACTTCATTCATTGATGAGGTTTCACAATGGATCGGATTCGATCCATTTACATACTTCGATGATTTCGAGAACAACTCCCAGTCACTTTGGCCTCCGGATTTGAAAGAACAGCTCTTTGCCACTGAGCTACCTGATGCTGCTAAAAAGCTAGAGTTACTCAAGCAAGCGCATAATACCGTAAAGCACCTACTACACGAAGCCAAAGATGGTCTATTAACAGACCGTCGCTGCACCACGCCGGAATTCCCAGCCTGCGTCGAAGAATGGGTGCAGCCTCAAGCGATAAAACTCATAAATTGGACTCGAATTGAATTGGCGATCGAACATGCAATTAAAAAGCAGTAGGCCTCATCAATCAACGGGTTTTCGCAGCTGATACCGTTAGGTTAGATTTAGCCTCACCTAGCGAAGGCAAAGGACGAATGGAGAACATTTCGCCGTCTGGAAATGGGACGCTCGAATCCATCGCACGGAGAATCGGTGATTTTATACAGGATCGAAATTAACCAGCATCTGGGCCGGGCTAGTTTTTAGGACCGGGTGGTTTGAGTGCCTTCCTGGGTTTGGGCCTCTGGTTCGCCTCCGCGCAGCTGACAGGCACGGTGCTGCGGGATATTCCCGTCGATGACTCCGGGCAAGCCTCCGCAACGCAAAGCACCGTGCTCCTGGGGCAGCGGTGCGGGCCTTAAGCGAAGGCATGGCCAACGCCGCGCAGTGGTCGCTCGTCGCCGCCACCGCATTCCTCGCTCTGGGCTTTGTTGGTGCACTTAGGGTTCGCCGTGCTGCGGGGGAGAAGGGTGCCCCCGCAAACAACGCCGATCTCGGTTCCCGCGTTAATCGCGTCCCGAACTGATTTTCCACCCGCGTGCTGCTTTGCGTTGCTGCCAGAAGTGACGGTAGATACCGGGGACAACGGAAAGCTCAGAATGCGTGCCCAGCTGGCTGACTTGCCCGTGTTCATCCAAGACTACGATTTGATCAGCAGATTTGATTGTATCCAGCTTATGGGCGATGACAATAAAAGTAGATTGCTCCCGTAGCTCGTCCATCGCAGCAAGGATGTTTGCCTCATTTTCTGCATCGAGCGCGGAAGTAGCCTCATCAAAGAGTACAATCGGCGCTTGCTTGAGAAGCGCGCGAGCTACAGATACGCGCTGGCGTTCACCACCGGATAGAAGCCGCCCGCCTTCACCAACAGGAGTATGCCACCCTAGGCGGTTGGCAATAGAAGTCACGCCTGAAAGATCAGCTGCGCGGAAGACTTCCTCATCGGAGGCGTCGGGACGACCAACGCGGATATTAGCGATTAACGAGTCGTCGAAGAGGTAGACATCCTGAAAGACCATGGACAGTCTGGACATTAACTGTTCGGTTCCAAGCTCGCGGATATCTACGCCGTCAACCATCACCGCCCCGGAATCTACATCCCAGAATCGCGAAATAAGGCGCGCAATTGTGGTCTTTCCGGAGCCAGAAGGACCGACAATGGCGGTAACGGTGCCTGGTCGAGCACGGAAAGCGATATCTACCAATACTGGTTTATCGCCGTATCCAAACGTGACATTACGCAGCTCTACACTTCCCGAACCATCGCCTGGGCGCGGAGTAGTGGGTTCTGGCAGGGAAGGGGCATCGGTGATGAGCTCAGTTTCTGTGAGCGCGATACGACCTGCGTCTAAACCGACGAAAGAAGAACCCAGCTGCTCAAGCGTGCGGGTAAACCTCAAGCTGATTCCGATGATCGCAATTGTTTCTAGTGGCGATAGGGCGCCTTCAACGGCAAGATCCGCGGAGACCATAATGAGAGCCACGATGAAGATCTGCACTACTATGCCGTTGAGTAGCAAAGCTAATGTGGATACCCATAGCTCGCGTATTCGTGCTTTATGGTCGATTTCTAGCGCTTGCTCTAGTGGCGCAAAAACTTGTGATTGTCCTGCCGCGCGCAGGGCTGGTTGACGGTTAGCAAATTCTACGATGCGCTGGGAGAGCTCTTTACTCGGCCCGAGTGCGCGGTTCGATGCTTTCTTACGAATCCATGCAGCCAACTGCATCACCACGAGCGCCAATGGTGCGATGATAAGAAGGACCAAGCCCAGCTTCGGGTTCCAGAAACACGCTCCTACTAACAAGGTGACAAGTGCCGCGCTATCGCGGTATATCGTTCCTTGAGTATGCGCAATGGTCTCGGCCGCCACCATAAAGCGATCTGAGACGAGGCGAGATAGGCCGCCGGTATTAGCCGGTACGAACCAGCCGAGCGGTAGCGTTGCTAATTTATCACCCACAGTCGTGTGCGCGGTTCGGATGAAATCCAAGGCCGTGTGGTAAGAGGCCATGGTTGCGAAAAATCGTAGCGCAAAAGCTACGAGCGCAATTGCCAAAAGAATCCACATCCATGGTGCGATCGTCGTATCCCCATCGAGTGCCTTTGTAAGTGGCACGAGCGTGAGAACAGCGAGGCCGTCAAGCACGCCAACGATAAGCGATAGACAAGCATGCCTTTTATTGAGCTTATGGCCTACAGGACTTTGCAGCTTTTTGACACTGCGAGTGAGTAGCGGATCAAGAAGACGCGAACTAGCAGGCGTAGTGGCATTAGACATGAGAATTATCCTTCATAGGCTCGAGGCAGATTATTTGGTCTACGCCTTGGATGGACTCCGGCTTGTGGGCGATGACCAAGACGGTCTTGCCTCTGACGAGTGTGGCTAGAGCTGCTTGAATTTCTGCTTCGCAGTCAGGATCAGTTGCCGCAGTAGCTTCATCTAGGATCAAGATTGGGGCATTGGTAATAATTGCCCGTGCAATAGAAATACGTTGCTGTTGTCCACCGGATAAAGAGATGTCCTCACCAACAACGGTGTCGAGCCCAGCCGGTAAAGCGCGAATATCAGCAGCTATGTGCGCGGCCTCTGCTGCTTGCCAGATCTCTTCATCGCGAGCTTCTGGGCGTGCAAGGCGAATGTTTTCCCGAATACTCATGCGCAGTAAGTGAGGATCTTGTAAGACGAAAGCCACAGTGCGGTACAAACTGTCGAAAGTGAGATCACGGATATCCACGTTGTTGATAGTGATTGTGCCCGAATCTGGATCCTGGAAACGCGCCAGCATCGTTGCTGCTGTGGATTTGCCAGACCCGGAGGGGCCAATCAATGCCGTGACAGTGCCTGCGTTTAGTTGCGCAGAAAAGCCTTGGAGGACTGGTGCGTCTGGGGCGTAGCTAAAGCTGACCTCATGGAACTCCACCTCCATGTCTTGACTACTGGCATCGAGGCTCATTGAGCCTTCTTTCACGTGGGAAATTGTCATGACTTCATCAAGGCGCAACGCCGCATTGCCAGCGAGCTGGTAAGACCACAACATTCGGCCGACGGTTTGAATCGTGCCCGGGATCACCAGCGCAATCAACGTTGTTGCGATGACTTCAGCGACCGTGACATAGCCACCAGCTATCAGCAGGGAACCGACTCCTACATTGATAAGAATGAGGACAGGAACCGCCACCACAGACTCTGAGATTGCGGAAACACGCAGAAGCGGACGTACCCACTCGTAATAGAATTCCGCGAATTTTTGGGCAGCTTCGCGATATCGAGCGTGGGCTTTGCCAACGGTGCCGAAAGCCTTGACGACGGAAATACCTTCGGAGAACTCCACCGCAGTCGCAGAGACCTCACCCAGATAATTATCCATTTCCGCAGTTTTTGTGCCCATATCCTTCATTGAATACGCTTGGATTGCTAGGAAAATGGGCACAGTGGCAATAGAAAGTAGACCAAGGCGCCAATCCAAGATAAAGGCATAAACCAGAAGCGCGAGGGGCGTAAAAATCGCGGCAACCTGCTCTACAGGAGCATGGGCTGTCAGGGTGTGCAGAGTTAACGTATCGTCCTCGACGGCTTTGCGAACTTTGCCGGAATTAGTCTGGCTAAACCACGAGAGTGGTGCTTTCGCAATAGCGGTAATAATTCGGCGCCGGTTAATCCCCACCAGCTTCGCATCAGCGAAGTGGGTGATCGCAAGAGCAAGGAAATAGAAGAATAGCTGGCCCAAAAATGCAGCAAGTAGCCATTTCACAATGGACGCGACGTCATCAGTATTGCCGTCGATTAGAGCATTTCCCAGTGCCACCAACGCGACGTAGGGTGCTACGGCGAGTACCGAGGATACAAGCGCGAGAAACTGTGCGAAGTAGATGGTTGTTTGCACTGGGGCCAGTAGCTTTTTTAGAGCGACCTGGCCGGCTTTTAGTTTTGCGCGAGCCTCTTCTTCCGGTGACGCACCGTGTGATTCTGGTGCGTGGGTTCCGCTTGATTCTGTGGAACTTTGTTTTACCTCAGACATTTCTTTCTCAATTCTTGTTGATGTCAGTCATATCGATGATTCTGGTGACTGATTCTTGGATGAATTCGTGGTCATGGGTGATGACGATGACCACTGCTCCGCTTGCTGCAAGAGATCGAAGTAGCGCAGAGATGGATTGCAGTTGGCGCCAGCCCACGCCAGAGGTAGGTTCATCGAAGATGTAGATCGCTGCTTGCTCGGCTTGGGCTGAAGCTATGGCTAAGCGTTGCCGTTGCCCACCGGACAGAGACTGCGGATGCCGTTGAGCCATTCCTGCCAGATCGAGGCGATGGAGAATCTCATTGACATCGATGTGGTCCCGCTTCTTCTTTGCCAGTCCGAGCGTGACTTCTTCTTCGGTGGTGGCTGCGAATAATTGGCGGCCAACATCTTGCATCACCATGTACGCGGCACGTCTGCGGGCAGCCGCTCCTACTCGTTTGCTGTTCAAACGGAGACTACCGCCGCGTTTGGGAGAAGCAAGACCACAAATGATCCTAGCGAGAGTGGTTTTTCCAGCGCCGTTGGGCCCGATTAAGGCGGTGACTTCGCCGCTGGGGAAAAATGCGTGGTCAATGTTTAACACCTCATGTGTGCCATAAGAAAAACAGATGTTGCTTAGCTCGAGTCCGCTCCGCTGGGGATCGGCGTTTTCGAGCGTGGGTGGTACCGGCACGCTCGCGGGCAGGGGAACGTGGTGTAAGCTGCGTAGCCCCAATTGTTTGCGTTCGGGTTCGTCTAAGGCATAAAACTCCTGAGCGTGGAAACTCCGCGTTATTTTTCCCTGAGTCAAGTAAATAACTTGGTCAGCGATATCTTTTAAGAAAAAGAGGCGGTGATCAGCGATAATGATCGTTGTGCCTAATTCCTTCAAGCGGTGTAGCACGCGTGCAAGAATATCGATGCTTTCCATGGAGAGATTGGACGTGGGTTCATCGAGAAGCACGAGACTGCCCGGGGACACAAGCGCGCATGCGCATGCCACGGTTTGTAACTGTCCACCGGATAATTCTTTGAATCGCCGGCCCCGAAGATCGTTAATGCCTAGTAGCTCGACCGCTGATTGAATCCTCGACTCAATTTCTTTGGGATCTACACCAAGGTTTTCTAGCCCGAAGGCCAATTCTGCATTGACGCTTTCAGTGAAAAATTGTGTCCTTGGATTCTGGAATACTGAGGCGCTGAACTCGATGGCTCGGGACAGCGGTTCTTCCGCAGGGGTAAAAGCCTGGTCATCCTTTATAATAGTGATGGTGCCTAGTAGCTCTCCTGGATTGAAATGGGGGATGAGTCCGTTGATCAACTTGAGTACCGTGGACTTTCCCGATCCGGAATCACCGGTAATCAGTAGACACTGTCCTGGAGAGACAGAAAAAGACACATCAGATACGCCTTGAATGCCTGGTCGAGCTCCCAATGGATATGTAAAAGAAACGTTGTGGGCGTCTACACTGGTTGCGATACTGCGTTCGTTCATAAGTGGACCTCCGTGGGAAGCCAGACAGAGGCAACAACGAGGCCCAACCCAGCTAGTGCAGTTGCATCGACAAGCTTGAAGGAAAGATCGGCGGTGGTGGTTGGGCGTGCGGGTCCTCCCAATCCCCGGACAAGAGCAGAGGCAGCGAGCTCATCACCAGCGCGGACGACGGCACCTAATAAGGGGATGACCAGCATCGCGGACGATTGTGTGGGCTGTGTGATCCAGCTTTTTACTCCAGGCTGGAGACCCCGAAGGACCATGGCATCGCGGATGGCTTTGGCTTCTGCCACGATGATCGGCAAAACGCGCAGGAATACCGCCGGTGGAATGGTGACCCAGCCTGGTAAACGCAGGTCCCGCAGTGCTGAGGTCAACGTGGATGGTGTGAGAGTGAGCAAGCCGAATGCGCCGATGGACATGCTGATGACAAAACGGCTTAGCCACGAAAAAATTGCCGCTGAAAAAGCGAAAAATGTGGAGCCAGGAAGCTGTAATAGGCCCCAATACCCTAGATAGGATAATGCAAAAGCGCACAGGCAAATAAGACCATAGTGTGGCTTTACTGTAGCTAGTGCGATGGAGCTGAAGGCGATAGAAATCAGCAGTGTCGGTAGGTGGCCGTGGCTGAGAGCTACCGCATTGATTACTAGAACAGAAAGCAGCACGGTCCGTGGATCGATCGAAGATCGACGAAGCACGCCCTGTTTTTGCAGGCTCACAGGAGACCAGCGCTTTCAAAGTGTTTGCGGCTGACGCGAACTCCGACCTTTCCGCCGATAAAGCCGACGATGAGCGCACAAATGGCCAGTACTCCAATGGTCCATGGCTGGAAGATATCCGACATAGCATCGGCATATTCTTGCCCCATTTGGTCTGCGATATCGACGTAGTAGGAGTCCGTATCCAGAATTAGCGGGATAAAAGGCAAAGAAATCCAGACACAGAAGACGCCGTAGGCAATAGGGAAGGACTTGGCAATACTGAGGTGGCTTTTTGTAATAATCAAATCCGCGATAAACCCTAGAATTATGCTTCCCAGCAGGGTCCAGAAGTAGTGTCCGGTGAGCATGAATGCTAGTCCGTTAATACCACCGACGAGGGTGAAAGCACCCATTTTGGGCGTGCGGGCGGCATAAAGCGCTAGCACGATTCCGTTTGCGATTGCCGCGATGAACCATCCAATAAACATGAATTGTGGTCCTGCGAATCCAATCATTCCGCTTACAAAGGTGATCACAAAGTAAAGTGCAGCAAAGATGCCAGCGTTGATGAGATCTCTGGTGTTTAAACGTGCCGTCAACCCACTGGATGAGCTTGTACTCCGTGTGGACGTAGAGGACTGTTGGGTCATAGTAAACCTCGATTCCTGAATAGTAAGCAAGGTAAGGCTCACCTAAGATGTATAATACTTTTTATATACTGTTTCTAGTTTTGATCTGAAGATTCACCGTTAATGGGGGTGAATGCAGATAAGCGGTTTTAGGGATCATAGAATAACTATGGGTCGGGCTGGTTTTTAGGATCGGCCCAGGTCAAGACATCAATGTTGATCAGTTTGCGCATCAGATTGAGATAGGTTTGGTCAGTCGGTGAGAAGACCGCCAACATGTCAACGAGCTGATCTAGCCGGTAGTAGGCCACCGAGTAGTCTGCTTGGCAGGCCGCAACACCAAGAGCACAGGCAATATATGTTTTGCCGGCCCCAGTCGGGGCGAGGATATGAATGTTGGTTGGGTTTTACCGCCAGTTCGTTGCCGCGATTCTCTTCAACTGCCGCAGGTTGATACCTCGTTCTTCTGCCCTGGTAATTTCAGCCAGGCTGGCGTTTGGAGTAGCGGAACTTGGCTAGGCTGATTGCTTTGGCGATATTGCGTTGTTGGCGTTGCGCATAGGCTTCGTCGACTGCTGCGAGGAAAATGTCTTCTGGCAGGGGTCGGCATAGGCTTCGTCGCTGACGATCTCGTAGAAGATATCCGCAAATGTAGATACGCGGAGTTTGCGCATTTTCGCCCGCATCACTTCATCATCAATTGTGTGCAACATGCACTAAAGCAGCTTGGTCGGCCACACCCTTTTGAATACTGCTTAAAGTCAACGCGCAGGAGCGGGCAGAACAGGTCCGCTCCTGCGCGAATTGACGTCAATTACTTAGTTCGCCGGTGGTCGGCTCATCATGTAAAGCACCATTTTTGCTTTGGTTAGTGCTTTAACCGCATGTGGTAGGCGCGTAGGAAAATGCACCATTCCACCGGGACGCAACGTCACCGTTTTACCGTCCCCGCTGATTTCGATTTCACCTTCAAGGGCTTGAACAATCACTGGCATCGCGGCGGTGTGCTCGGATAGTTCCTCTCCCTCGTCGAACGAGAACAACACCACGTTCACCCCTTCAGCGCGCATTAGCGTTGTAGAAGTGGTTGAGTTCGGACAATACTCAACGCGCTGCGCAAGGTTTTCAATAAACCCCAGTGCGCCGGCTGATGATGGTTTGAGTTCAGTCATAATCAGCTCTCCTTTGCTTCCAGGTTAGCGGCGGGTTTGCGCGCGACGATAGCGATGCCGGTTAAACTGTCGCGGTATTCGTTGAACGTTGCGCGCATATCCAATATACGGCGACGCAACTCCTTATCACGCGCAACGTTACGCATAATTCGCGCAACTCCGACTATGCCTTCATCGGCTAGATTACGACGTGGGGATAGCAAAGCCATCGGCTCATACCCCACCCACTCGATACAAAAACCCGCCTGCTCTAACAATCCGCACCATTCACTGCAAGTAAGAGGGCGAGCATTAACCCTAATCGTGCGGGCTAGGCGCTGTCGCAACTGGTCCGCAAGCGCCGCGTCTATGCTGTCAGGGGTGAGTCCAAGTTCGTGGATCGCATAGCAACCGCCTGGTTTAAGCAGTCGGAACGCTTCGGCGATGATCCCTCGCTTGCCTTTATCGCCTTGCATGGTCAGCATCGCTTCACCAACCACAACCTGAACTGATTCGGACTCAAGGCCGGTGTCTTGCGCATTGGCATTTACAACTGTGCCCCTCGGCCCAACAACGGCCTGCACTCGTGCGACGGCATCTGGATCTTGATCCACGCCCGTGTAGGAGGCGATTCCTTGCTCAAGCATGAGCATGGCCGTACGTCCCAATCCCGGAGCGAATTCCAACACTTTCTTGCCAGATAGATCGGCCGCAACCAACAATCGATTCGTTAGTTTCAATCCGCCCGGGCGTAAAACTCGCTTGCCAGCCCGTGCAAGCACCCAATGGCCTGCCGCAACATGAGTTGACCGGTCATTTTGCGGAAGGCAGGGTTCATTTTTATTTGTGCCCATAATACCAACATTACCAGAGCCACTTAGGCAAGTCTAACCTAAGGGTCGTGTTGTGTTGTTAGAGAGGATTGCGCAGACTCACTCAGCGCCCTCACCATTGGAAAGACGTATTACAAACATAACGAGGGAGCGAGTCGCCATATGCGAGCGATCTCCAACGCCGCCCACAAAAATCTTCACCTCGGTTTTTCTGGGGCCCCAAAATCTGGGCATATTTGCAAAAATGGAAGTTTTGTAAATAGGGCTTAGTTGAATGTGTGCTATTTGCTAAAGATCTTGTTCTTTTGCAACTTCGAAACATGGTCGATAAAACGTTAGGAATAAGATGATGGGAACCTACAAGCCGCTGCGTGTCTTGTTTCATAAGACCAACTTGGACGCTGCCAGTGCTGTCAATGCAGAACGTAAAAACCGTCTGAATAATCCTGCGACCGTAAAGTACCCGTACCACGTTGGAAATAACCCCCTATTCGCTGTTCTCACTCGCAACATCTATGAGTTGTCGGAAACCATATAGAAAACAGAACAGGAAATTCGCGAAGCGTGGAATGTGTTACCTGGCGTGACACAAAATCACTATTTCTACACACTTCTAGTCGGAGCTCTACGCAGACATCAGCCGTCGTGCCGTTTATAGCGACGACCCAGAACCAGCGCAGATGTGGAGGTTGATTTACGTTGACAAATTCCCAGCAGCATGAACGCGACGTGCTCTACTCACAAATTGAGAATGGATATGGGAGCGTAGTCTACTCTCACGCTGCACAAGAAGAGCAACGCACACGACTCACCCGGACCGAACACCGTATCAAAGTGGCCCAGATTGTGCTGTCCGCGCTTTCAGCCGCTGGACTGGTAGGAGTGTTCTTTACCCTGCAGATTTGGATAGCCTCCATCACTGCGGTTATCACCTTCTTCCTGCTGGTTCTCAACTCGTACAGCTTCCGGCTCGAGATCGGAGCCAAGGCAGCACGACACCGCAAAGCCGGTGATCAACTGTGGCTCCTTATACGAAAGTACTTGTCCCTTCTGGTAGATTTCCCAGAGCTCGACATCGCCGAAGCCCGGAAGCGTCGTGACGTGCTGATAGCAGAGACCGCTGAGGCCTACTGCAATGTGGAACGTACCGATGATAAGAGTTTCAGTACCGCCCAAAAACCCTTAAAAGAGGACGGACTGAAGTAATTCACCAGAGAAGAACTCAACAAGCTTTTGCCGGAGGCACTTCAGAAATAGCCCCTCAACCCGAACTTGACAACGCAAGCTACAATCAGCACCCGGTAGGGCTATTTTTGCCATAACCGCAGTCACTAACTTGAAGCAGCCCACCGCCGCCGCCCATCACCCGTTCATTTATTTATTCACTACTGGATCCAGGAAAACTGCATCCGCACAGCCTTTCCCCGCTCCCCCAAATGCCCCTTTCACCCCGCGTGGAGCATTTTCGTGGCTGTTAGTCTGTAGAAGTACGAACCTTTTTAACAGCAATGTGAAAGTAGCCCCCAAGTGACGCACCTGGCAACAGCTCTGGCATCAGCCAGCTCCTTTACAGCCAGTCCGCCGTCGGCGACCGCACCACCAGACCAGACATTGGCTTCTGAGTTTGCGTCCGGCGGCGTATCGGCAACATTGAATTCTTTAGATTCCGTTCTTTCTGCCCCGGCAACGATTACCCCCCAAGCAAGCAGCTCCGCAGAGCACGCAACAACGCTCGCAGCTCAAGCAGCTCAAGCAGTTCAAGCCACCCAAGCAGCCCAAACTTCCGCCAACAGCCTGACCCTCCTTTCGGTTTCGCTGTTGGTCGCGGTTGCCCTGGCGCTGACCCCGCTGTTTGTGAAGCTTCTTGGTCGTCACGCAGGCTGGCCCATCGTCGCGTTTTTTCTCGCGTCGGTGGTCCAGCTTTCGCGTGTAACGGGCGATATTCTCGACGGCACCACCTTCACCTGGTCCCGCGTCTGGTCCCCGGAACTGAACGCGGCGTTTGCGCTGAAGCTCGATCCCCTCTCCATGGTGTTCAGCTTCTTGGCGCTGTTGGTGGGCTCGATAGTCTTCATCTACTCCACCGCGTATTTGCCGCCGAAGAAATCCGCGATGAGCTTCTACGTCCTGATGACGGCGTTCATGCTGGCGGTTTTGCTCCTCGTGCTTGCCGACGACATCATGCTCCTCTTCATCGGGTGGGAACTGGTCTCGATGGCGTCGTTCCTGCTCATTGCGAGGTCGGGCTCGTCGGGCGAGCTGGGCTCGTTGCGCACACTCCTGCTGACCTTCACCGGTGGCCTGCTGCTTCTGGCCGCCCTCGGCGGTGCGGTGTGGCTAACCGGTTCCACGAATCTCACCGAGGTTTTGGCTTCGCCTGAGTGGGAGGCCAACCCGGCAGCGCGCAGCCTCATTGCCGCGCTGGTGGCCCTGGGCGCTTTCACGAAGGCAGCTCAGTTCCCCTTCCACGCCTGGCTTCCAGAGGCCATGGCGGCGGCAACTCCCGTCTCGGCTTTCTTGCACGCTGCGGCCGTCGTCAAGGCAGGCGTTTACCTGCTGATGCGTTTTTCCACGGTCTTCGCGGACGTGCGCGTGTGGCAGTTGCTGCTGATCGTCATGGGTATGTGGACGGCTGTTGCCACGGCCTACTTTGCGCTGCAGCAGACTGACCTGAAGAAGCTGATTGCGTACTCGACGGTCTCGCAGTTGGGTTGGATTGTCGCCACGATTGGTGTGGGCACGAAGTTCGCGATTATGGCTGCGGTTGTGCACACCATTGCGCACGCGATGTTTAAGTCTTCGCTGTTCATGATGGCTGGTGTGGTTGATCACCAGGCAGGCACGCGCGATATTCGTCGCCTCGGTCCGCTGTGGAAGCAGATGCCGTGGAGCTTTGGCTCGATGATTTTCGGTGCGGCATCGATGGCGGCAATTCCGCCGTTCTTCGGCTTCATGTCGAAGGAAGGCATGCTGACCGCATTCGAAGGTGCGCCGCTCAGCAACACCGGTGTCGTCATTCTGCTGACGGTGGCGGCGATTGGTGCGATTGGTACTTTCGCGTACTCGGCACGTTTGGTGTTCGGTGCATTTGTGGATGGTCCGCGCAACGTGGACCACATCACTGAGGCTCCAATTTCGCTGTGGCTCCCGGCTGCCATCCCTGGCGTGCTTAGCCTTCCAGCCGCCTTCGCTGCCGGCGCTATTTTGAACCGCCCGCTGGACCGCGTGGCCGATACGGTCGGTCAGCTTCCGGCTGGCACGACTCAGGAATCGCACTTGAGCCTGTGGCACGGCGTGAATGTGCCGCTGATCATCTCTGTGGTTGTGCTGGCTGTCGGCGTGGGCTTCATCTTCACTCGTGCCCGCGTAGGCGCCGTCATGGCAGACCGCAAGCTCTTCCCGTTCACTGGTGTGGAGGCAATCAACGCGTCGCTGAGCGTCTCGCAGCGTGTGGGGCGCGCGATGGGCAAGGTGGCGCGTTCGCATCAGCCATCGCGTCACCTGTTGCCGCTGCTTGGTTTGCTCGCGGTGTACGCCCTGGTTATTGCAATCGCTCCGGGTGTCGGGGGCGCTCCGGTGCTGCCGAAGATCGACGGCATCGATCACCTGACCGATCTGATTCCGCTGGTTGTTGTCGTGATTGGCGTGTGGGCCACGCTTCGGGCGAAGAACCGTTTGCAGGCGGCTGTGCTGCTCGGCGTCACCGGTGTTGGTGTCACGCTGCAGATTCTCCTGCTGGGCGCACCGGATGTGGCATTGACGCAGTTCATGGTGGAAATCCTGACTGTCGTGCTGATGATGCTGGTGCTGCGCTTCCAGCCGCGTGCGTTCTCTGAGACCTCGAAGAACCGCCGTGCCTCGGCGGCGGTTGTGGCAGTTGCCGTGGGCTTGGCTACGTTCGGCGCGGTGTGGTTCCTCACTGGCCGTCGTCAGATGCCTGAGGTCGCGCAGTGGTACATCGATAACACTGAGAAGGTCACGGGCGAGACCAACATTGTCAACGTGATCCTGGTTGAGTTCCGTGCTTTCGATACCATGGGTGAGCTGGCGGTTCTCGGTATGGCGGGTGTCGCGATGGCGGCGGTTGTCACGTCTATGCCTCGCTTCCCGCACCTGCTCGATCAGCCTTCCCCGCTTGCGGAGCCCGCTCTGAACTCCATCATGATGCGTTGGCTGGTCCGCTGGTTGGCTCCGCTTCTGTTCGCCCTGTCCGCTGTGGTTCTCTACCGCGGCGGTACCGCTCCGGGCGGCGGCTTCAACGCGGCGCTGATTGGCGCCGCTGCCGTCATGCTGATTTACCTGTCCAAGGACCGCGACGAGCTGGTCTTTGGCGAGAAGATCCCGGCAGTGCTCAGCGCTGCGGGTGTCATCACGGCTATCGGCACGGGCTTCATCGGTTTCGCCAAGGGGTCGTTCTTGGCACCGCTGTACGGCGAGTTCCTGGGTCAGCACCTCACCACGGCATTGCTTTTCGACGTCGGCGTGTACCTGGCCGTCATCGGCATTGTGGCAACCGCGCTGAATCTCCTGGGCGGCCCGAACCGTCCTGGTGTGACCGGGTCGGACGATGTGATGCAGGATCTCTACTCAGACCGCTCAAGCTTGCGGGTGCCGCCGGAGATGGGCGTGTTCGCCTCAGAAGCGGAGAGCGCTCCAGCCCCCGCCCCAGCTCATGCCACCGTTGAGGAGGCCAAGAAGTGATTATCGCCATCATGGCTGCCGTCCTCGCAGGCGGTGGCACGTACCTGGTGCTACAGCGCGGCATGCTGCGCACCATCATCGGTATGACTCTGATTTCCCATGCCGCCAACCTGATTATTTTGTCCACGGGTGTCGGCGCCTGGCGCGGCGAACCGCTGCTGGGCAACGAGACCACTGCGGGCGCTGGCGCTGCCGAGCAGATGGCTGACCCGCTGCCGCAGGCATTCGTGCTGACGGCCATCGTGATTACCATGGCCGTCACCGCGTTCATGCTGGCTCTGTCTGGTTTGGGCCGCGATGACGACACTCGTATCCATGAGGACCGCGAGGCTATGCGACAGCTGTCGACGGCTGGTCGTCGTGCGGGTAAGCACATTCCGTCGGACTCGGATTCCACGGTCACCGGCACCCCAGGGGTCTCTTCGGCTCCGAATAAGTTCCCGCGCGAGACCACATTCGGCGGTGACGAGAAATGGTAGAAGCCTCTGCAATGACCTCTGCAATGTCCCCTTCAACTCTGTCTTCGCTACTGCCGCTGTTTGCGGCACTGCCGCTGATTCTGTCGGCGGTCGCAGCCATTCTGCCGAAGCTGTGGATGCGCGCGACGATGGGCATCGCCGTTCCGGCACTGTCGTCGCTGGCTGCGTTTTGGGTGATGTTCTACGTCGCTGACAACGGCCCGGTCGGCCACGGTGTGGGCGCGTTCCCCGGTGGTATCTCGATTCCTTTCTTGGCGGACACGTTCTCCATGCTGATGCTGGGTGTGGCCGCGGCTGTGGTTGCCATCGGTAACTGGTTCGCCCACGTCGCGGGCGAAAACACTTCGCGGTTCTTCCCCTCCCTGACGCTGATGATGTTGTCCGGTATGTCGGGTGCTTTCCTGACTGCCGATTTGTTCAACTTCTTCGTGTTCATGGAGGTCATGCTGCTGCCGTCCTATGGCCTGATCGCGGTAACCGGTACCTGGCACCGCCTGGCTGCTGGCCGTAACTTCGTGCTGGTCAACCTCTTGACCTCCACGGTGCTGCTGATTGGTGTCGCGCTGATTTACGGCTCGGCGGGCAATGTGAACATCGCAATGCTGGCCGACATGGCCAGCGAGGGCGGCCCCGGCGGCACGGGTGTGGTCGCGCTGGGCATTGTCATCATTGCGCTGTGTGTGAAGGCTGGTTTGGTTCCGGCGCACACATGGCTGCCGAGGACGTACCCGTCGACAAGCCCTGCGGTGATGGCACTGTTCTCTGCGGTGCACACGAAGGTTGCGGTGTACATGCTCTTCCGCATTTACGTCGTGATTGTGGGCATGAATCCCTCCTGGCACTGGCCGATCATTATCATCATGGCGATCTCGATGCTGGTCGGCGCGTTTGCTGGTCTCGCGGAGAACACCATGCGTGAGGTGCTGGCCTACCAGATGGTCACGGGTATGCCGTTCATTCTGATCGTGTTGGCGTTCACGGACGCTAACGACGGGGGCAGCGCCAAGGCTGCCCTGGCTGCGGGTATTTTCTACGCAATCCACCACATGGTGACTGTCGGCGCCCTCATTCTGGGCTCCGGCGCGGTGGAAGAGACCTACGGTACGGGTACGCTCTCTAGGCTTTCGGGGCTTGCTCGCCGCGACCAAGCGGTTGCCTGGGTGATGGCGGCAATGAGCTTCTCCATTGTGGGCTTCCCACCGTTTTCCGGCGTGTGGGGCAAGGTGGGCATTGTCTTTGCCTCTGCCGCCACTGGCGATGCTCGCTCGATTGTTGCGATCACCGCAATCATCGTTGCCTCACTGGGCTCGCTGCTGGCCATGATTCGCCTGTGGCGCGCGGTCTTCTGGGGCCGACCCATGCAGGGCGTGGATGATTCGGTTCGTGTTCCGGGAACGCTGGTTGCGCCGTCCGCCATGCTGGCAATTGTTTCCGTGGCCATGTTCGTCGCGGTCGGCGCCGTCACTTGGGCGACCACCGGCGCGGCCGATGCGCTGCTGAATATTGATGGCTACCGCGAGGCCACACTCGGCGGAGTTGAAAACGCCATCGGAGGTATTTACTGATGAAGTTTCTACACGTTATCCGCTATTCCCTCTGGCTGGTCTGGCAGGTTGTTGTAGCTGCGACGGACGTGGTGCTCGATACTCTGCGCCCGAACCAGAAGCAGCAGCCGGTGCTCATTGGACTGCCGCTGCGTGTGAAGTCTGACCTTGAGGTCACTCTCTTTGCCGAGTCCATCACCATGACCCCGGGCACGCTGGTCTGCGGCGTCCGTGAAACCGATGCGGGACGGTTGTTTATCATCCACGCGATCTTCGGTGCCGACCTGGACGCGCTGTACGACTCCCTCTACGACATGGAGGAGCACCTCGTCCCCCGCCTCCGCGATGTCCCCCGCCCGAAGGCATTTGTCTTCGAGGAATACAACGCAGACCAGTTCATTGACCCGGATGCCGTCGTCGGTGTTGCCGCTGAGGTCGACCATGGTCTGCCACTGCCGGATGGCATTGCCTCCAATGGCGAAGACAAAGGAGCACGCTCATGAATGACACATTGATCGATCCCACCGCAGTACAGGTAATTAGCGGCATTGGCATTGCTCTGTGTTCAGTGGCGCTGCTTGTGGGCGTGGTGCTGATCTTCCGGGTCAAGGGCAATGTCTCACGCGCAGTGCTTTCCGACGCCGCCTTCTACCCCATGGTGGGAGTGTTCCTCACAACTGCCATGCTGCGGACTACAGCCATTACTTTCGATATTGCAATGCTGGCGGGCTTGCTTGGCGTTTTGTCGACCGTGGGCCTGGCCCGAGTTATTTCCCGTGGCCGCCGCTAAGACCGATTAAGGACGAATCGCACTATGAGTATCGCTTCAATCCTTGTAACTATCTTGTTTGCCGTGCTGGTCATTGGCGGATCTCTGTACCTGCTCCTGGCGGGCGTGGCCATGTGGCGCTCTAAAGATGCCCTGAGCCGGTTGAACCAACTTTCCGCCGGAATCATGGTGGGCATCCCCGCGCTGGTGATTGCCAACTTGGTCTTAGAGGCCGACCAGGGCGATCTGACGTGGGGCAAAACCCTCACCGCCATTCTGGCCATTGTTGCTGTCCTGGTCGTCGCTACCGTCGCCTCCGAAGTACTTGGACGCGCGGTGCTGGGTGCCCGTGACGGCTCCGCTGAGGACTACGTCCCGGAGCGGTAGCTAGCGGCGCGGGAAACGTCCTGAACACACCGTTAGCGGCCAGTTTCACAGCGACCCCTCAGCGCGCTCCGACACCCCCTTTAGGCCACCCGGCCTACCCAAAAGGGGGTATATTTCCCCACACTTTTGGCCTCCCACAATGTGATGTACCTCTCATGGGCTATGGCCCGCTCGTTAACCCCGCTTATGCCCCTAAATTGAGTGGCAGTTTTTGCCATTTACTAAACTTTGGTTTCCCTTACTTAGGGAACCCTTAGTTATCATTTGTGATGAATTTGCCGTTTGCCTGCACCTTTGTGACACCAAGAACAAAACAATCAATGCAATCCCGGTAAATTTTAAGAAAACAACGCTTTTGTCATCCGATATTCAGGCAGAGGCCGGAGTCGTCACAGACACCACAAAACCGCCCTCTTTCCAATGTTTTTAGGCGAATTTGAGCGAGCTTTGAGGGACGCAACCGACCGAAAGCGGATCGAGGCACTTATTTTTTCATTGCAGCCCCTTGCCCCATCGGTTAACTTAATTTCTGTGAGTCAGCCAAGAGCGACTCAAAATCTTTACCCCCGAGAACCTAAGGATTTTCTCATGTCCTGCTCCGCAGAAGATATCGCAACCATCCTCGAAGCCCTTCCGGCCGTCACCGTCGAGAGCCCGCTGCCGGCTTTCGAGCAGCTGGCTGGCAACGACGTCAACTTCGCTAACGTCGGTGGCGACCTGAACCTGCCGTTCGGTAACGACTTCCTGGACATCTCCGTCACCGACGACCACTCCACCCACGACTCCCACGACGTCGAGGTTTCCGACTTCCTGAACCCGGAGACCACCGTCGACAAGTCCGACCAGCGTAAGTTCGACTTCCTGAACCCGAGCATCTCTGGCATCGGCGCCAAGTAAGCTCCTGGGCTTCATGGCAGGACAATAGCTCCGCCAATCCTTGACACAATAAACCGCCAGTCTCTAAAAAAGACTGCGGTTTATTGTTCAGTTAAAACCGATATTCTTCATTTCGTTACTGTCTAAAAGGAACACCAAAAATGGACGTCACTCCTATCGTTGAGGTTCTGGAAGCAATGCCTTCCGGCCCGACCGTCAACGTCACCTTCGAGATTAACCCGACCATCGATGGTGACCTGACCCTCCTGGAAACCGGTGACTGGAACGCTCCGTTCGGCCGCGACTTCATGGACATCAACATCACGAACGATCAGTCCACCCACAACGACAACTCCACCCACGTCTCCGGCGTTGAGGCTGATAGTGTCTCCGACGCTGCCGAACAGGGTCGAGAGGTGTCCGAGTCCGCCGAAGAAGCCGACGAGGCTGCAGCTGCTCCGAAGTCGCTTTTCAACGGCTCCCCGAGCCTGCCGGGCATCGGTGCCTAAAACAGCTCACACTTAGGGTTGTTCCTTAGCCGCCCAAACCGGGCCGGCGTGCAGGCAACCACAAAGCCGTGGCTGTCATGCACAGACAGAAGTTTTAAATAAAGCGTTAGCCCTGCAGATGGTTCAACCATTTGCAGGGCTAACGCTTTTCTATTTACTTTGATCTACCGCGTGACTGTGCAGCTCTACTCTGCGGTTTTACTGCACAGCCCTACGCGGTTGCTTTACTTCGTTGCCTTAAAGCGCTTTTCCACCTCGGCACCGAGCCAGGAATCAACGTTGGTCCAGTACTGGTAGACACGCTGCTCCACCTCTGGGGAAACACCCTGCATGGCACCGACGATGTTGTTTGCCAAGCGATCGCGCTCGGCATCGTCCATCACGTTGCGAACAAGGTCGCCTGGCTGCGAGAAGTCATCATCCTCAGGGTGCTGCACGTAGGCGCCAGCGTAGAACTCTTCGCCCACGCTCTCCCACTGACCAAAGGCACCAGCATCGACCTGGCCGGCGTGACCGGAGCGCACTGGGCAACCAGCGGCCTTAGCCGCAGCCTCAGTATCGGCCTCCGGGCCGCGAGCGGTGGCGTTGGAGCCGTGAACCGGCAGCTTCGGATCCGAGTAGTAGTACGTGGCCGCACCATCCTGCGAGAAGGAATTCACTGGGCAGCGAGACTGGTTCACCGGCAGCTGATCGCTGTTGACGCCAAGGCGGTAGCGGTGCGCATCAGCGTAGGAGAACACACGCGCCAGCAGCATCTTGTCCGGCGAGAAGCCGACACCCGGGACCGTATTCGACGGTGCGAAAGCGGCCTGCTCAACCTCAGCAAAGAAGTTGCCCGGATTGCGGTTCAGAGTGAAGTGGCCGACCGGAATCAGCGGGTAGTCCTTCTGAGACCAGGTCTTGGTCAGGTCGAACGGGTTCACCTTGTAGCTGGCGGCCTCGTCGTAAGGCATGATCTGCACCTTGACGTCCCAGGTTGGGTAGTCGCCGCGCTCAATCGCCTCGAAGAGATCCTGGCGAGCGTGGTCGGTGTTTTCGCCAACCAGCTCGGCGGCTTCATCATCCGCCAGGAACTCCCAGCCCTGGCGAGTCTTAAAGTGGTACTTAACCCAGAAACGCTCCCCTTCAGCGTTAATCCACTGATAGGTGTGAGAACCGAAGCCATCCATATGACGGAAGTCCTTCGGAATACCGCGGTCACCCATCAAGTAAGTGACCTGGTGAGCGGACTCCGGAGAGGCAGTCCAGAAATCCCACTGCATATTGGCGTCGCGCAAACCTGTGTCCGGCAGGCGCTTCTGAGAGTGGATGAAGTCCGGGAACTTAATGCCATCGCGGATGAAGAACACTGGCGTGTTGTTGCCCACGATGTCGAGGTTGCCCTCTTCGGTGTAGAACTTCAGTGCAAAGCCGCGCACGTCACGCCAGCCATCCGGGGAGCCCTGCTCACCTGCGACAGTAGAGAATCGCGCCAGCATCGGCGTGACCGTGTTCGGCTGGAATACTGCAGCCTTGGTGTACTTGGAGACATCCTCGGTGATGGTCAGTTCACCGAAAGCACCTGCACCCTTAGCGTGAACAACGCGCTCCGGAATGCGCTCGCGGTTGAAGTGCGCGAGCTTTTCCAGCAGGTGGATGTCGTGGAGGTTAATACCTCCCTGTGGGCCATTGGTTAGCGAGTGCTGCTCTGTAGGAACCGGCGCACCGTTGAGGCGAGTGGTCGGACCATTGGAACCTTCATAGAGATTGGACATGGGGATTTCCTCCTAAAGACAGGGGCTAGATGGCAGTCACAACATGCCCTGACGTTTTCCACCCTACACGAAGTTTCATATTTTCCCTATTAGTCTCCCGCGATTGATATGTGGACTTAATTATTAGTCCGATTAGGTTCGCTGTATCAGCCGCAAACACTCGGCCCTAAAAAGGGCAAAATTCCCTCTGCGAAAACCACCCGCAATGACCGTCGAAAAGCACTTACCGCGCTTTCATGCAATACCTATCAGCACTGAATAAAAGGTATAGCCAGCACTACCACTGCCCACGGGGGGTTAAGGGTAGGATTTCACGCGTACCACGCTGTCAATTTGGATTCTGATCGGATACTTCTGCAGACATGAAAAAACAAGGGAGGGGCGCAAAAGCGCTCACAGTCTTCAAGTACACGCTGGCGTTGCTGGCGACCGTTGCGCTTCTCAAGATCGCATTCTTCCCCGCTAACGACGAGGACTATGCGCAAGCAACCGGTGATTTCTCCCAGCCCACCACGGAGCTATCCCCTCAGCGGATCAATAACACGCAGAAGCTGTCTGCCACCATCGTCCCGGATGAGCCCACCGTGATCCGCGCCAACGCTTCCGGTGAAATCACTGACGCCTATGTCAACAGCGGCGGCAACGCCGTAGAGGGGCAGAACCTGCTTCAGGTGAAGAAGACCTCGGTATCTGAGACTGCCAGCACCTCCGGCGGCGCGGATTCCGATGAAGAAGGCGCCGCAGCCGCCGCACCCGAAACTACCGTGACCTGGGGAAACATCACCGCTAAGGCTTCTGGCACTGTGCAGTGGGATATCGTCATTGGCCAGACGGTTGAGATCGGCCAGGAGATTGGCACGATTTCTCCGAACAGCTTCCACGCCGTAGCACCTATTAAGCCGAGCCAGCTGTACACGCTGGGAGACTCGATTAACAATGGCCGCCTCGCCATCAACGATGGCCCGGCACCGTTTTTGTGTGATTCGGTGAAGACTGTCACTGGAAGTAGCGCGGGCTCGCAGAACACTGGCGCCGGAGATGGTGCTGGCATGGGCGCCGCCGCTGCTGGAAATTCCTCGGGCGGCCCACAGCTGCGCTGTGACATTCCCGCAGATCAGACCGTCTACGAAGGTGTTCCTGCCACGCTGATTCTTGGCAGCGGCACCACCTCGGAGGTCCCGGCACTGCCGGTGACCGCGGTGGAGGGACGCTTCCGCGAAGGTGTCGTCTACGCTCCGGCTAAGGATGGCGGCAAGCCCACCAAAATCAAGGTTGAGCTCGGCGCCAACGATGGCACTTTCATTGAGATCAAGCGCGGCCTGAAGGAAGGCCAGCAGGTTTTGGAGTACGTGCCGTCCTACAAGGATGAGTCCGCCGGCGACGGCACTGGCACCGGCGCTGGTGATGGCAGTGACACTGGCTTCGATGAGTCCGGCGATGACGCTGGCTCTGAAAAGTAGGCCCGCGCCATGCTTAGTTTGACCGCAGTCACTCGAACAGTGACGCTGCCCAACGGCGAGGAGCTGCCTATTTTGAAAGGCATCGACCTCGAAGTGCCACGTGGTGAGCACCTCAGCATTGTCGGCCAGTCCGGTTCGGGTAAGTCAACGCTGCTGAACATCATTGGCATGCTCGATTTGCCGGATTCTGGCACGTACACGTTCAACGGCACCGATATTTCCACCTTGTCAGACAGGAAACGCGCTGCGCTCCGGGGCGATAATTTGGGATTCGTCTTCCAGCAGTTCAACCTCTTCCCTTCCCGCACCACGCTGGAAAACGTTGAGGTTCCGCTGATGTACGACCGGGGCGAGAAGTTCTGGAATCGCACCGAGCTCGCCGCCGCGATGCTGGAGCGCGTCGGTCTGGGCGATCGTCTAGAGGCCACGCCCTCGCAGCTTTCCGGTGGTGAACAGCAGCGTGTGGCGATTGCCCGTGCGCTCGTGCGCCAACCGCAGCTCATTCTTGCCGATGAGCCCACTGGTGCGCTCGATGTCGACACCGGCAAGATCGTCATGGATCTGCTCGAAGAAGTCGCCACGGAAAACAATGCTGCGCTGATTGTGATTACGCACGATTTAGAGGTCGCCGAGCGCGGCGATCGGGCACTTGAGCTTCGCGACGGTCAGTTGCACGCCGACTCCGTCCTGCTATCTGCCGCCAACGCTATGCACGGCTTCGAGGAGGTTGCTGATGACGACGAATAAAGAAACAGAATCGAAGTCACGGCCTTCCTTCCTCTATGCAGCAACGCCTTATCTCGGCGCTCTGCTGGAAGCGTGGCATGAGCTGCGCATTAACCGTGGCCGCATCATGCTGTCGCTGGTCAGTGTGGCTGCCGCAGTGTGGGCGATGACCACAGTCATTGCGCTTGGCAATATTCTCACCAGTTCCCAGGATGCGGTAACCGCACAGAGCACGGGCATCGCCGGCACGGTCACGTTGACTGCCGGAGCGGGTAGTTCCGGTTCTGAGGATGGCGGCGACTTCGGCGACGGCGGCTTCAGCAGTGACAGCAGCGCCGGCACGATGGCCGATAGCTTCGGCGACTTCGGCGGTGGAGGCATCGGCGGAAACGGACCGGACGATTTGAGCGTCATCAATCCGGACGGGTCCATCAACGACGCTTTTTCCACTGCCACGCATCGCCTGGTAGAGACCACCCATGCCAACTTGTGGTCGCGTGTTCGCATGCAGCCAGCCACACCTGAGCACAATATGGATGACTGCGCACCGGATGATTACGAGTGTTTTTCGCCAGGCACCCCCGAGCTGATCGCCGCTGACCCGGGCTGGTTCGATATCTACGCCCGCACCATCGTGCAGGGACGTCGCCTTGAAGATGCCGATGGCCAGCGCTTGATGAACCCCGTGGTGGTCAACGACCAGTTCTACGAGAGCCTGGGAAACCCAGCGCTAGCCGACCACCCAACCTTCACCTTGAAGGAAACCGGCAACACCACTTTCACCGTGGTGGGAGTGTATAAGTCCCTCGGATCGTGGGACGCCCCGAGCATTGTCACGCACTACGATTCCTTCCTCAATGCCGGCTACGAGGGTCCGGTGGGTGAGCCGCAACTTCTCGTCGCAACGCCTGAGGAGTCCGCGAAGGAGAACCAGAAGGCGCTGCACAACATTTTCCAGGCGGAGCTCGGCCCCAGCTGGAAGGTGAATACCTCCCTGTCGGAGAAGGACACGGAGATTTCCCAGGAGATGAATAACACCATCACTACGGCGCTGGGCATTATCGGTGGCATCGTGATCGCGCTTGGCGCGTTGGGCCTGCTCACGGTCTCGATTGTCACCATCGGCCACCGTGTCCGTGAGATTGGTATTCGTCGCGCAATGGGCGCGTCGGCAGGCCGGATTTTTATCTCTGTGTTCTTGGAGTCGATTGTCGCCACGACGGTGGCGGGCGTGGTTGGCGTGATTGCCTCGATCATCACGGTCAAGCAGCTGCCGCTGGATAAGATGCTGGCGTTGCCGCTGGAGACGGGCGCCGTGGCCTACCCCGTCACGGCCGCTGTAATCGGCGTGCTGGTCGCGACATTCGTGGGCGCGCTGGCGGGTATTATCCCGGCCACCATCGCAGTCCGCGTCAAGCCCATCGACGCCATCCGCTTCTAACACTTCAGCCCCCTAGTTCGCCTGGCTGCGTTGCTGCCTGCTTTTTGCAGGTGAGGCCACGTGCAGCCAGGCGAATTATCTTTAGGTTTTAAGTTGCTAAGCTATTGCCATGACTCCCGCACGCCTCGTCTCTAATGACGAATACATCACGCAGCTGGCGCTGAAAGCCGGTCGCGGTGATCAGGCTGCGCTGACGGAGTTTGTGCGGCTGACGCAGAAGGACGTGTGGCGTCTGCTCGCACATCTGGGTGGCGTTGATGCTGCGGATGATTTAACGCAGGAGACGTATCTGCGTGTCATGGGGGCGCTTCCCCGCTTTGCGGCGCGTTCTTCTGCCCGCACTTGGCTGTTGTCGCTGGCCCGGCGCGTGTGGGTGGATTCGGTCCGTCATGATTCGGCGCGTCCGAAGAAGTCTGCGGTGGAAGTGGAAAATGCTGCCGAGCAGTTTACGACCGGCGAGTCGTGGTCAGAGCTCGCTGACGCTCGCGTGCTGCTGGAGCAGCTGCCGGAGGAACGCCGCGAGGCACTCATTCTGACGCAGGTGCTGGGTTACTCCTACGCGGAGGCCGCGGAAATCGCAGGTTGTCGTGTGGGCACTATTCGCTCCCGTGTCGCCCGTGCGCGCCGCGATTTGGTTGCTGCGCTTGACGACGGCGACAGTGCCATCGGCGACTCTGCAGCTGTTTAGCCCCCGCTCCGGCCAGGGGACGTAGCCAGCCGTTGTAGGTTGTGGCCTCTCGAAGCTGACTAACGGTCCAGTTCGATTTTGTAGGTCGAGGCGATATCCGCATGGCCGAGGGCATCACGCATTTCACGCTCCGCGTTTTTCAGGGCAGCTACAACGGCGGGGAGGCTCGCCTGCGGTGGCATTGCCACAGTCACTTCCAAGGTGGGTATTCCATTATCCCGGTAGACCCGTGAATCCGCCTGGTTGATGTGGGCGTTGCGCTCTAGATCGGTGCACACCGCATCGGCAACATCGGCGACCGGCAGCGAAATCTCTCCTAACTTTTCCTGTGATTCCGATGCGGCGACCGTGCTGAACCGGTGCGATCGCAGATTAGCGACCACCAGGCTGCAGCCGACCACCGCTAGAATCGCTGTGATTACACCGAGGACGGGAACATACCAGCTTTGCTCAGGTAGTTTTCCCCAGGATTCCATCCGCCCGGTGTCATGAAGCCACTGTGCAGGAGCGACATCGAGGTAGCTAGCAATCGCCCATGTTGCTACCAGTAGTAACAGCGCTGAGAAGAGGAACAACACAATTCGGTCGAATACGCTTACTGATGTTTTCACTTGTCATCACCTTCGTATCCGCCGTGAGTTCCGGAAGCAAGTGCCGTGCCATTCTGGATTTCTTGGTAGTCAGACTTATGCATCCACACTGGCAGGTTGCCATCGTCATCGACGCGTACATACCGGCGCGGGGCGGGAAGAAACACCGCGATGAGCTGTCCCAGCCCATAGATTGCAGCGAGGATTCCGACGAGGAGCAACACCCATGACGCGGCTGAGCCCTGTGGGTTGCTGAACCAGTCGAATACCGGTTGTAACCATGAGGTGTCACCTGAGCTATTGGCGCTAATGATTGCTTCTCTACCTGCGACAATGGCCGCTGCAATCATCAACAGACCGGCGAAAACTCCCAGCCCGCGGACCTTTGGTGATTGACGCGGGTCACGTCCCTGGCGAGTTTCGACTGACTCGTCCGAGACCACCGCGGCCGATGACCTCTCAGTCGGCGTCATAGGGTGTCACCTCAATCTTTTTCAGTGGGCGCGGCTCTGGCGTGCTTACCACCACGGTACGTGGTTGTGGCACGGATACCGGGCGCAGCTGCTCCTGTCGTGGTGCGCGAACCTGTTTCAACCGGGTTGGACGCGGCACTTTAACCGGCCGTAGTAGTGCTGGTCGTGGCGTCTTAACGTTAATTGTGCGTGGCGACGGCACTCGTACCGGACGCAGCTTTGGTTGCCGGGGGACACTCACCTGCACCAAGGACTTCGGCTTTGGTGCTGCGACTTTTCGCAGCTGTATTGGCCGTGGAGTTGGTGTGCGACGCACCTGTACCGGCTTCGGCGCCGAGGTGCGAGTCACTGGTAACGGCGGTGGCGCAACAACGCGACGGGCCGGTTGCGGCTTTGGTGCCTTAATAGCCACAGCTGGTTGCGGCTTCGGCTGCATGACAAAGCGCATCGGTTGTGGAGCAGGTGCTGGGACACTGCGTACTCGTTCTGGACGCGGCGGAGTAACGCTGCGTACCAGCTGCGGTGTCACCGGCTGAATGCTACGCACTGACTGTGGCTGCGGTACTGAAATACTGCGCACTGGCTGCGGCGTCGGCACGGCGATAGACCGCACTTCTGGGACCCGCCGCACCTGCGGTGCGGTTACTACCTGCTGGTTCACCCGGACAGGTGTCAACTGCGGGTGATCTGAAAAGTACGCTAAGTCCTGTCGGGTGACACGCACGTGCCCGGGTTCGACGCTGTCGATGTCAACATCGACGGTGACATTTTCAAGACCGGCCATATCAGCGAGCCAGGCGGCGACGCTTGAACGAATGCGCACCGCAATTTCCGCTGTCGGCGCCGGCCATGATGCAACGGCGCGAACTGCGACTCGAACTGCACTAACGGCATTGGTCGTGGCAGAACTAGGGGCAATCGCACTATCGATAGAGACAATTGGATAGTCGCGCCCTAGCACACGGGATTGGTCGAGGGTGCCGGGAACCGCGCGCACGGCCATCTCTACGATGCGGCGGATTGCCTTTTCGCTTACGACGGTGGTGCCACGCGTTGCTGGAACGTGGATAGTCACCGTCGGCGGCCTCCTCGGTTGAACTTACGGTTGAGTTCGGGCGCATCGATTTTGCCATCGAGTACCGCACCGGCTGCACCGGCCAGAACTCCGAAGGCAATAACCGCAAGAAAACCCGTGAAACCACCAATCATTGCGGCGAAGCACAGGACAACGGCAATCGTCGCGAAGGTCTTTGTGTAATTATCGAACATGAAATTCCCCTTTATACGGGCCTAACTACCCATCCTGCCCTGCTCCGACGCGCAATAGTTGTCAACTACTGGACGCGTGGCTGTTCCTTGGGCTCGTTAGCAGCCGCGATGGCCTTGCGCTGCTCTTCGCGCTGCTTAGCGGCCTCTTCTTCGCGCTCCTGCGGGGTCTGGTAGTCGGTGTGAACATCGGAAACATCGACATTGACTTCAGTGACCTCGAGGCCGGTCATACGCTCAACGGAGCTAATGACGTTCTGACGGATAGCCTCAGCCAGTTCATGGATGGCAACGCCGTACTCGGCAATGATGGTGACGTCGACTGCAGCCTGGCGCTCGCCGACCTCAACAGCAATTCCCTGGGATACGTTGGCGCTGCCGCCGGAAACAAACTCACGGACGGAGCCAGCGAAGCGATCCATGCCGCCGCCAAGGTCATAGACACCGGAGACCTCGCGGGTAGCGATACCGGCAATCTTGGAGACGACGCTGTCGTCGATAGAAGTGTGGCCGTGGCCGGTTCCCTTATTCGCGGAGTCCGAGCCAGCCTGAGTTGCCGGGGTGTTCTTAGCAGTGTTCTTTGCATTGTCAGCCATGATGTGCCGTTCCTGTTCTCAGTGTTGTAGACGAAATGTCTGGACAATGCCGATGCTATAGCCGCCACAGGCAATCTGCAGTGCGGCTAGGAATACATGACTGCGAGAGAGCCCCTCCAGCAGGGATTTCGTTATGAAAGGCTCTTAGAAAACTGGATTACAGACTTGATGTACCCTTCTTCCCCGGCATCACGGAGAGCTCTGTAATTTCTATATTATCCCTGCTTGACGGCAGGATATGACCTCTCATTTCCCGTTCTGGCATCACGAACGAACCCCACGTGCCAGCCGTTTGCTAACAAATTCGACAACTTTGTATAACGAGTGGCAACTTACAGCGAGATTCCACGTTTCAGCGGTGTGTTAATGCCGACCACGATCGGAACTCGTGCGCACCGCGATTTGGTTGCCGCGCTTGACGACGGCGACAGCGCCAGCGGCGACTCGGCTGCTGTTTAGCCCCGCCCCCCCCCCCGATGGGCGTTGGCCTTTCTTCTACCCCATTTTTAGAACGCTATCGCGCATGATTGACCACTTGAGCGTAGGTTCTGTCTTAACTGATAGGTTTATATATTTCCTTATATTCGCGATACGAAACAGGTATATGAACTGCCCGACACGCATACGTTCCATCTTTCTCGACGAGATTAGCTTTGTTTTTACGCATCTTTGGGATGATTGGACGCTCACCATGCGCGTTCGTATTCGCCCTCTAGGAAACCCAGCCTGAGGAAATGCTTTTCAATGTGCGGCATGAAAACGCCACAACCAGTTTTTGGGCCGCCACCGACCGACTCACTGAGGAGCAGATTTCCCCATGAATAGACCTTCATGGATTTTCACTGTCACTGCCGTTATCACGGCTACAACCGGGCTACCGGCCTACGCGGCCACCATCAACCAAGGCGATCCAGTTGTCATCATTCACGCTGATGGACCGCAAGCTAGTGTCTGTACAGCCGGCTATGTCGACAAGACCAACTCTCAGATTTATACCGCAGGGCATTGTGGACAAGATGGAGACACGGTGACGGATGGGACCTTTCAGAAAATTGGAGTATTCCAACCGTCTCCCACCTATGACCATTCACTAGATACAGGGAACGACATTGGAGTTGTCTCGCTTGACGACCCCGCTACTGCAGGTGAGAATTCGTATTCGGGCGATTCGACTCTATTCCCAACAGATGTTCAAACAGGCGAGACAGTCTGCATATACGGAAACACTACGGGGAGAGTTTCCTGCGGTTTAGCCGCTGATCGCGAGGCATACCAAATCGAGGACAACGCTCTACAGGTTCAGAACGTACACGCTCAACGAGGCGATTCCGGTGGCCCTGTATGGGTTCCGGAAAAAGGCGCTGTCGGCGTTGTATCGACTACCTGGAACATCATCGATGGGAACGGGCAGCAGCTTGGTTCCTATATCACCGCTAACTCACCCTGGTAAGAGGGCTTTGTTTGCGTAGGGCTTCCTGATGGTGGGACGCGAGTCTTGTTCTTTGTGCGGCCCAATGGGTTCTGTGCAGGCGACTGCACAGAACCCATTCTTGTTATTAGGACTGCTGGCGGCGAGTCCAGAACCAACCGCAGGCTGCGATTACCGCACCAAACAGTGGCCAGAGAAGGACTCCGTTTCCACCGGTCTTTGGCAGCTTACCGGTCTTGGTGTCGGTCACCTGCATGATCATGAGTTCACCGGAGCCTTCGGCCTTAATAAGCGGGCTACTGCCGCCTACCACCGAGACGGTGTACTCCTTAGTCTCTTGGTCAATTGAGATTTCAAAAGCTACTGGCTCTGGCAGCAGGCTAAGTCCTGCCGGCGCCATCGTTTCTACAAGGTAGAAAGTGCCAGTTTCAGTGATTTCAATTGACTTCTGATCAGGCGTGATGGTGTAGACCGGTCCTCCACTGAAATCCGGCTTACCACCAGCCGAGGGGTAGATATCGAAGGTTGCACCACCAAGCCCCGGTAGAATCTTGACTCCCTCACCATCGACGTACTCCGCCTTTTCCAAGGTCAGCTTGCCTGGCTTGGTGTCCGGCGCTTCGTAGTTATCGACAACACAGGAAATGGAAGACAGGACCTTATTGGATTCCGACATCTTTACACGGAAACCAAACTCGCCCACATTTTCCACCTTGAGAGGTGAGGTTTTCCCGTCGCGGGTTTGAGTACATACGGCGTTGTAGTCACCGGTGGAATCCAAGGTGTCACCGCGACGGAACAAGGTGTAGCCCTGCTTCTGCGTTTCAGTCAGAACCAGCGACTGTTCCCTCTCGCTTTCGATGTTCCACGATGCAGTACCCTTATCGGATTCAGAACCGGAGGTCACCTTCATCGACTGGTGAACCAACGGGCCATTACCAGAACCGATGACATTGTTATTTGCGGACAGGGTGAACTCCCAACCAGGGGCACCGTCTTCGAGAACCTTGCCGTTTTCATCGACAATCCTCTTCTTGACCTTCACTACACCGTTGCATCGTGTGGTTACGTCTTGGGCGATTGTTTTCATCTGTTCCGCAAGATTGCTGTAGTTAGACACCCTCACCGTGTCACCAGTGCCCGAGATATCCTCGCCCATGGTCTTGACACCACGTGCACCGTAGGTCCACCTAGACATGTCCGAAGTAACTGTGTTTAACCTCCCATTAGGCATCCGTTCAAACACCTGCAGGGCCTGGTTGCCTGCCGCGTCGTACGCCATTTTCAGATTCGCCATGGTGTCGGTGTTGATGTAATTGGCGTGCGAAGCCTTCGGGTGATCACTTCGAATTTTGTAGTAGAGGCCTGGGGCTTGTCCCGGATCTGCTTGCCAGCCAATGCGCTTGGCGTCTTTGAGCACCAGATCATTCGTTACAACGGGGCGTTGGCTGCTTCGCCCGCCAAGAGTCAGGTCGACCATGAGCGGCACAACACGGGTACCGGCAGCTTTGAGTTCGTTGGATGCTTTGATTGCGTCGTTGAGAGCACTAGCCTGAACGAATTCACCACCGATGCCCTTGCTCTTGATTGTCGAGGAGGTCGTGGGCATACCATCAGTGATGAAGTACACCACGTCGTAGTCGTTATCCTTGACCTGCTTCAGGCCCGCTTCCCAGTTCGTAGCACTGTTATTTGCGTTATAGCTCCAGTTCTTAACTACGTCCTTTGCTCGCTGGACGCCCTGCTCCGACAGCATTGAAATATATGGTGGGTTCTGACCGTGTGTCGTTCCAGCCTGATTAGCCGGACCGTCACTTGCGAAGTTATAGATGCCGAGCTCGGCTGGAGTGCCCTGCAGGGAATCGATAAATGCATTCGCGGCCTTTTTAGATGCTTCGAAACCATCAGTATCTGCGTAACGGAGCGATGTCGAAAGGTCTGCTACTACAGCAATACGCAGACCACAACGCTGTGGCATCGGCGGGTTAGGGACTCGCCCATGCACCCATTTGGCTCCATCTGGTGGCGAGATAATCTCCGGTGGTTTTGGCTCGTCCTTTTTCTCTCCATACACATCGAGGGTGACCTTCAAATTCTTGTTCTGCGAAAGATTATTAGTGAAAGTGAATACCGCATCCTTCGGTACAAGGGCAGAGTCAACCGGCTTACCATCCTTTACCGGAACAACGTCCATGGTGATGAAGCCGTTGCCAATATTGACGTTGCGTTTCTGCAGAGTTACGCCTGGCTCAATCTGGTCCAGAGTGAGGTTGTACTTCTGCGGATCCAAGAAGGTCGCGTCAGTCTCGATACGCACGGTTGCGTACTTCATGTGAGATTCCTCAGTCACCTTAGCCGTAAAGGCATTAGGCTTCTTCGGATCTACTGGGTCAGCTTTAACTGCAAACTCGTGGCCGATGGCATCAAAGTGACGCCCTTCGACAGCCGGTGGCTTGGGATCTTCAGAAGAATTTGAGCAGTCTTTAACTTCACCACTTAGATTGAAAGTCCACTCGGTACGCGCGTTCGGAGCAAGCTTAAACCCCGACTGTGCCATTGCAGTGACCTTGACTGTACCCGGCTTGTTCTGCTCGTAGACGTGCCGGCCAGCCGGCTTCTTCTCTGCGTTGAGGTAGTAATCAACACCCTTGGTGTCCGGGATATTGATGTACGCCTTCTCCACGCACTCCGGTGCAGTCGCGGGATCAACAAGGGTCGGATCCGCAGGAGTTACCGTTCCTGGTTCTGGCTCCGGATTCTCCGGCTCGGTGGGCTCGGTGGGCTCAGTTGGCTCTGTCGGCTGGGTAGGCTCCGTCGGGTCAGTTGGCTCACTTGGGCCGGTGGGCTCAGTAGAGCCGTCGGGAGTACCGCGAAGGGTGACGGATACGCTGCCAGTTGCTGTCGAACTGTTGTAGTTCAATACTAAGTTAATCTTATCGCCCGCTTTCACCGTTTGATTCAATCCGCTGTGCACAATTTCAAACGGTGCCTTTTTCGATGCACCAGACCCTATATTTGGGGCGAACTGAGACGGAATCGTCCTGCCATTAATACTTAGCTCATATCCCTTAAGCCACTCTGATCCACCAACATTGAACTGAAGACTGTCAATCGTCGCGTCGCTATCAATAGTGAACTCAAATTTTGCATCGCCCGGATTGGGCTGCACCTTAATCTTGTTAAACTCATGCTTCGGCGGAGACGTCGGAATAACCTCCGTCTGCGCCTGTGCCTGTGGCGCATTGGGCGCAAACGCCTGACCGCTGACAACGAGAGCTACCGCTAGCAAAGCGGCCAAGAACATGCGAAGCGTAGTTCGCATTGAATCCGGCAAGCGGAATGTTGTCGAAAACATTAGTTCTTCCCACTTTCTGAGTTCTTCTTGCTAGCGGCGATAATGACGAATCCTCCGCCGATTAGTGCTGCAGCGGCAGCTACCAGGCCTGCTACCTGCACACCGGTGAGCGCCAAGGAGCCGGATCCTCCGCTACTTCCCGAGCTTGAGGATGAACCCGACGAGCCCGAAGGCGTCGAGGTACCAGGCTCATCAGGTGGCGTGGAGGTAGTCGAAGTGGTCGTCGAGGTTCCCGGTTCACCCGGAGTGGTCGGAGGAGTCTTCGGCGGGGTCGATGTGCCCGGCGTAGTCGGCGGAGTTCCAGGTGGTGTTGTCGGAGGGGTCTTCGGCGGAGTGGCCGGAGGCGTCGACGGTGGTGGTGTCTCCCCCGGCTTGTGCGACTTCGCCACAATGACTCCCTCTACAGGAGTGGAGTCATAGTCCGCGCCATAGAAAGGCACCGATACCAAGAAGGGGTTGATCTCCCGATAACTGTCGTTCGGAGCCGTCGAGGTCACAAGGTAAATACCCTCCGGCAGGTCACTGAATTTAACAGAGCCGTTTTCGTCAGTGACCTGGCTGAAGTGGAGGTCTTTTGGCCACTCGGCAAGCTCAGCTGCGGTGGCATTTTCCACCTTCTCGCGGTCCTGCTGGCTTGACGGCGAAATTCCCTTAAGACGATGCAGATGAATGGTCACGCCAGAAATAGAGCCCGACGCCGTCGAATTATCATCGTCCGGGTTTCCTGGGCTCAAGGTAATTCGCACAATGTCAGTGCCGCTTGTTGCTGAAACGCCTGGAGCGTCCACGCGTCCAACAATCCTGGCCGCGTTGGCGTCATTCGCGCCGATTGCACCCATCACTGCAACCAGAGCGCAGGCAGCTAAGAACGCAGCTATCCGGTTCCAGGTGGATGTCAAATATTTATTCATTGTCGTTTTCCCACCACGAAGTGTTGTTATTATCCTCGGATGCCGATTCGCTGCCGTCAGCGAGTTCATCGCTGTCTGCGTCGCCATCAGCAGTCTCGACGTCCGCGTTCTCAGCGTCGTCGTCAAGCTCTTCGTCGGCGTCGAGGCGCTGGCGCCAGAGCCACCACGCAAAGCCTGCGCCAAGCACAAGCACTGTTACAAGCAGGGCGTACATCCACCACTGCCATCCAGCTCCGTGCGTTTGGTCGAAGACATTGCTTTCCGACGGATCCATCGGCACTTGGTGCCCACGCACTAGCAGACGGTGCGTGTTGATTCCGTAAGGAGTGCAAGTGATGAGGGTGATGTAGTCCTGGCCTTCAATGGGACGAAGATCATCGGTCTCATGCGGAAGTACAACCTTGATTTGATCAATCTCGTACTTCAGCTTGTGACCTGCGACCTGGATATAGAAGGCGTCTCCCTCTTTTGCTTTCCGCAGGTTATCGAAGAGCGTTACGTTAGTAAGTCCGGTATGACCGGTAATGATGGAGTGGGTTCCAACACCGCCGACTGGAAGATCGGATCCGTATAGGTGTCCGAGCCCCTTAGCGAGCACCTCATCGCTGGTGCCGTGGTAGATCGGCAGGTCGGCCTTAATCTCTGGGAAGATTAGACGCGCCATCACGTCGGTAGCGTTTAGCTGATCGAGATAAGCGGCGTACTCAGGGTTGTGGTCATTAATTTCGTTAAGCCACGGGTCCAGAATCGGGCCGGTGGTGTGGCGCTCATTGTAAGAATGAGCACGCTCCCACTGTTCATCTTTAACTTCTTGGGGTACGGACTTCTCCAGCTTGGCGAACTCTTTGGCCGCCTTAGAGGTGCCGTAGTTATTCAATGCCGTGGAGACAACCGGGTACAGCATCACAAGTAAACCCACAATCACCAGAATTGCGGGGAGAACCATGCTGTTCTTTTTCGCCTGCTCAGGCTGATTAGGCTGCTCAGCTGATGCGTCCCGCGTCAGAGTCGACGCAGAGTGTTTACCCACGGAGGAACTCCCAAGAAGTCAATCAAAAAGGGATGTGGCCTTTCTCTTTCTCACCGGCATGGGAATGCCTGCTGTTGAAAAAGAGCACATCGAAAGGCCGCAACAGTAATTTCAGTGATGCGCAAACTACAGGAATGGCGTGCGCTGTTGAACGCACGCTATTCCCGCAACACTGGAGCTAAAGAGCTCCAGTGACCGAGCCTTTACTCGGGTTTAGTTCTTGGAACCGCGGCGGGCGAACCATGCACCAGCTGCGACGATAGCTGCACCGATAGCAGCCAGGATGCCAATACCGGCACCACCGGTCATCGGCAGGTTCGGGGTAGTGTCGTCGGAGTTAACGACCTCACCCGGGTTAGCGCCGACCTGGACGGAAGCCAGCTTGTAGACGCGCTCCGGGTCAGTCGAGGTAGCAACCAGCTTGAACTCGAGTGCCTCCGGCAGCAGCTCCTTGCCCTTCGGAGCCTTGGTCTCAATCAGGCAGTAGTGGGACTGGTCATCAGCGGCAACCTCAGCATTGTCTTCGAAGTCGTTGACGTGAAGACCGGTAATCTTGACGATACCGTCCTGGCCAGAGACGAAGGTGGTCTTAATTTCGCCGCCCTGCTGACCGTTTACCGGAGTCCAGGAATCCTTCTTGGTGGTGTCAATTTCGGAGCACTGCTTGCCAGCCTCCTGGCGGACAATCTGGAACTCGGCGCCTTCCAGACCCTTGCGGTTGCCATCGACCTTCTTGAACTGCAGGCCACCCCAGTAGGTCTTGACCTCCGGAGTCTCCTTCGGAGTGGAGTTTTCGGTACCATCCGGGTTGTTCTGGAAGACCAGAGCCTTGTTCGGCGCGATATCGGTATCCTTCGCGAACTCAGGCTTCAGCTTGGTGGTGATGGTAACGACGACCTTGTCACCGGCCTTGAGAGTATTTGCAACTTCTGGCTTCAGGGCGACGTCGACCTTGTTGCCCTCGAAGAACTTCCCATCAACATCCTGCGTCGGCTGGATCTCCTGGCCAGCGACCGTCACCTTCACGTCGGTGATTTCCAGCTTCGGGTCAATCTGGTCAGTGATCTGGAACTGGGTGCGCTCCGTGTTCGGCTTCAGCTGGCGAGCAGTACCTGTGACGGTGTAGACAAGGTTCTTATCACCAGCGTTCTGGTCCTTGTCCTTGACGGTCTTGGTCGGCTCTTCGTCCTTGTAGTTCTTCGGGAACGCGTGGACATCGTAGTTCCAGCTAGTGCCCTGGTTATCCCCACCGTTATCCGCGGTCATCGGAACGAAAGCGATGAACGGAACAGCCGGGTCGTAGCCTTCCTTCGGACCGGTCTCAACAACCAGGTAAGCACCGAGGTCAAGATTCTGGGAAACGACCCACTTGCCGTCTGGGCCGGTCTTACCGGATGCGACCTCGGTGAGGACTCCAGCCGGGAGGCCGTCCTTCAGCTGTGCGCCCTGGGAGAAGTCTTCAGCCTTCAGCTTCGAAGCAGCCAGCAGACCCTCGTTGGTGGTGACATCGATGGGGGTAGCGCCATCTGCAGTCTTGTTGATCTTGTAGACGGTAAAGCCGACACCCTCAAGCACCTTACCACCGTTGGCCTTAACGTCCTCGACATCAGCTTCGGTACCAGACGGCTGGCCTTCGCTGGTCGGGTTACCGAACTTGTGAATGGTGAGCGAGCCCTTGGCGTTCTTATTCACCAGTGGGGAGTCCCCGGCAGCCTGGTTGATGGAAGTGTCCTGAGCGATTGCAGCCGGGGCGGAGACACCCATCGACAGACCGACGATGGCAGCGAAAGTTACCGAGCGGGCGGTACGGGAGAACTTATTCACGAAAACAGGTCCTTTACAGAAGTCCAAAATGAAGCGACACGCTTCAATACGTCTCGCGATTCACTCCAGACGGCGACACCAACGTTCCCCGACTTGCCAAAACTGAGATTTTCCTTAAGAAAAAGACCAGTCTGTCTAACCTTTTAAGCCTAAGCGTTATGAACTTTAATGTTTGAATGTATAAACATTGCAGCTCAAGCTCATTGCTTGCTCGGTTAACAGCGCTCAGTGAACCGCTTATAAATAACTTAACCGCTTAAGCATCTGGCCGATACCCCCAAGGAGAACGGGCCGCGACACCTAGGCATGAAAACCCTTCGCATTCACACTTCGTACTACCTCCGCGATAGCTCTTTACACTGTTCGCGACGGGCTTTTGCTCATTCACCCAAAAAAGCGTAAAGATTTCCGCGATTTATCCCCCTCCCCCCAATCAGGGCTAACCAGTTGGTTTGTATCAATAGCTTTTACCCCCTACCGCTATCGTCGCAGCGCACGCCGGGCAAATGAGGGCTCATCAACCTTCTCGTATTTGCTGTCACGACAACGTCGTCAAGCGAAAGCAAAAGGACACCATCAAAAAACCAAGAAACGCCCCGCGACCCACCGCCTTGTGCTAGGACCTGTAAAAGCACAGAGACAGTAAGCGACACGGGGCGCGCTTCGGCGTCACAGGGGACGTTTAGAGAACCGCCCAGTAGTGAACATCGTTGTAGCCGTTGAGCTTGAGGACGTCACCAATCTGGTCGACCTTCTTCTTGCCCTCAGGGGTCATGCCATCCGGCATGATCTGCACGTCAGCGCTGTGATCGCCGGTGAAGGTGATGTTGACGTAGTCCTTGCCATCGCGGTGCTCAAGCTCGAAGACGTAGCGGTTGACGGCTAGCTTGCCCGAGTGGAGGAACCCACCCTTGCCCGGAGCGACAACTGCAGTGTCAGCAGAGTTTGCAGGTGCAGCTACTGCCTGTGCGGCAGTGGCAACCGGAGCGGCAAGCACGAGTGCGCCCACACCCCAGACACCGATTTTCTTCAACATGCTCATAGGTACTTCCTTATCTTCTGTGTTTCTGCAGGGTTTCTGCAGATTTGTTCTGTGTTTTTCTGTGACTGTCGGCGCCGCCGTTGTTCGACGGCGTTCAACAGCCACAGCCAATGAAATTGGTCAACTAGTTGAGGCTGAGCCCCAGCGCCCTAGTGCTCTGATCTAGCGCACTGGATTAGCGCACTGGAGTGGCCTCGACGATGATGTTGTCGGCGTAACCCAAAGTGCCGCCGACGAACTCGCCTCCACAGGTAATGAGGACCAAGCGGTTCTCACCAACTGCATCGTTGACGACCTCAGGCATCTGAGCGCCCTTGACCACCTGGATCGGATCCTTGCTGACGGTGAAGTCTCGGCTTTCGCCATCCACCTTCACCGTGACAGTGTCACCAGCCTTCAAGTCAGCGAAACGTGCAGCGTAACCATCACCCTGATCCACCTCATTGACGTGACCAGTAATGACGGACGATCCAGCAGCACCTTTCTCACCGGGAATCGCTGAGGCGGAATACCAGCCCAGGCGAGAAACATCGGTCGGAGGAATCAGAGATCCCTGATCAGTCAGCTGAACGAAATCAATCGGAGCCGACTTACCATCAATGAGCATCTCCATCTCGTGCACAGCTCCCCGAGAACCCTGTGCTGGAGTAGGAAGATTCTCCTGCGCACCTTCGAGCGCCGAATCATTGCGGTTCAGTTGGGCAATCACCAGCAGAGCGATAACGCCGATTAATGCGATAGCGGCGATATACACCCGTGGCTGCTTCCACCAAGGCACGTCCTGCAGGTCTTCGACTTGGCCATCGGCCTGATCTTCGTCCTGGCCAAACGCATCAACATGGCCGAGTGCGCCAGTTTCGGTTTCCGGTTCGAATCCTGGTGCGTTTCCAGGTTCCTTGCCGGTCTCGTCCGAGCCAAACTGATCAGTCATGGAATCTCCTTAGTTCGTGGCTACCGTCGGCAGAGCGTGAGTAGCCAAACCAGTCGGGCCAGACGGAACCGAACTAATTGCACGTCGTTCCGAGTTCGGAGCCAACGGCTTTCCGTGGTTCTTCTGCTTGTCCTGGCCAGTGCCACCGATGATGGTGACGTTGGTGTTGTTCTGCTCCGAGTGCTGATTAATCACAGTGGTCGGGGTAGCAGCTTCGCTGGTAGGTGCAGAGGAATCGTCGTTAGGCGTGTTCTGCTCGCCCTCATCCTTCGGCTGCTCAGATGGCGTGTTCTCTGGGGTCTTGCCGTTCGTGACAGTCTGCTCCGCAGAGTTGATGTCCTTGTGAACAGCAACTTCCTTGCCATTGGCATCGGTCAGAGTCTCGAAGACAACCTGGGAAGCGCAGTCGCCGTCAGTGATGATGATCGGGACATCAACCGTGCCTGCGGATGCCGTCGGCACAAAGTGCAGGCGGCTCCTAGCGCCAGTGGACTTGCCCGTCTCCTTGCACATCAGCTCACCGGTCAACGTGTACTTCGTGCCCGGCTTCAGGCCAGTGAAGTGCACGGTGTCGATGACGACAGCACCCTTTTCAACCAGAGCCTTGCCGGCAATACCGGCAGTAGTCGTGATGGCTGGGTTGTCCTCAGACTGCGCTGGGGTGCTCGGGTGGTTCGGCTTTTCCGGCTGGGCAGGCTTCGTCGGCTTGGACGGCTTTTCCGGCTGGGCAGGCTTCGTCGGCTTGCTCGGCTTTTCCGGCTGAGCGGGCTTAGTCGGCTTGCTCGGCTTGCTCGGCTTTTCGGACTCGGACGTAGACGGAGTTGTCGTCTCAGACGGCTCTTCCGGCTGTGTCGTCTCCGGCTGCTCGGACGGCTCATCGTCGCTCGGCGTTGCCGGAACCGTGGACGTGGTCGGCTCAGTCGAGCTGGTCTCCGGTGCGGTCGTCTCCTCGGACGGAGTTTCGCTTTCCTCAGTCGGGGTGTCTTCCGGCTTCTCCGGAACCTCGCCGGTCACGGTCTGGCTAGCGTCGTTGATGTCTGCGTGGTCAGCGATCTCATTGACCTGACCAGCGCTTTCCTTACCAGTCGAGTCAACCTCATCAGAGGTCAGGTGCTCGAACACGACAGCCTCGGCAACAGGAGTCTTAACAGAGCCAGACACCTCAAGAGTGACAGTCACAGTACCGCTTGCCGACGTCGGCTTGAACGTCGCCTCGCCATGACCAATCACAGAGCCATCAGCCTTGTTAACCAGTTCACCGGAGAGGGTGTAGTTCTTACCAGGCACCAGGCCCTCGAAATGCACGGTGTCGACAACCTTGGCATTAGCCTCAATGCGGTTGCCCTGAAGCTCGGCTACCGTGCGCAGCTCCGGCTCCAGCGGCGTATCAGCTGGCTCGCTCGGCTTAGACGGTTCGGTAGTCTCAGTCGGCTCGGTCGGTTCCGTGGTCTGCGACTCAGTGCTGTCAGTCGGCTCGGTCGGTTCCGTCGGAGCGGCCGGCTTCGTGGACTCGGAGGTGTTAGGAGTAGTCGTCGAAGAGCTCGGCTGCTCTTCGCTTTCCGACGTCGTCGGAGTCTCAGACTCACTGGTCTCAGAAGTAGCGGTCTCGCTGGACGACGGCTCCGTTGTCTCCTCGGTCGTCTCTTCGCTCGTCGGGGTCTCTTCGGAGGTCGACGGCTGCTCCGGCTTTTCGCCGTGAACGGTCTGAGCTGCGTCGTTAATGTCCTCGTGGGAGGCGATCTCTACCCGCTGACCATCGGTGTTGTCCTGTCCATCAGCGGTGACCTCTGTCGAGGTCAGCTTTTCAAATGCAACAGCAGCGGAAACCGGCTCATCTACATCATCGGAGACGGTAATCATGACAGCCTGCTCACCCGAAGAGGTCTCCGGAGTGAATTCGACGCTGCCGGTACCCAGGATGCGATCAGCATTGGCCTTGTCCACCAGGGTGGCGTCTAGGCGGTAGTTCTTACCCGGAACCAGGTCAGTGAACTTCACGATGTCCTTAACCACAGCACCCGCGACAATCTTGTTGCCGTTCAGTCGAGCCTGAGTGGAAATCGACGGCTTACGCGTCTTCGGCTTTTCTGGCTCGGACGGTTTGGTCGACTCGGACGGGGTCGTGGTCTCCGCAGGCGTGGTCGGAGTAGTCGGCTTCTCCGGCTCGGTTGGCTTTTCTGGCTCAGACGGCTTCGTCGGCTCTGCCGGAACTTCACCGGAAGACGGAGTGACATTATCAATCACGATGATGTCTTGTTTCTTACCATTGTTGAAAATGTAGCCAGTGCGGTTCGTACCGTCGACGGTGTCCTGACCGACGTTAGCCGGACCAGTGAGGTAGTCGTAGACAGCCTTCGTCGATGGGTTGTGAATGCCCTTGGAGAAGTCAATGTCATCGGAGAAGTGCCACAGAGCGAATTGAGTTGCGTTATTGGCGTCCAGCACATTCAGACGTCCTTTAACTCCAGCTGCCTTCCCCAGTTCATCCAAACCAACAGCTGGAGAACCGTGGTGCGCAATCCAGTTGAGCTTCCGGTATCGGTCAAAGTCGTTCCGCAGCTTGTTATTGGTATCTGTACTGCGCGAGAACTGACTGAAGTTCTGCACACGACCGGTGTCATACAGATCACCGGCGACGCTGGCCTCAATGCAGTAACCCATTTTGTGGCTACCAAATGGAGTTGCAGCCTCGTCAAATGCCGCAATGAGTGGCCCAAAATCACGGACATTTCCATTGGCTTCAACACCCTTAACTGTTCCAGGAACACTCAAAATCTTCTGGATCGTCAGGGTTTCGCCAGTGTCTTCTGCCTCCTGCGCATGCGCAATTATTGGAGATTTAGCGAAGAAAAGAGCGAGCACAGCCACGAAGCTAAAAAGCGCCAACCAGCGCTTCTCGTTTGTAAAACGACCGAACATGAGCCCTCCCCCTTCCTTCGATTTCAGTGCGTTATACACCTTTCGCTACCTTTCCAGCCTTCAATTAACAATCAATGACCACGCATAAGCGTCTCCAGCCCCCATCACAGGTAGCCCAGTTGACATCGCCTTCTAATTCTCATTTATAGCGTTGGCCGTCCCCGAATATAACAAATACATTTTATGTTTGTTGAGCCATTTAATTGCCACCCCTATTGTCTTTTATTTCAATGTCAATAATTGTTGTTTGCATATTTTTTCTGGGGTGGACATTTGGACACCACACACATGCCGAAGTTCCACCTTTCGCCACGACACCTAGCCATTCAACCCATAAAATCACGATTAACCTGCGCATATGAAGTTTTTTCAATGAATCCCCGCCCATTAATTTGGGTTAGAATGTCTCCCATGTCACGATTTTCATAATTGTGAGTTACGGCACAAATGACACCCCACCCCCACCTAATGAAAATGCAAGCCAATAAATCTCTAAGAGCAAAAATGATGTCTCAAGACTATTTACAAAAGAATCCCCGGACATCATTTAATAAGCCACATAATTGTGTGCTAATTGCGGCTGCATAAATAATCGCCTCTCCGCCCCAACCTCTCCATCCGCGGTTAATAGACAAAAATGGGTCTGATTCACGGCATTCCAACAGATCACGTTATGTAAAACGCGACTGAATAGGGGACTGCAAATGTGAAACTGTGCGAGTTTATGACGCT
>NZ_KV799341.1:0-36264 GCF_001809925.1 Corynebacterium sp. HMSC064H12 | reverse complement strand
ATGTGAAACTGTGCGAGTTTATGACGCTTTCAGGACATTTTTCGGGCCATTTTTGACATAAACGCAGTCAGTAACTCGGATCGACCCAACGTCGCCAGCTATAAACACAAAAAAGCGCCTCCCCACTCCGCAAGGAGTGAGAAGGCGCTCGTGCGCTGTTACGTATTAATAGCCGCGAGAGCTAATAGCTGCGCAGTGTCATTGTAGTGCAGTGCCTAAGTCAGCTTAAACGGCCTTAGATAGCCTTTGCACCGGTGAGGTCCAGGTCGACTGGCAGGTTGTCACCCGCACCGTCCTCGGCCAGCAGGCCACCCTGGTTGTTGCCGCCGGTCTGGGCACCCTGCTCCTGGCCGCCAGTCTGGAGGCCACCCTGGTTCTTACCACCGGTCTGCAGGCCCTGCTCCTGGCCGCCAGTCTGAAGGCCGTTCTGGTTCTTACCGCCAGTCTGGAGACCCTGCTCCTGGCCACCGTTCTGCAGACCCTGGTCGCCACCGACGTTTTGCAGGCTCTGGTCCTGGCCACCGGTCTGGAAACCGGACTGACGCTCACCAATCTGGCCCTTGTCGTTAACCTGGTCGCCGCCGACCTTGTCGCCCTTGTCCAGCTTGTCGCCGCCAATCTGGTCTCCGCCGTTCAGCTGATCGCCGCCAGCGTTCTGGAGACCCTGGTTGCCGCCAACGTTCTGCAGAGCGTTGTCCTGATCGCCACCGACGTTCTGCAGACCCAGGTTGCCGCCCTCAGTCAGAGAGTGGAAGTTCGGGAACAGTGAGTCGACCTGAACCAGTGGGCCCTCCGGGAAGTTCACGTTGAACTCAGGTACCGGCAGCGGAGCCGGTGCTGGCAAGGAGGAAATCAGTTCGCAGATATTGCACAGGTTATCCATGATGATCCTTTAGAAAAATGAAGTGTAGATAAATGGTGTGGCGCGATGCCCAGAGCTGAAGGTAAAGGGCTTCTCGCCTTCTCCTTTGCGGCCACTGCCGTGCTCACACGAAAACCGTACCGGTGATGAAAAACGGTCACAATATAGAAATTCGACCCACTTCAGCCAGGAAATTGGAAACAGAATAACGGCAAAATTTAACCTGCACTTATGCCCAAACGTCGCATGTCACGGGTCACATTGCTAGCCGTTTGGTCACCCCAAACCAGGCTCGCCTTTTCCAGCAGAAAAGCCTCGGCACCTAATGAACTGCTCCCCATTAGTTGGACTGAGAAATCAGTTACCGACTAGTGGGGAGTAGTTGTCATTGAGAGCACGAAGTTCGCTAAGTGAATATCAGCGCGAGCAGTTGGTTGAACTATTTGAGCAAGGCATGGGTTATACAGCCGCTGCCAATGCCCTTGGTGTCTCCAAGTATGCCGCCCGTATGCTCTGTCGTCGGTTTAAGCTGCATGCAGGCTATGTCTTGTGGAGAAACCGACTAAGCAGCAGTACTCGTTCGAGATCAAGAAGGAAGTTGTCCAACGCCACCTTGCTGGCGAGACAGCGATGGATCTTGCACGTGAATTTGGCCTGTCATCACAGCAGCTGGTCCGCGGGTGGTCGTGGAAATGGCGCAAAGACGGCGATGACGCGTTGAAACCGAAGCCGAAGGGCAGACCCAAAGGATCGGTCACGCCGAAGCCGCTGTCGGAGGAAGACAAGCTGCGTGGCGAAAACGAACGGTTGCGGGCCGAAAATGCCTATCTAAAAAAATTGCGGGACTTGAGGAATCAGGGACGCGCCTGAAAGTCCAGGCGATTGTCATCCTCAAGTCGCACCACCGCTTGGAGTACCTCCTAGAGGCAGCAGGTATGCCACGGTCGACGTTCTTCTACCACCAGAAACGACTCAGTAAGCCAGATAAGCACGCCGAGCTCAAGCAAGCGATTCGGGAAAGCTTCGAGCGTAACAAGCATCGCTACGGCTACCGACGAGTACTACTTGACCTGCGTAACCAGGGGTGGGTGGTCAACCACAAACTCGTCTACAAACTCATGTGCGAGATGGGGCTGCGAGCCAAGATCCGCCAACGTAGACCTTATGTTTCCTACACCGGGACGATCAGCCACATTGCCGACAACAAGCTTGACCGCAAATTCACCCCGGATCAGCCAAATACCGTCTTTGTCAGCGACGTCACCGAGTTCAGGGTTGCAGGCCGCAAGGTCTACCTGTCACCGGTGATGGACTTGTTCGACCGCTCAATCGTTGCCCACACTGTGGCTACATCGCCGTCGACAGCGTTGACCACCGATTCTTTGCCCAAGGTGATCGCGGCGTGGGCACCTGAACCCGGGTGGATGATGCACACCGATCAAGGTTTCCAGTACCAGCATGCCTCGTGGCGTGACCTGATCGGCGACAACGGCGGTGTTCAGTCGATGTCGCGTAAAGCCAACTGTTACGACAACGCGGTCATGGAGAACTTCTTCGGCCACGTGAAAACCGAGATGTACCACGGAGAAGTCTTCGACACGGTCGCAGAGTTCAACCAAGTAATCGACGAATACATCCAGTGGTACAACACCGAACGCGTCCAACAACGACTCAAGGGCCTGACCCCGATGCAATATCGAAATCAGACCCTTGAAGCCCTAACCGCCTAGAGTTAAACCAGTCCAACTTTCGGGGACCAGTTCACCTCGGATCCCCGCGGGGCTTTTTCTGCCCCTCACCCTTTCACTTTTGCTTTAGGTAAGGGTAAGTTAACTCCCACTATGACCTCGAACCCAGTTACCCTGAACACTCCGACGAACACTTCCGCCTACCGCGCGGCCTTTTCTGACCACCTACTCTTGGCCGCCCCTTCTGAACCGCACCATCGAATCATCCGCGCCACTGTTTATGACGTCAGCGCCCCGGCAGAAAACCTGCAGAGGATTGTCATCCGCTCCCCCGAGCTAGTCGGCTTTCAGCTTTCCGGCCCGGACGAATTCTTTGGCCTCTTTATGCCGGCTAAGCCCGGCGAGAATCTCCATTTACCCCTCCACGGAGGTGGCGCCAATATCCGCGCAAGCGTTACAGCCATGCCGGAGACCCAACGCCCAAATTTACGTTGGTACACCGTACGCTCACTCGATCCCGAGTGCGGACAGATAACTTTCGACGTGGCGACACATGGCGTCAAAAATCCAAAGGATGAGCACGTCGGACCAGGGCTCGCCTGGGCTCTTGCAACTCGTGTTGGCGACCAGGTAGGCATCTGGACATGCCAGGGCCTCTGGCACCGCGCGCAAAGTTCACAAACACTTATCGCAGACCCATCTGCCGTACCTTCCGTTCGCGCCATTTTGGATTACGCGGATGCGTTTGCCCCGGAACAGTTGCGCGACATACACCTCGTAGTGGTCGCCGAGAACCATGGTGACCTCGAGCCATCCCTCGTCGCCGACTGGGAGAGCAAGCTGGGCAGCCTAGAAGTGCTGTTTAGCGCTACAACGGACTTCAGCACGGCAGTGATGTCCCACCTACAGCAACTGGACCGTGCCGAACACCCCGCAACACAGTCGAAGTACGTCTGGGTCGCGGGTGAAGGACAGCTCTGCAAGGAAGTACGGCGCCACGCAATTCACACCTGGGGCCTCAATAGCGAATCCGTGCAGTGGTGCCCCTATTGGTTCCTAGGCAGGGCACGGCCTTAATTAGCCACAATCCCTCGCGGCACAATAATCGGAGCCATACCGCGGGGATCTTCCCACACCTCGGCATTCAGGCCATATGCCTCGCGCAACACATCCACCGTCAGAGCCTCCTTTGGAGAACCCTCGGCGATCTTTTCCCCTTCCTTCATGACGATCATCTCGTCGCTAAAAGCTCCCGCCAGGCCAAGATCATGAAGTACGGTAATCACCGTCTTGCCCTCTTGAGCGAGCTCCCGCACGATACTTAGAATCTCTATCGCATGTGCCGGATCTAGGTAGGTAGTCGGTTCGTCCAACAGCACAATTGGCGTATCCTGCGCCAACACCATCGCCATCCAGACCCGCTGCCGCTGGCCGCCAGAAAGCTCCGCCACGTCGCGGGCAACAAGATGGTCAACCTTCGTCTTCTTCAGCGCCTCGCGCACTTTTTCTTTATCTTCTGACGCCGTCGCTCCCCCACCCCAGAGCGATCGACGATAAGGGTGCCGTCCGCGCTCCACAAGTTCTCCAACGGTCAATCCCGCCGGACACAGCGGGTGTTGTGGCAAAAGCGCAATTAGTTGGGCGGCTTCGCGCGACCGCAAACTATGCACGTCCTTTTTCTCTACAAGAACCCGTCCTTCGGCGGGAGCAAGCAGCCGAGAAAGCGTCTTGAGCAACGTCGACTTGCCACAACCATTGGGGCCTAAGAGCGTGGTGACCTTCCCGGGCTCTGCAGTGAAAGACACGTCCTTAACAATGCTTGGGCCGTCGTTGTAGCCCACGGTGACGTGATCAACTTGAACGTTCATTGAACCATTCCTTTCAGAGTTCCGCGACGGGCCGCCAACCACACAAGCAACACCAACGCGGGGCCACCGATGATGGCGGTAACCAAACCCACAGGGGATGTAAATGGCAGTGCGCCCGCCACGACGGCGCACGCAGCTAATAGAGCAGCGCCTGCAAAAGTAGAGCACAACGGATGGGGCGTGGGCGTTCCGGCCACCAGCTTGGCCAGCTGAGGAGCCAATAGTGCCACGAATCCAATTGGGCCGACAAAGGAAACCACCACCGCGACAATGCCCGTTGCGGCAATGAGCAAAATAGCGCGCACCCTCGTGACATTTACCCCAAGTGTGGACGCGGTGGCGTCATCATGAGAAAGAAGAGGGACATCGCGCGTAACACAAAGGCCTAAAACTACGAAGGGCAACAGGCCCAACACCATAGGAAACAAAGCTTCCATACGCACAAAGCCGGTAGACCCAGCGAGCCAAGTTTGGGCATCCGTGGCACGAGTTAAGTCAGCCCGGAGCAGGAGATACTGCACTAAAGACTGCGTGAGGAAAGACAGTGCCAGGCCGATGACCACTACGCGCTGCGACGTCCCGAAGCCACCGAGTAGAACGAGCAAACCAACGATCACTAGTGCGCCAAGCAAAGCGAGTGCAGCACGCCACCAGAACGTCGGCACCCCCTCACTCCATGCAGGGCGGGTAACTACGGTGCCCGCCACAACCAAAACCGCCGCGCCGCCGGATACACCGAGAATGTCCGGGCTGGCCAGCGGATTGCGGGCCATGGTCTGAGTCCACGCACCTGCCAGCCCTAGAGCCGCGCCGACCAGAACGGTAGCGATTGCTACAGGCAGGCGGAGATCCCACACCACGTTGATTGCTTGCTGTGTGCCCCCACCGGTGAGAACCTCGATGACTTCCATCGGGCTGAGCTTCACCGCTCCTTGCCCCAGGATTAAGCAGTAACAAAGAGCCGCTATGAGGGCGAACCCTGCCGAAGCCGCCAGGACGCGTCTGCTTCGTGAACGCTTAATACTACGGATAGACGTCATATCGCTCATATCGTCAGCTCCGAGTCATTCGAGGTCGGTGAACTCTTCTTACGTCGCACCGCCAGAATCATCACTGGGGCACCGACAATAGCTAAGACAATGGACATTTCCAGCTCGTTAGGCTGCAGGACGAAGCGGCCCACAATATCGGCTAGCAACACAGCCGCGCCACCAACAATGCCGGTCGGCAGCAAGAGGCGAGTCAGGGACGGGCCGGTAAACGGGCGTAGTAGGTGTGGCACGGCGAAGCCCACGAATGTCACAAGCCCCACAGTGGCTGTCGCCGAGCCGGCGAGGATGATCACCGCTGCGGCAGCCAACAAGCGGGTTCTCGTGGGCGAGCTGCCAAGGGAACGGGCGGAGTCCTCTCCCATCGCAAGTAGATCCAGCGGGCGTGCTGCAAGCGCACCACATAGAGCACCTAGTGCTAGACCTAAAGCAGCTAAGGCCACGTCTTCCATACCCCGCCCAGCTGTAGAGCCAACGGTCCAGCGGCGGAGCCCTTCCAGGGTGTCGGAAGAATAGAGGCTCAGCATATTCGTGGCCGCTTGCAGGGCGAAGGTAACTCCCACGCCCACGAGTACCAGAGTTAGCGGGTTACGCGATACGCGGGAAATCAACAGCACGATTAAGGCAGCGACGGCCGCCCCGACGAGCCCTACAAGTGTCCGCTCCCCGACCGTCGTTGCCCAGCCCAAGGTCAGTGCCGCAGCGACTGCGAAACTTGCTCCAGCGTTCACGCCGATAATGCCGGGATCTGCCAGGGGGTTGCGGGTCCAGCTCTGAGCAATGGCACCCGCCATAGCCAGGGCTGCGCCTGTGATCACAGCCAAGAGGGTGCGCGGAACGCGCAAGTCCCAAATGATGCCGGATTGCGTAGATGGGTGCGGACCATGCATGAGGATGCTGGTCACTTCGCCAATGGAAAGATCTTTGGAACCCAAGTACAGGGAGGCAAGCAGCAGCAAAGCCAAGCCAACGAGTGCGGCCGAAGTAAGCAAACGCCGGGAAAACACCAAAGAATGTCGAGTTCTTGAAACGGACACTTTCAATTAAATTGCGTCAGAGAACTTGTCGACTGCCCAGGGGATGGTCAATGGGTTCGGCATACTCATTGCATTGCCCACGTTTTCGTCCATCCAGCGGACCTTGCCTTCGCGAACAACGTCCAGCTTGCTGAATGTTGGATCCTTCTTCAAGGTATCGGCGGCACCCTGGTAATCAAGGATGAAGAGGTAATCGACGTTGTTGAGGTCGCTGTAGTTCTCAGGTGCGATGTCGCGGTAGAACTCGCCCCCGTTACCTTCGAGCTCCTTCGGGATCTCGAAGCCCAGACTCTTGATAAACTGCCCGCGACCGTCACCGGAGGTGTACAGGCCGATCTTTCCCTGATAAGGCATGACGATAGCCGCACGCTTGCCTTTGAGCTCAGGGTGCTGCTGTTGGAAATCATCGAAGGCCTTCTGCGTTTCTTCGACGAGTTTGTCGCCTTCTTCTTGCTTGTCTACAGCGCCGGCGATCTGGTTGACCTGATCCCGCCAGGGGATCTGCCAGTCCGTGGCACCGTCTGGCTTAACGGTGGTTGGGGCGATGTCATTAAGCGCCTTCTTCGCCTGCGCGTCTACGGCAGAGTTCACCGCAATGATCTTGTCCGGATCAGCGGCGGAGATCTTCTCCAGGATTTCAGCAGTGAATCCGTTGGCAGTACCGTAAACCACTTCAGGCTTGTTGTCACCGAGCTTTTCGGTAGCCCATGGGCCGACGCCAGATGCATCAACATCTCCCTCAGCACCCCAGGGCGCTACGAGGACTGGTTGGATGCCTAGAGCGAGCAAGGTATCGCTGTCTCCCAGGCCAACTGCGGCGATGCGCTCGTCCCCGGTGCCCTCATTTTTTGACGCCGCCGCGTCGTCGCCTCGGGAGCAACCAGACAGAACAAGAGTGGATGCTGCCAAGACAGCGGCGGTCTTCAGCGCCGCTCGACGGGTCAGCGAATTGTTTCGAAACATGTGAAAACCTAACGCGTAAGGAACTCTTTGAAACGCTGTAAAGTACCCGTAGCCCCAAGAGACTGATGGCCTCTTTCGGCTACGGCCAACACAGCAATCGAGCCTATATTACACAGGTAAGGCTAACCACACAACAGGCTACCCTAAATTAGTCCGCTTCCTGCTCGGCCGCTACCGACTCCATCGCCGCCCTGGCCACCGTCGCCACGCTGGCCACCCTAGCCACCCTGGCCACTGTCACCGCCCTGGCCACCCTAGCCACCCTGGCTCTCAATGCCGAGATGCTCGCGCTATTGCAACTCGTGGCACCAACTGTCGGAAAAGTTGCACTTCGAAGGTCGAAATGTCGCTAGAACGGGAATCTGTCAGCACAGGCGCGCCTACGAATCTTGCGACAATTCCCTGACCTGCAGTTTTGCGGAGCTGCAAATCAGTGTCTTTAACGCATTCCCGTTCTAGCGACATTCACCCCTGCTAGCGCCCCAAATACGGCGCCGTCGGCCACGCATTCCCGGTCTAGCGACATCTGCACATCCTCACGCCGCCAAATAGGGCGCCGGCGCCTCCCGTGACGCAATCCCCCCAGCACTGCGCTCGCACAATCTCACATTCCGCTGGCGCTGCAGCCAAGCGGAAAGCGTGGGCGTCAATAAGAAAAAATAGGCCCCCTACCGCAACAATGTGAACTGCTCCCCATTAGTTGGACTGAGAAATCAGTTACCGACTAGTGGGGAGTAGTTGTCATTGAGAGCACGAAGTTCGCTAAGTGCCGAGGCTTAACTTTTTGCGCTTTTAAGTACTGCGCTCAACTACTGGTCAGCGACCAACAACTCCGCAATCTGGATGGTATTCAGAGCAGCGCCCTTACGCAGATTGTCGCCAGAGACAACCAGCACCAGGCCACGCCCCTCCGGAACCGACTGATCGACACGGATACGACCCACCAGGGACTCATCCACACCAGCGGCGGCAAGCGGATTCGGAACGTCAACGACCTTCACGCCCGGCGCGGACTCCAGCAGCTCGGTTGCCTTCTCCACGGACAGCGCATTCTCAAACTCAGCGTGAATCACCAGCGTGTGGCCAGTGAACACCGGAACACGCACACAAGTACCAGCAACAGCCAGCTCAGGGATAGACAGAATCTTGCGGGACTCATTGCGGAGCTTCTGCTCCTCATCGGTCTCCAGCGAACCATCATCAACAAAGTTGCCGGCCACCGGCAGCGCGTTGAAAGCAATCGGTGCGACGTACGGACCAAAGTCCTCCGCTACCAGAGCCGAACCATCAGTGGTCAGCTTCTCCAGGTTGTCGATGTTCTCGCGCACCTGGCCAGCCAGAGTATTCACGCCAGCAAGGCCCGAACCCGAGACGGCCTGGTAGGAGGACACACGCAGACGCTGCAACCCGGCCTCGTCGTGAAGCGGCTTGAGCACCGGCATCGCGGCCATCGTGGTGCAGTTCGGATTAGCGACAATTCCCTTCGGGATGTCCTGCAAAGCATCCGGGTTGACCTCGGAGACCACCAACGGGACCTCCGGATCCTTACGCCACGCCGACGAGTTATCAACAACAACAGCGCCAGCAGCCGCAAAACGCGGAGCCTGCTCCTTCGACAGCGTGCCGCCAGCGGAGAACACCGCGACATCAATGCCCTTCAGATCCTCGTCAGAAGTAGCCGCGACATCCTCGACAACAATCTTCTCGCCGCGGAACTCCAACTCCTTGCCCGCACTACGAGCAGAAGCGAAAAAACGAACCTTATCGGCCGGGAAATTACGCTCCGCCAGAAGAGTGCGCATCACACGACCAACCTGGCCAGTGGCACCAACAACAGCAATCGTGGTCATGAAAACTCCTTAACGTCCCGTACCAGCGTAAACAACAGCCTCAGTGTCTCCACCGAGATTGAAAGCGTCGTGCAGGGCCTTCACAGACTTATCGACATCCTGGTCATTAACCAGCACCGAGATACGAATCTCAGAAGTGGAAATCAGATCGATATTCACACCCTCATCAGCGAGCGCCTCACAGAACGTCGCAGTCACACCCGGGTGGGACTTCATGCCAGCACCGACCAAGGAGACCTTGCCCACGTGATCGTCGTAAAGCACGTCCTTCCAGTCGTTGTCAGCCTGCAGCTTCTTCAGCAACGCCATCGCCTTCGGAGCATCCTCGCGCGGGCACGTGAAAGTAATGTCAGTGCGGTTATCCGCGACGGTGGAGACGTTCTGCAGCACCATATCGATGTTGATCTCCGCATCCGCAACAGCACGGAACATCTTCGCCGCCTGGCCCGGATCATCCGGAATGCCCAGCACGGTCACCTTCGCCTCGGAGCGGTCATGCGCCACACCGGTCAACACTGCTTCTTCCATAGGAATATCCTCCATCGATCCATCAACAAGGGTGCCAAGTTCATTGCTATACGACGAACGCACACGCAACGGGACATTAAACGCACGGGCGTATTCGACACTTCGCAGCTGCAAAATCTTCGCGCCAACCGCGGCCATCTCCAACATCTCCTCGAAGGAAATGTTGTCCAAACGCTGTGCGTCCGGCACAATGCGCGGATCCGCGGTGTACACGCCGTCCACGTCGGAGTAAATCTCGCAGACGTCCGCCTCTAGGGCTGCCGCGAGCGCGACCGCAGTGGTATCCGAGCCACCACGGCCCAGCGTAGTGACGTCCTTGGTCTCGCGGTTCACCCCCTGGAAACCAGCCACCAGACAAATATGGCCCTCATCGAGAGCCTCACGAACACGGCCCGGAGTGACCTCGACGATGCGGGCGTTACCGTGGCGCTCCGTGGTGATCACGCCGGCCTGTGAACCGGTGAAAGACTGGGCCGAGGCGCCGAGGCTTGCAATCGCCATAGCGACCAGTGCATTGGAAATACGCTCACCGGCGGTCAGGAGCATATCCATCTCGCGTCCCGGCGGGACCGGGTTGACCTGCTCAGCGAGGTCCAGAAGCTCATCGGTGGTGTCGCCCATTGCGGAGCACACAACCACGACGTCATTGCCCTGCTTTTTGGTTTCCACAATTCGTTCTGCAACACGACGAATGCGTTCGGCGCTCTCCAGGGATGAACCACCGTACTTCTGCACAACCAGTGCCATGGTCGGCAACCTCCAAAAACTAGGCAACTATATGCACGTAACTATTATTGACTCAATTTACTTGAGTCGCATTCGTAATTACATAGTGGGTTACCAAAACGTAGCTTGCGGAGGTTGCGTGGAGGGTTTGGATCGGGTTGCGTAGGGGTTGCGGGGTTATTGGGCATGGGTTGGGTGCGGATCGGACGCTGCTGCGGGCTGCAAATGTGAAACTGACTAAGTTTATGACAAAAATATGCCCTGAAACTTGTCAAAACTGACATAAACCTAGTCAGTAACTCTCGGTACTGTGCCAAGAACTCCGGGCTCAGCCAGCTCCACTCCGGGCTCAGTCAGCTTCTTGGCCGAACCAGCTAATTCCCGAGGCGCTGCGGGCACCAAGCACTGCCCCGCCCAACCCCTGCGAAGTGGACATGACAAGTGTTGCGTGCCTAGCATCTCCTACGTGAACAATGACCTTCTCGCAGCGATACTGGCACTGCTGTCCGCACTCAGCATCGCGTGGGGAACCGTCATCCGCCACAACCTCTCCGGAACACTGGAAGAGGGCACCAGCACACTTCGCGGAGTGGCGAAGACCCTGAAGCTGCCGCGCTGGTGGCTGGGCTCGGGCCTGGCGATTGCCGGGTATGTATTTCAGGTCACGGCGTTGGCATTCGGCACGTTGCTCCTGGTGCAGCCGTTGCTGGTCATGAAGCTGATGCTCACGCTCCCGCTGGCAGCGAAGGTCAACGGTCGGCGGATTTCGCGGTCAGAGATGATCTGGTCCGTGGCGCTTACTTTTGCGGTGGCGACGCTGGTGTTGCTCGGCAAGCCGACTGCCGGCTCCACCGATATCCCCACCTACCTGTGGGGATGGGCTCTCGCCGTCGGTGGCGTGGTCACCTGCGGGCTTTACGCCGCTGCAGTTCAGTGGCCCAACACCGGCACCGGCGCCGGCGGCGGCTCAGACACCAAACAGCGCGGAGTGCTACGCCAGAACCCGAAGGCCCTGCTGCTCGGCACGGCAACCGGCTGGCTGTACGGCTTCGTCGCGCTGCTGTCTAAGTCGGTGGTCGATACCTATGTCAACGGCGGACTCGTCCAACTCCTGCTCTCCTGGGAACTCTGGCTGCTGGTGGCACTGGCGGTTATTGGCGTCGGCCTGCAGCAGGCGGCTTTTAACGCGGGACCGTTGCAAGCTTCGCTACCAGCTATGACCGTCGTGGAGCCGATCGTTGCCTTCAGCTTGGGATACATCGTTCTTGGTGAGCGCTTCCAGGCAGTTGGTGTGCAGTGGGTGGCGCTGTTTATCGCACTGGTGACCATGATTTCTGCCACTATTGCCCTGGCGGCTCGGCCGGCAGAGGCCACCTCCACCGCCGCAAGCACCCCAAGCACCGCAGACACCCCAAGCACCGACGCCCCAAGCACCGAAATCACCACCACAGACTCCACCGATGCCGCCGCGCGGTAAGTAGAGTTCAACTCTCCCGGGCCGCATGACATAAATTGGTATTTGCACTTATTAAGTCGTTAGCGATTTGTCGGCCTGGCTATCCCTGCCCGGGAACTGTCCCTGGTGAGAAAGACCCGTGGCCGCTATGCACAAGGTCACCAAAGGTAGGACTCGATGGGGCGTCATTCCCATTCCAAGCGGGCAACCAACACCGAAGCAAAGCCCCAAAAGGGCAAGAAGCTCAACTCGAACACCATCATCGCCCTGCTGCTGATCATTGGCGGTTTGGGCGTGCTGCTGTACCCGGTTGTCGCAACGCAGTGGAACAACTTCCTGCAGGCCCGCGCCGCAGATGAGTACTCCAAGCTGGAGAAATCCGCTCCTCCTGAGGTCTTGGACACCGCCTGGAATGAGGCCCACGAGTACAACGCCAGCCTCGGCGAGGTCAATCCCGGCGATGCCTGGACCACCTCCGATGACGAGTCTTCCCCGGAGTACCAGCGCTACCGCCACTACCTCGACGTGCTTGGCGAGACCGACGCGCTCGGTCGCATCGTCATCCCGTCCATCAACTCTGACCTGCCCATTTTCCACGGCACGTCGGAAAAGTCGCTTTCGCGCGGTGTCGGTCACCTCTACGGCACCGACTTCCCGGTCGGCGGCGTGGGCGAGGGTGAAGGTCGTCACGCGTCGCTGTCGGCGCATACGGGTCTGCAGAATGCGACGCTGTGGGACAACCTCGACAAGGTCAAGAAGGGCGACGCGTTCTACATCGCAGTCGCGGGTCACAAGTTGAAGTATGAGGTCCACGACGTAGCCGTCGTAAAGCCGGATGAAACCGATGCTTTACGACGCGTCCCCGGAGAAGACCTGATCACCCTGATTACGTGCACGCCTTACGGCATTAACACGCACCGACTGCTGGTGACGGGGCATCAGGTGCCGATGGATCCTGACGAGGAGTCCGTGTTCGACGGCAGCGGTTCGCAGTGGCAGTGGTGGATGTGGGCCATCCTGGCAGCAGCGGCGGTGATCATTGCGCTGCTGATTTGGTGGCTGCGGAAGCTCTCGCGCGACGGCAAGGGCGAGCCGGAAGCCGAGCGCGAGAGCGACGAGGCGGGCGCAGTGCCGGAGGCGGAGGATTAGGCCACTTACGAGGTGGCCATCACCTTCGTCTCCTCGATTGCGTCCTTGATGCCGTTGATTCCCTTTTCAAAGATGCGCTGGAGGCCCAGCGCCAGAATCAACGACGGGATGATGAACAGCGCCAACATGAACATCAGCTTCCAGTAGTCGGCCTCGTAAATACCGGCGATGGAGCTGCGGAACATATCAATCGCGTAGGTACCCGGCAGCCACGGGCTAATGTTCTGGACCCACTGTGGCACCAGCGGCAGCGGATACGCGCCACCTGCGGCCGAGACCTGCATCACCAGCAACAGCACGCAGATGGCCTTGCCGGCGTTGTCGAAGGTGAAGACGAACGAGAAGACAATCATCATAAACACCAGCGAAATCACCCAGCCGGCCAGCAGCATCAGGAATCGGTGCGCGGGCTCGATGCCCACGTACACCTGGAGTCCCAACACCATCAGTGTGGACTGAACCAGGCCCACGCTGGCGAAGGTGGCGAACCGGCCGAAGTATTTCTCGACGCGGGTGTAGTCCTCGGCCTGCGCAGCGTTGATTTGTGCGTCACTGGTCGGCTCGTCGATTTCATCGCTGGCTGCATCGCCCTGCGCATCATCGACTGCATCGCTGACCACATTCTCGGCCTCATCATCGCCGACCTTCTGACCGTCGCGGCTACGGACCGTGGTGCGGATCAGCACCGACGACAGCAACGCACCGATCCACAGCGCGAGGGTCGCATAGAACGGCGCCATACCCGCACCGAAGCTCTGGACTGGGAAGACGGGGTCTTCCTCGACCTGCACCGGCGCGGCCAACTGCGCTGCCAGGGCACTTGGGTCATCACCGACGGCCTCAGCAATTCGCGAGAGGTCCCCGGTGTCCTTCGCCTCTTCCAGCGCGTTGTGAATCTCGTCGAAGCGAGCGGCCAGATCATCAAAACGGTTGCTCAGGCCCATTGTGGCAGCGCTGGTCTTACGCAGCGTATCCACCGGCGAGCCGGAAATCGTACCGCGGATGCCGCGAATGTCCTCGCCAATGACCTCGATGTCGTTGCTCAGACGCGACACCGGCTCCGACAGTGCGTCGATCTGCGGACGCAGGTTCTGCTCGTAGGAGTTCTTGGCATTTTCCACAGCCGCAATCGCAGCCGTGAAAGCGTCCTTCGCCTGGCTTATCGACGATCCCGTATCCCGGCCACCACGCAAATCCGCTGCCACGGCGGAGAAACTCTCCTGCAGCCCACGGGTGCGAGCAATCGAGGTGTTCAGATCGGAAATCGCGCGGTCATAGCCCGGCTTAGCGACACCCGGAACCACTGCCCCAACGGTGTCCTCCAGGCGGTCGCGCATCGCAGTCAGGCCATCGGCCTGCTGGCCGAATTTGGCCGCCATCGCGTCAAAGGTATCTGCGGTCGCGCCGCTGGTGGCCTGGGTGCCGTCGACAAGCTCGTTGACGCGGTCGCGCACGCCTTCGTAGCTCGACTGCGTTGCGTCGAGCGCCGTGCTAACCGAGTCGCGAACATTGCCGACCGCGGCTTCCAGATCGCCTGCGACGTTGCCGTCACCCGAACCATTGCGCAGAATGTCCATCCGCGCACCAGCGTTTTCCAAAATGGAATCCGCGGTCTCCACCAGCGGCACGGTGGTCTCCACCAGCGTGGACAGCGAACGAGCAGTCTGCGCACCGGAGCGCAGCCGCGCGGCGGTGTCATCAACGCGGTTTTGCACGCGCGTCAGTGCCTGCTTGGAGTCGGAGGTGTTTAGATACTCATCCAGCGAGGTGATCACGCCCAGCCCAACACTGGCGACGACCTGCGTGAAGTTCTTGTCAATCTCCTGAATAACGCCACTCGCGCCCTTACTCGTAATGATTGACGAAAGCGCGTTCTTCTTCTCATTCGTATAGAGCGTCAGCTTAGGCGCCTTGGTACCCCGGACGTAGAAGGTCATCAGTTCAGTACTGAAGTTCTCCGGAAGCACGATTGCCGCGTAGTAGTCACCGGACTTAGTGCCGTCGATGGCGTCCTCAGAATCCGTAATCTGCCAGTCAATTTCGTGGTTACGGCTCAGCTTCGACAGCACCTCATTGCCCAAGTTGACGTCAATCGCACCGATATCCGTGCGATGACCACGGTCATTACTGGCGACCGCAATCTTCAGCTTTTCGGTGTTCTCAAACGGCTCCCAGCTGGCCAGCACATTAAAGCAGGTGAACAGCAGCGGAATCAGCACCAGACCGAAAACCATGATGCCGGTCATCGTGTTCTGGCGGATCACCCGAAAGTCGTTCCGCACAATTTCAAGAACGTTTCTCATTAGGCTTCACCTTCTGGGGAAGTCTTCACGCTTGCCGACGACACCTTCGTCTGTGGCTCAAACGTATCGCCAGCATTTTCCAACGAGTACGCATGCGGATGGGAAGTCTGGTGCTCCATGTAGGCGCGCAGCTCCTCCTCCGACATCTCGCTGAGCTCCTGGGCGTGAATCACAGACTGCTTGACGTACTCGCGCACCGCGATGTAGGCGAGGCAGAGCAGCACAAACAGGCAAGCCAGACCGAAGAACAGGGCCTTCTGATCCGGGTAGTTACGGGCCAAAATACCCAGCACCACCAGGGCGGCCACGGCGATGCCAATGGCCATGCGCATGAACAGCGTGTAGCTGCCACGCAGATTCTCCATCCGCTCGTCGACTCGCGTCTGGTACTCCTCGCGGTTGCGCAGCGCGAAGACCAGGTCACTGAGCTTGTACCCACTACCGACCAGGTGGACTTCTTCGTTGTTGACCAGACCGCCCTCTTCAAGCTGGTGGTTAACCAAGACGTTGACCGAGGACAGACTGCGACGCAGCCAGTAGCCGACCACGTAGGCGATCGCTGCCATGACCATTAGGGTGAGCATGTTCTTCAGGTAGTAATTGGAGTAAAAACCACCAATTGTCTCGCGGAGAGCATCAATACCGTAGGTCAACGGCAAGAACGGATTCAGTGCCTGGAAGAAGTCCGGTGTCATCTCAATTGGATAGAGACCGGCGGCACCAGGGATTTGAATAAACGCGAGCACCACGGCGATACCGCGTCCCACGTGCCCAAATGCCGCCACCATACTGTAAATAATGGCGAGATAACACAACTCCACCACGACACAGGTGAGGACGAACGCAACCGCACTGACATTCTGCACACCAATGACAATGTCACCAATGGAGACAATCAGCGCCTGGAAAATAGCGATGATGCCCAGTAGCAAGGTGCGGCCCATGTACGCCTGGCCGACCGTGATTTCCTTGAAACCTTCCGCATCAACTTCCACGCGGAAAATCACAATCAGGATGAACGCACCAATCCACAACGACAGGTTGGTAAACAGCGCCGCCATACCCGAGCCGTAGTGATCCACCGGGAACACGGCCTCAGTCTGGATCTCGGCCGGATCGCTCAGGAACTGCGAAATTCCCTCGGGGTCGAGGTCATTGACCATGTTCATGGCTTCGCGCTCTTCGGTGGTACCCAGGGTAAGAACATCGAGACGCGCGGTTTCCAGGCCATCGCGTACGCCATCAAGGTCAGCCTTGAAGCTCTCGAGGACCTGAGTCGCAGCGGAAAGCTGCCCACTCGTAGCGTCGAGAAGCGCGGACGTTTCCTTGACGGTGTCCTTTTGCGCGCCCAGCGCCGCCGCGTACGAACCCACGCGCGCGTTGAGCTGATTAAGCGCCTTGCTCAACTGCGGGAGTGCGTCCTGGGACGCCTGACGAATCTGATCCGAGGCGGCCTTGCCGTCCTTAGTGGCCTGCGCCAATGCCTCGCTGGTGGCGTTGAGGGAGTCAAGAGTTCCCTGCGCCGAGCCGGAGACGTTCTTCAGGCCCTCCACCAGCTCTTTATTGGTGGCGTTGCTCTCGTCGAGCGCATCGATGGTGCGCTGGATTGCCTGCTTATCCGGGCCATTGAGCGGGTTGGCCTCCAGCAGGGAATTCAGCCCACCAATGACCTGATCCGCCTGGTTGACGATGTCCTCCGCCGCAGCCGTCGCAGAATCCGAACGGGAAATTGCGCCCTGCAGATTGCCAGTCATCGCGCCAATCGCGGCGTTGGCGTTACCGGTGCCCTCCACCAGAGCGGTGCTGCCCTGCAAGTAGGCGTCGTTGAGATCCGCGGAGAAATTCAGGACCTCGTTGTTGAGCTCACCAGTAATCGCCTGCACCTGCGTCAACGCATCCTGGGCGTCATCGAGGGCCGTGTCCACGCTGCCGAGAGTCTTCTTGATCTGCGCAATCGTCGGCTGCAGATTGCCAATCTGCTCCTGGATAGCACCGACTTCATCGCGGCTATTGGCAACCGCATCGGCGACATCCTGGAAAGCGTCAGCGGAATTGAGACGAGCCGCATCGAACCGGCCCTGCAGCAGGCCGCCAGCTTCCTTAACCTCCTCGGTGACCGCCTTCGCAATCTCCTTATTAAAGGAAGCGGAAATCTGACCATCAATACCGGACGCGCCCTGCGCCGTGATGTGCGGCGAGATCGCGTTGATCTTCTGGTTAGCGCGGTATTTCAGCTTTGCTGGATGCCCCTGCCCTTGAATCAGGTCAACCATTTCCTGCGAGAAATTCGGCGGAATGGTGATTTCGGCATAGACCCTGCCGCGCTTTAGGTCCCGGTCTGCCTTCTCGGCATCGGGGAACTGCCAGCCCAGTTCATGATTTTGTTTTAGTTGTTTGACCACCTGGTTACCGATATTGAGGCTTCCGGTAACCGAGGAACTCGCGCCCTTGTCCTCATTCACAATTGCCACACCGATGTTCTCGGTGTGCTCGTACGGATCCCAGAAGCCCGGGATGTTGAACCAGGAATACAAGGCAGGGGTAATCATCACGCCGATGATAATCACCCACACTCTTGGGCTATTGCGGAGACGGCGCAAGTCTCGCTTCAGAATAGACCAGCTAGTTTGCACCTTAAGGACGCTATCATCTTTACCCCGCTAAATACATTGGTCCTAGCTTTAGAACTATCGATGGGCGGGGTGGGTGGCGTGTGGATGGCTGAGCATATTTCCCCCACTAAAACCCCCGAATGATGAAATTCATATAACCATCGGGGTAAGGTACATCACATGCAACGCGGACTACTGCTTCTATGCCGCGGCGGGGCTTGGGTTTAAGGCCGGCTCCCCGTCGCGGGGTAAGTTGTGCCGGCCTACAAGAAAAGTCCGAATTAGAAAGGCCCACAACATGTCTCCTTCCGATGCTTTTATTTCCGCTCCTTCTGTAATCTCCACTCCTGCTGGCGAGATTCCGGAAGGACAGCCTGCTTGGAATAAGCAGCGCAACTCCCAGATGGCAACCAACCGCTACCTGCCTTACGACCAGGAAGTTCAGGACTTCCAGCTGAAGGACCGCACCTGGCCGGACAAGCGCATTACTAAGGCACCGGTTTGGTGTGCCGTCGACCTGCGCGACGGCAACCAGGCACTGATTGATCCGATGAGCCCGGAGCGCAAGCGCCGCATGTTCGAGCTGCTGGTCCAGATGGGATACAAGGAAATTGAGGTCGGATTCCCGTCCGCTTCCCAGACTGACTACAACTTCGTGCGCGAGATCATTGAGAAGAACATGATCCCGGACGATGTCACCATCCAGGTTCTGGTTCAGGCTCGCGAGCACCTGATTCACCGCACCTTCGAGGCATGTGCCGGCGCCAAGAACGTCATCGTTCACTTCTACAACTCCACCTCGATCCTGCAGCGCGATGTTGTGTTCCGTAAGGACAAGGACGCAATCAAGAAGATTGCCACCGACGCCGCGGAGCTGATTAAGACCATCGCGAAGGACTACCCGGACACCAACTGGCGTTGGGAGTACTCGCCGGAGTCCTACACCGGCACCGAGGTTGAGTACGCCAAGGAAGTTGTCGACGCCGTGGTGGATGTCATCGACCCGACTCCGGACAACCCAATCATCATCAACCTGCCGTCGACCGTGGAGATGATCACTCCGAACGTCTACGCAGACTCCATCGAGTGGATGCACCGCAACCTCAACCGCCGCGACTCCATCATTCTGTCGCTGCACCCGCACAACGACCGCGGCACCGGCATCGCCACCGCTGAGCTGGGCTACATGGCCGGCGCGGACCGCATCGAAGGCTGCCTCTTCGGCAACGGCGAGCGCACCGGTAACGTCTGCCTGGTCACTCTGGGCCTGAACATGCTGACCCAGGGAGTCGACCCGCAAATCGACTTTTCCGACATCGATATGATCCGCCGCACCGTCGAGTACTGCAACCAGCTGCGCGTTCCGGAGCGCCACCCGTACGGCGGCGACCTGGTCTTCACCGCTTTCTCCGGTTCCCACCAGGACGCCGTGAACAAGGGCCTCGACGCAATGGCAGACAAGGTCCGCCCGGGCGCTGCCGTCAAGGAGCTTTCCGACGAGGACCTGCGCGCGGTGACCTGGGAAGTTCCTTACCTGCCTATCGACCCGAAGGACGTCGGTCGTTCTTACGAGGCCGTTATTCGCGTGAACTCCCAGTCCGGCAAGGGCGGCGTGGCCTACATCATGAAGACGGACCACGGCATGAACCTGCCGCGCTCCATGCAGGTCGAGTTCTCGTCCGTTGTGCAGGCAGTCACCGATGCCGAGGGCGGCGAGGTCAACTCCAAGGCGATTTGGGACATCTTCGCAGGTGAGTACCTGGACCGCGAGGTTCCGCTCGAGCAGATTGCCCTGACTGTCGATGCCCCTCAGAACGAGTCGGACGCCACCAAGATCAAGGCTCACATCGTCTACGAGGGCAAGGAGCAGACCGTCGAGGGTGTCGGCAACGGCCCGCTGGCCGCTTACGCCAACGCCCTGGAGAAGCTCGGCATCAACGTCGAGGTTCAGGAATACGTCCAGCACGCTCGCACCGCAGGTGACGACGCCGAGGCTGCGGCCTACGTCCTCGCAGATGTCAACGGCACCAAGGTCTGGGGCTCCGGCATCGCTGGTTCCATCACCTACGCATCGCTGAAGGCAGTCACCAGCGCGGTCAACCGCGCACTGGCTTAAACTCCACATAGTTACTGACCAGGTTTATGACACTTTCGTGGCAAAATTTGTGCTCAAAGTGTCATAAACCTAGTCAGTTTCTTTTTGGGGCAAACTATCCAGCGGTCCCTCGGCCCCGCTACCCAATTACCCAACTACCCAATCAGCGGGCCGGCATTGCGCACATCCGCACGGAGAGTCACCCCACCTGCGGCTACCACGCGTTCGCGCTCGATGAGGATTGAACGGAGCGTCGATAAGCGAACTGCGTGCAATTCCACCTCTTTCCACACCACCCGCGCGACATCCAGCCCCGTTGCGCGCAGCGAACGCTCGCGGTAAGTCTCCCGCGTGAGCAGCTCGGACTGAGCCGCGGGCGTCGGTGCGACCTCGCTCGCCGAATACTTGATGTGGCCATCGAACTCCACGACAAGCAGCAGGTCAGGGATATAAAAATCCACGCGGGCGAGAAAGTGCGGCGGATCGTGGCTGGTGCCGCGAGTCCAAATTTCGGCTTGCTCGTGGAACTTCAGTCCGAGCTCGAGAAGAGCGGCTTTAGTCAGCGCCTCACCGGGCGTTTCGCAACGACCATGACAGACCGCGAGCGCACGGTGAAACAGCTCTTGGCCCCGCACGCTGGGATAATGCGCCGGGAGCTCCTCCAGCTGATCGCGCGTGGCGCCATGCCGCAGCGCACCCTCGACAGCCAACACCGCCGCCCGCCATGACACGGACTCCGGCCCCTTCTGCCTGAACCGGACGCGACACTCATCGAAGGCCGCACGCGCGAGCACCGCGACCCGCCGGTCCGCGAGCCCCTGCGTGTGATCCAGATGGATCTCCGAGCGCAAGCGCATGCAATAGTCGATGCCGTGGAACTCCTGACTCCCGCCCACGACCACAATCTTCGCATCGCGCACCAGCACCCACGAACCGTGCAAGGCCAGCGCTGCAGCTCCCGAAATGACGCCTGACGACGTCTCGGAGACCACCGCCAAAGCAGTAATAGCCAGGCGTTTCTCGCGGTGGAGCCCCTCCCAGGCGTGCGCGACTACATAGTGACCTCGGCAAAGCCGCTCCAGATAACCGGCCCGCGCTTGCCTTGCGACCTCGCGGTATCCATTCCCCGGCTGGTCATCCGGCCTAATGATTCCAAACTGGTCCGCCACCAGTTGCTTGCGTTTCTTGTTGACCATTTCTCCCCCGCCCCGTGGTTGTTGTCCTGTGGCTGTTGCCCCGTGGTAGTTATTTCGTCCCTATTTTTGTGGCGCTGTTTTGTGGCTCTATTTGTGGCGCTATTTGTGGCCTTGGCTTGTGGCACTGTTTTGTGGCCCCTATTTAATAAGGCGCGGAAATTGCCCTCGCGGTTCCATTCCTTTTCGGCTGAGCACCCAGTCGGGGGAAAACTTTTGGGCCTTGCGTGGTTTTTGTAGTTTGCGTGGTTTACGGGACCCGTGTGACCGTGCCCCACGGTCCTTCTGAGCTTGAGGCCGAGCTAGTGCCCAAGTTACTGACTAGGTTTATGACACTTTCGTGGCAAATTTTGTGCTCAAAGTGTCATAAACCTAGTCACTTTCTCCGCGGGTGAGCGCACCCGCTAGTCTTGAGGCATGACTGAATCGGCGCGCGAGGAGCGCAAAGCGACTGGGACCTCTTCTCAGACGAAGAGGCGGCGGCGGAATCGTCGCCGTTCTCAACGCGCGTCGGCAGCGGGCGCGAAAACACCACCAACAGCACCGGCTTCCACCACAACGGACGCAGCCACCACCGACGCGGCTACTACCGGCGCAATCGCAACCGGCGCGAGTACCGCTGGCACACCCACAACGGCCACAACCACACCGGCCACAGCCGAGACCGCTGCGACAAAGGCTGCTGACGAGCACAAACAGTTCTCGTCGGCTGAGGAAGCTCCTTACGCAATCGTGTCTATCCAGGCCACGGGCATCCATCCCAAGACGTCTCGGCTGGTCAGCCTGGGAGTGTCTACCGCCGACGGCAGCGGCAACATCGTGGACACCTGGCATGTCGTCATCGATCCCACAGAAGATCCCGGCCCGACGCACCTTCACGGCCTCGAGCCCGCGGACTTCGAGGGAGCCCCGAAGTTCGGGGTGATCCAGGCCAAGCTCGCGCACGCGCTCGATGGGCGCACGCTGGTTGCTCATAATGCACCGCTGGTCTGGGGTTTTATAGTTGCCGAGGCCAAGAGGGCCCGTCGTCAAGCGAATCGTGAGCGATCCGCGCGGAATAAGCGGGGGCGTCGTCGTACGCGCACTCGCGTCGCGAGAATTCCGGCGCCCGCACGGATTGCCGATACGTTGGAAACGGCGCGCCGCCAGGGCAAACGGCTTGACGACGCTCGCCTGCGCGCCGTCGCGCGCGCCTACGGCCTCGATGTGCCTTCACCCGAGGCATCGATTGCCGGCATCTCGGTGCCGGAGCGGGTGCGGACGTTGGATGACGTCACCACCACGCTTGCGCTCTTCCGCGCACAGGGCGGGCTCGACGAGGGTACAACCCTGAACATGTACACGCCCGACCAGCTGCGCGAGGACATTGTGGGCCTGCAGCGCTCGGTAGTGCGTGTCGACGCGATGGAAGCGCCGCGCCCCGTGGAGAACCCCGGCCGTTATACGCCGGGGCGGAAGCTCGCGACGGGCATGGAGTTCGTCGTGGCGCCAGAGGTGTCGCTGGACCCGGATGAGCTGATTGCGGCGGGCGTGCGGGCTGGGCTGGCGTACTCGGAGAAGGTCACGCGAGAGTCATCGGTGCTGGTGTGTAACCGACCTGCGGATGTGACACCGGATCAACTGACGGGCAAGGCCATGCATGCCCACCGGAAGGACATTCCGATCGTTTCCGATGAGGCATTCTTGCGACTGGTCGGAGAGATGTCGCCGGCCGCTGTGAAGGACGAGGCTAACGGCTGACTCGGTGGCTGCTCATTGGGTAATTGCAGTGGCACTGGGGCAACGGGCCTGCCGGATAGTCATCTTGTGGAGTCTAGTTTGCAGGCGTTAAGCCCCAGGACCGCGCTGATTCTGTGACGGTTGGAAGCGACAACCTTATAGATAAAGCTCCACAGTTTTGTCAGTGGCGGGAAGAGCAGGAATGTGCCCGCACATCGGAATAGTGCCTTGGTGCCGCCCTCACGCAAGGCGATACCTATCGCCTCGTGGCCGTACCGAAATTCTCGGCCGCTCTTAGCACCAGGTTCACCGACTGCTGCTTCGGCTGGGATTCGGGGTTGGAAGCATGGCGACCGCCTCAGCTGAGATGTGTTGACGAACTTCCTCTGGCAAGGACTGGTCTTCGGGACTAGCACCAATCATGCGGACACCACTGAGTTTGGCCAGAAGGGTCACGCTTGCCTCGCAGAACCCACAATCGCGGTCGTAGTAGAAAGTGATGTCAGGGTTCATCATTTTTCGGCGGCCTTTTTATACAGACTCTTGCCATTAAGTTTGGTGTGCTCAAAATTGACTAGGACATCAAATTTCTGGAGGTCTTCCCAAATTTCCTTGGCTTGCCCGCGCGACCCAATAGAGCCCGACTTCACGCATTGCAGTAGCACGTGCTCGGTATTGAAAATGTATCCAGCTTCTTGCTTCCGCGCTAGCTCACAGGCATCACCATCATCCATGATGAGCGCAGTGGCTACGCCCTTACCCTGATCTTTCGCATAAAGACAATGGGCGATAGCGATGTACTCTCCCAGGTGTTTAGCTTTGCCCCCTTGAAAGGTATAGCCAGGACCAGAATAGAGGCGAACATAGGGATAAAGTTTTTTGTGGTCATCGTCGAGAACTTCGACATTCGGGTGCCCCAGAAACCAATCCCAGTGTCTCTTTCCGCAGTTGAAGCGCCGTTTATCCAATTTGCGTTCGACTTCATTTTTGACTGCTCCTGGAATGCTGATGGTCATCTTGCCTGCGAAGTCGAGCAAATACTGGTGATTCTTCGAACATACGAAATTAAGAAGTACGCTTGTATCAGCTATTAGGAGGTAACCAGCCATCGTTTATTGGGCGCTTTCTAAACTATCGGGACCATCGCCGAAGAAAGCGTCTAGTTCCGCGAAGGGATCTGCTTCCGTGTCAGCCGCATCCTGATTCTGCACATTCGCATCATGCCTCAATGGCGGTAACTGTGACTGCGATGCACTTATCAGCTCCTTCACCTCATCGACACTGCTCATTTCAGCAAAAGCAATGCTGGGAAGGTCGACTATCCCCTGTTCGTAAGCGCGATATACGTCTTTCACCAACCGCGCTGATGGTTGCACTAGTTCGGAGACCTTTACCGCGCGGTCATAGTCAGCTTTCCAGCCATACCGGGCAGCCAGCGTGGGAGCTGATACACCTTTCAGTTCTTCCGATTGCCCTTCGCTAATGAGGTCTGCGCGCCTCATCTGAATAAGTGCGACTCGCGGCGAAATTTGATACTTGCGAACGACATGGGACAACGCAGCAAGGACGTCACCTCCACCGATAAGCTCGCCGAGGTTCTGGTCTGTTTTCAACCCATCAGTTGGGCAGAGCACATTACGAGCGAAGGCATCAGCACGAACTTCCTGATAATCACGCTTGCCACAGGCGTATATTCCAGGCTCAGAGTGCTCATCATCTGCAACGATTTTCGAGGACTCGAAATCATTGGAAACAAAATGCCCAATTTCATGCGCAACGGTAAACCGCTGACGGTAAGGAACGGATGACTTCGCAATTCCAATGACTGTCGCTCCCGTCACGGGGTCACGCAAAGCAAGTGCATCAACATTGGCTGGTAAATCCAGAATCATAAAATCTGCATTAACCAACTGCATAAAGCCAGCGATGTCGGCGATTGGATCATTTCCTAGGGTGTGCTTCTTGCGGAACTCTATAGCAAGGTCGAGCCCCTCCTTGCTCGCACTGCACATGGGGAACCCTCCTTAATTTTGAGTTAGCAGCACTCGAAGCTGCAGGTAAGGCAAAAGCATCTCCCGCGCTCCCTTAACACTCGCGCCATCCTGTGAAGTGCGGGCCACGGCCTGCACACGCTGGCTGACCGGGTTTTCCTCCACAAGTTCATCCAACGGCACGCCAAGAGCCCACGCAAGCGCCATAACCTGCTCAAGTGAGTAAGTCGCCTTGCCATTTTCCAGGCGACTGACTGCAGATTGCGACACCACACCATCGGTGGCGTCAGCCAAATCACGTGTGGTCATGCCACGATTTGTGCGCAACTGATGCAAGCGCGCGCCGAAGAAGTTGCTTTCTGTATTAGCCATACCTCTTCCCCCTTATCTGCTAGTGGACAGTATAGGGCAACACATGAATCAAAACAATAATTCTTTGATTCAGTGCTTGAATTCGATTCCTCAAATACGCTTTCTCACCTCGGTAATCTCCTTCCTCTCTTCCGCCGCATGACCGCCTAATCCCCGAAGATCAACATGATCGCAATCACCTCAAAGTTCAGATTTCAAGGCTCCGCAGGGAGACCTCCCACAAATCCCATCAGGCCTCACAGGCCTGCTTCTTAGGCCTAGCCCTTTCGTGCGCGTAATATTTACACACATGACAAATGGCACCTCTCCGCAATCGCATTCCGCTGATAGCGCGGATGCCAGCCCGCACGGTACTGCTTCGAGTGGCTCCCGCGACTCGAATAGTTCTCGTGGCCTGCGCGGCACCGGCGCCCGCCTGCGCGCCGGCCTCGCCACATCCGCCGCTCACGCCGCCACCTGGGCCTCCCGGAAGTCCGGTCGCGGCGCGGGTGGCATGATTGGTGGCCTGATTGCGCAGAAGATTGACCCGCGCATTCTGGCTTCCCTCGGCAAGGGACGCCCGGCCGCGATCATCACTGGCACCAACGGCAAGTCCACCACCACCCGTATGTTCGCGGCCGCCATGCGCGCCGCTGGCCACAACGTGGCCACCAACGAGGGCGGCGACAACATGGACGCGGGTATTATCTCCGCGCTGCTCGCCACTCCCGATGCGGACAGCCTGGTCCTGGAGGTCGATGAGCTGCACGTCCCGCACATCGCAGAGGACCTGAAACCGCAGGTCCTGGTGCTGCTGAACCTTTCCCGCGACCAGCTCGACCGCGTCGGCGAGATCAACAAGATTGAGGCCACACTCCGCGCTGCGGTGGACGCTAACCCGCAGGCGACGGTCATCGCCAACTGCGACGACCCACTCATCGCGTCGGCTGCGTGGGATGCCAAGAAGGTTATTTGGGTCTCCGCGGGCGGTGGCTGGACCAACGATGCCACCTCTTCCCCGCGCACCGGCGGCCCCATCATCCAGGACGGCCACAACTGGTACGCCGTGAAGCCACTCCCGGACGGCTCGGAGTTCAAGCGGCCAGAGCCGGACTACCGCATCACTGCGGAGGGAGTCATCACGCCTGCTGGCGACACCCTGCCAATGAACCTCACGCTGCCGGGCAACGCCAACCGCGGCAACGCCACCTTGGCGATCGCGGGCGCTGTCGATATGGGCGCGGACCTGGAGAAATCCCTCCGGGCCACCGAGACCGTCGACAACGTTGCGGGTCGCTACTCCACCATGGTTGTTCGGGATGACAAGGGCGCCGAGAAGCACGTGCGCATGCTACTGGCCAAGAACCCGGCCGGCTGGCAGGAGGCGCTGTCCATGGTCGACCGCACCGCAGATGCAGTGGTCATCGCAGTCAACGGTCACGTCGCTGACGGCGAGGACCTGTCCTGGCTGTGGGATGTCCGCTTCGAGGACTTCGACGGCATGGATGTGTTATCCGCGGGCGAACGCGGGACTGACCTCGCGGTGCGGTTGCTGTATGCGGGCATCGATGCGAGGTTGGTCGCAAATCCGCTGCAGGCGATCCGGTCGTGTGAGACGCGGGGGTCGTCGTCAAGCGTTACCCGAGTTGAGGTGCTGGCGAACTACACCGCCTTCCGCGATTTGAAGCGCGACATCGAACGAGCACAGGAGGAAAAGTAAATGAGCGAGCTGTCTATCGGCCTGATCCTCCCGGACGTGCTGGGCACCTACGGCGATGACGGAAATGCGCTGGTGCTGCGGCAACGCGCGCGGATGCGTGGGATTGACGCCGAGATTGTCCCGATCAAGCTGGGCGATGCCGTCCCCACCGACCTGGATATCTACACCGTCGGCGGCGGCGAGGACGTCGCACAAACCATCGCGGTGGAGCATCTGATCAACGACGGCGGCATCAAAAAGGCAGCCGAGGCTGGGAAGCAGATCCTCGCGATTTGCGCGGGCTTCCAGATCTTCGGCAATTCCTTCCGCGCGGGCGGACGCGACGTCGCAGGTCTCGGCCTTGTCGACTGCACCACTGATTCACTCGAGTCGCGCGCGATCGGCGAAATCTGCACGCTCGTCGATCCCACGAACGGTTTGCTTGACGACGTCGACGCCAGCCCATTGACTGGCTTCGAAAACCACATGGGTCGCACGACCCTGGGTGCCGATGCGAAGCCGCTTGGTCGGGTTGTCCGTGGCGTGGGCAATACCGGCCCGGAAGTGGAGCAGGCGGACTCCGGGATTGCTCCGGGAGTGGATGTTTCTGCACTCACACCGACCGGTGGCGCCGAAGGCGCGGTGCAGGGTTCGATTATCTGTACCTACCTGCACGGACCTGTGTTGGCTCGCAATCCGCAGCTGGCTGATCTTTTGCTGGCCCGCGCTACCAACCAGGACCTGTCGAGCCTGGCTCCGCTAGACCTCGAGGTCGTGGATAAGCTGCGCGAAGAGCGCATCCTGTCCAAGCCGCGTCCGAAGAGCGAGCGCTAGTTTTGTAGTTTCGCGCGCGGCCGGTTGGAGGCCTTAGACCTTCAGCCGGCCCGTCAGCGCGCGGGACAGGGTGAGTTCATCGACGAACTCCAGGTCCCCGCCCAGTGGCATGCCGGAGGCCAACCGAGTGACCTCGAGATCCGGGAAGTCCCGCAGCAGCCGGGCCAAATAGGTGGCGGTGGCTTCGCCCTCGGTGTTGGGGTCAGTCGCGATGATGACCTCGTGGATTTCTGGGGGTTGGGTCTCGTCGACGTCGTCAAGCACGCCTGCGATACGTTGCAGCAGCGTGCGGATATTGAGCTCGTTCGGACCGATGCCGCCGAGCGGATCGAGCGCCCCGCCGAGCACGTGGTAGCGACCGTTGTACTCCCCCGTGCGCTCGATGGCCTGGATATCGCGCGCCTCTTCAACGACGCACACCAAACCGCGGTCGCGACGTGTGTCCGAGCAGTACTGGCACACATCGGTTTCCGAAATATTGCCGCAGACCCGGCAGAATTGCACACCCTCGCGCACCCGACCCAGCGCGGATTGGAGTCGCCCGATGTCCTCCGGCTCCGCCTTCATCAGGTAGAAAGCGATACGCTGAGCTGACTTCGGGCCGATGCCCGGCAGGCGCGAGAACTCATCAATGAGATCTTGGAGTGGTCCTTCGAACAATGATAATTACCTACAATTACTGGTCTGAAAAGCTAATTTAGAAACCGAGGCCACCGAGACCGTCGAAGCCCTGGGACAGCGGGCCCATCTTCTGCTCTGCCAGCGACTGCACCTTAGCGGTAGCGTCCTGGAAAGCAGCGAGAACCAGGTCCTGCAGCCCGTCGACGTCCTCCGGGTCAACGACCTTCGGATCAATGGCGATGTCCGTGACCTCGCCCGAGCCCTGCATAGTCACCTTGACCAGACCGCCGCCGGCCTCACCGACGATGGTGGAAGCGACGATCTCCTGCTGTGCTGCCTGCAGCTGCGCCTGCATCTGCTGTGCCTGCTGCAGAATTGCGTTCATATCTGGCTGAGTCATAATTAATGTTCCTAACTATTGTGATCTTTACGTGCTGATTTGTAGTTACGCGCACGCTTCTAAGGCTCATCGCCCATGCTTTACGACGCGCATCGCCGCCCCATTCTAACGGCTCTAGCGGTCTTCCAGCGGTTTGGCTCCCAGCTCCTTTTCCAGCATCTCCATGACCACGTCCTTTAGCGAGCGGTGATCGAGAGACCCGACCTCGTTCGCGGCCTCGAAATACTCGGAGGTGTCCTCTTCGTAGTTGTTGTCCTGCGGGGTTTGGGGAACCGGGTTGTAGTTGGTGTTGGCGTTGGAGTTGTAGTTGGACGGGTTGCGCGAACTGTAGCTCTCTGTGCCCTCTGCGCCCTCTGGTGGAGCGAACTCCTCCATCGGCTCTGGTGGCAGCGGGACGCCGCCGAAGCCCGAATCCTGATTGGCCTGGGCCTGGGCGTTTGCTTGAGCGTTTGCTTGCGCATTGGCCTGGGCCGCGCGCAGGAATGACTGCGGCTGATTTGGCTGCTGCGGTTGTTGCTGGGCCGGGTTCGGGTTCGGTTGAGCTGGCTGGCTTGGTTGGCTTGGCTGATGTGGCTGTGCCGGCTGGTCGTGGCCTGCCTGCTGTCCCATCACAGCACGCTTGGCGGCTTCGATTTTGGCACGGCGCTCAACAACGGATGCGTATGCCGACGACCGCTGCGGGCCTGGCTGCGGCTGCTGTACCTGCTGCTCAGATGTCTCTGGTTGCGCTGGTGCTGCTGGTGTCGGTGCAGGGGCGGTGTCGTTCGGCGAGGACGAACCTCTTGACGACGAATCATCCTCCCCGGAACCACCATTAGTAGCTGTTGAACGCGGTGCGCGCGGGCGCGTACCGACGACACAGTGCACCTGGCCGTTGAAGCCCGTCACCTGCTTCACTGCAGCGGACAGTGCCTGAGCGTAATCAGGCGTATTGAGCCTGGTAGCGAGCGCTCCTGTGCTGTGTCCAATGACGAGCGTGTCGTTTTCGACATCGAGCGGTACCGCCTGCTCGGCCAGCACGCGAATGGGGAACGCATGCTGTCCGTCGACAGCCGCAAGGATGTCCTGCCAGTGCTCGCGGATTTGCTCGATACCGGCGGGTGCAGGTTCGGGCTCCGGCTGTGCTGGTTGCTCCGGCTGTGGGGCCTGAGTTGGCTGTTCAGAGTGAGCTGTCGAGGCAGAGACAACTGGCTCTTCCTCGACAATCGACATCGAGCCGCCTTCCCCCTCACGCTCGCGGGTTTGCTGCTCACGCTCCTGCGCAAGCTGCGCCCGAGTCTGCTGCTCGCTGATGCGGGCATGCTCCGCCATCTTCCGACGGAACTCACGAATCTTCTCCGCCTGAGCTTCTTCCTCGGACATCGGCTGCTCAGCCGGTTCAGACTGCTGCGGTTGTTCGGCCTGCTGAGGCTGTTCAACTGATTCGGCCTGCGTAGGCTGTTCAGGCTGTTCAGGCTGTTCAGGCTGTTCAGCGGTCGCAGTAGGTGCTTCTGGTGCAGGCTGCGGCTCAGTCACCGACTCCTGCGACACCGGTGCCGCTGCCGCTGGTGCAGGCTGCTGCTGAACAGGTTCAGGCTGGGACTGAGGCTGCGACGGTGTCTGCGCTGGCGCTGCCTGCCCAGCACGACTGCCCTGGGTCTGCGCACCCTTCTTACGCTGGGCATTCCGCTGGCGCCATGCCTCACGAGCCGACTGGCCAGACTGCATCGGCGAAGCATCGGCCTCAGCCGCACCCGACCCCGGCCCCGCATCGGAAGACACCGGTGCCGATGCGGGGGTTGCGGCCCCCGAGCCGTCGGCAAGCGCGGGCCTGCCGTGTTCCAACGCCTCTACGCGCTGCAGCAGCGACTCCACGGAGTCTTCGGTGGCGGGCAGGAGCATGCGCGCGCACAGGACCTCGAGCAGCAGACGCGGCGAAGTCACGCCGCGGAAGTGACGCAGGCCGTCAGAGAGCACCTGCGTGAAGCGCGTCAGGGTAGCCGGGGGAATTGTCCCGGCCTGCTCCAGGACGCCGTCGATTTGGCTCTCCGGAATCTCTACAAGCCCCTGCTCCAGCGCGTTCGGCACTGCGGACAGCACCAGCAAATCACGCACTCGGCCAAGCAGATCCGAGGCAAACCGAGCCGGATCCTGGCCCGACATAATCACACGCCCGACCACGCTAAACATGGCCGCGCGATCGCCTGCCGCCAGCGCCTCAATCGCATCCGTGATGATTACGCTGTCAGTGACACCGAGAATGGCCGCAGAAGTCTCATAATCCACACCATCGGTGCCGGAACCAGCAATGAGCTGATCCATAACCGACAGCGAGTCACGCGGCGAACCGCCACCGGCCTGGATGACCAGCGGATACACGTCCGGCTCTACCCGCACACCCTCGGCCGTGACCACACGCTCAAGCAGCCCGCACATATCCGGCGGGGTCAAAAGCCGGAACGGATAGTGGTGTGTACGCGAGCGAATCGTCGGCAGCACACGCTCCGGCTCCGTGGTCGCAAAAATGAAGATGAGGTGCTCCGGCGGCTCCTCCACAATCTTCAAAAGCGCATTGAAACCCGAAGCGGTAATCATATGCGCCTCGTCAATAATGAAGATGCGATAGCGCGACTCCGCCGGCTGGAAGATAGCCTTTTCCCGCAGCTCACGCATATCTTCCACACCATTGTGGGAAGCCGCGTCCAGCTCAATAACGTCCAAATTGCCCGGACCGCCCGGCGCTAGCGCACGACACGACGCACACTGGCCACACGGTGTGGCCGTCGGCCCCTCCGCACAGTTCAAACTGCGCGCCATAATGCGCGCCGACGAGGTCTTGCCACAGCCACGCGGCCCGGAGAACAAATACGCATGGTTAATGCGGTTGGGACGCCCCTGCGCATCCCGAGATTCCAACGCCGCCGACAGCGGGTCAGTTACGTGCCGCTGCCCCACCACTTCGGCGAACGATGCCGGACGATACTTCCTATACAGAGCCACGTGCTCAGCCTACCTTCCACCCCGGATCGGCTAGTTCGAACCCTCCTGGGAAACAACCGACTCACGGCACCAATCCCGCAGGTCAGCATCTACTTCGGCCAACTTCTGCATCAGCGCCTGCGGCCCCTGCTGCTCATAAAACACCAGCTCCGCATCCGTAATTGGCACCAGTTGCGTCATCGTGGTCATGCGTCCCTGCGGGGACTCCACATCACCCTCATGCAGGCTGATCTTGCCCGGCATCTCGGACACATTCGGCACCCCGTCGCTCCACACGTACGGCACCGTGCACAGCACGTGCGCCACGGTAAAGGCAGTGCTTGACGACGACTCCCCTACCTCGGCCACCTGATCGGCCGCCAGCCGCACCGCATTCGGAATGACACGGCCCGGAATTGGCGACAGGAACTCCGGCTCTTCCTCCACCAGCGCTCCCGCGGCCGCGACCATGGTGGCCACGGGAAAATCAGCGTATGCGACGGAGAAGAGCTCCACGCGGATATCCGTCTTTGCTGCGCCGGTCAGGCCACAGTAGTTGCGGCCCAACTCCACGGTGGCGGCTGCCGTTTCCGGACGACGCTCGTTCGCTTGGCCGTCCGGCCCGTCGTAAAGCGAGAACTCAGCGACCCGAAGCGGAGCCGAATCGTGTTCCTGCCCGTGCCGACCACTGGCCGGCAGCTCCGTCACATACTCGCCGACCTGGGGTTCTCCGGGGAAAAGCCCGGAGATCCAAAACTTCGTCTCTTCGAAGTTCATATAGTCCTATCCCGACCTACCTGGCTTACTTGGCCTACGCAGTCGCCTTCTCAGCGGCGGCGAGCAGCACACAGGTAGCGACGCCATCCATAGCAACCTCGAGCTCCTCCATCGGAGGCAGCGACGGTGCCAGGCGGATATTGCGATCATTCGGATCCTGCTTCAGCGGGAAGGAAGAACCAGAACCGGTCAGCGCAATGCCGGCCTCCTTAGCCAGCTCCACCACGCGACGAGCAGTGCCATCAACCACGTCGAGGTTGATGAAGTAACCGCCGGTCGGCTTCGACCACTCTGCCACGCCGTACTCCGTCAGGCGCTCATCCAGAATCTGCAGAACCTTCTCAAACTTCGGAGCCAGCGAACCGGCATGACGGCGCATCTGCTCACGCACGCCCTCCGCGTCACCGAAGAACTTGGCATGAGCCAGCTGGTTGACCTTGTTCGGGCCAATGCCGCGGATACCAGCGTGCTTGAGGTAATCCTCCAAGTTGGCGTCCGAGGAAGCGTAGAAAGCAATGCCAGCGCCTGCGAAGGTGATCTTCGAAGTCGAGCCGAAAGCCCACACGCGGTTCGGGTTACCGGCCTCTTCCGCCCACTTAATGACGTTGTGAACCTCCGGGAACTCATCCGTCAGCGTGTGAACCATGTAGGCGTTATCCCACATCAGACGGAAATCCGGAGCGGCAGTCTCCATTTCAACCAGACGGCGGCAGACCTCAGCGCTGTAGGTCACGCCCGTCGGGTTGGAGAACATCGGGACATTCCACATGCCCTTAATCTGCGGATCGGAGGCAACCAGCTTCTCCACGACATCCATATCCGGACCGTCTTCGTTCAGCGGCACCTGGATCATCTCAATACCAAAGTGCTGCGTAATGGAAAAGTGCCGGTCATACCCCGGAACCGGGCACAGCCACTTCAGCACCGGCTCCTCGTTCCACGGGCGCTCCGAGTCCACGTTGCCGAACTGCATAGCCCACGAAATCAGGTCAAACTGGATGTTCAGGCTGGAAGCATCCTGTGCCAGGACGTTTTCCACCGGCAGATCCAGCAGTTCCGCCCAGATAGCGCGGATATCAGTAATGCCCTTGGCGTTGCCGTAATTGCGGACGTCCTCCCCAGAAGCCGAAATGTAATCCGGCGCTGGGAGCCCCAGCAGGGCGTTTGCGAAATCAAGCTGCTCCGACGACGGCTTACCACGAGTCAAATTCAGTGCGAGGTTACGGGATTTCAGTTCCTCATATGCCTTCGCAAACTCATCCTTGTGTGCCGCCAACTGCTGAACATCGAAGGAATCCACGGCCATGGTGTACGCACCCTCCCAGGTATCGGACATAAGTTAAAACCTGACAAAACTGGCACGGAAAACTTTTTCCCCGCGCCGCATCCGGCTTTGCAACCAAGTGTAAGGCATACCCCGGATTGGGATTTCTACAACTTCCCCGACAGCGCATCCAGACGCTGCTTACTCGGCCCCTCCAAGCCGATAATCTCTACCTCTTTGCCCCGGTCAGCAAACTTGACCCGCACCGAATCCAATGCCGCCACTGTGGAGGCATCCCAAATCTCAGCCTCCGACATATCGATGACAATGCGCTGTGCAGGATCGGTGTAGTCGAACTGGTACACCAGGTCGTTACTGGAGGCGAAGAACAGCTGACCCCGCACCTTGTACGTCCGGGAGTGGGCGCTGGGGTCGTCGTCAAGCACTTCGATCCTGACCAGGTGAGCGACACGGCGCGCGAACATCAGTGATGCCACAACCACGCCCGAAACCACACCGATGGCAAGGTTATCCGTCGCCAGCGTAGCGATGACCGTCACCAGCATCACCGCCGTCTCCGAACGCGGCATCAGGCGCAACGTCCGAGGGGAGATCGAGCGCCAATCGACCGTGTCCACCGACACCACGACCATCACCGCAACCAGCGCCGCCATCGGAATCACTCCAACTGCAGAACTGAGCAGAAGGACCAGAATGAGCAGGAAGACACCGGAAAAGAGCGTCGTCAAGCGAGTGCGTCCCGACGATTCCTTCACACCCACCATCGTCTGACCAATCATCGCGCAGCCAGCGATACCGCCGAAGAAACCGCCCGCGATGTTCGCCACACCCAGCCCCCACGTCTCGCGGGTCTTGTCCGAATGCGTATCCGTGATGTCGTCCACGAGCTTCGCCGTCATCAGCGATTCCATGATGCCGACAATCGCCACGCCCACCGAATACGGCGCAATCAGCTGCAGAGTCTCCCAGGTCAGGGGCACATTCGGGATTAGCAGCTGCGGGAGGGATTCCGGGAGCTCGCCCATATCGCTCACGTTCGGCACGCGCCAATCCGCCAACACCGCAACAAGCGTGACGACGAGCACCGTTACCAGCGGAGCCGGAATCGCGGTGAACACGCGGGGCAGGAACACCATAATCGCAATACCCAGAGCGACCAGCGGATACACTAACCAGGGCACATCGATGAGATGCTCGAGCTGCGCAGTGAAAATGAGGATACCCAGCGCGTTAACAAAACCAATCATGACCGCGCGCGGAATGAAACGCTGCAGCTTAGCGATACCCAGCGCCGCAAAAGCAATCTGCAACACACCCGCGAGCAGCACCGTTGGAATGAGGTAATCCATCCCGTACGTCCGCGACAACGGCGCGACGACGAGCGCAACCGAACCAGCGGCAGCAGTAATCATGGCCGGGCGGCCACCCGTAAAGGCAATCACAATGGCCATAATCACCGAGCTAAACAGCCCCACCGCCGGGTCCACGCCCGCCAAGATGGAAAACGAAATCACCTCGGGAATCAGCGCGAACGACACCGCCGCCCCGGCCAGCAGCTCGGTGCGCAGGCGCTTCGGTGAAGAAACTGCGAACCGGAAGGAGTCCCACACGCCCATTGGGGCTGGGGTTTCTCGGGTTTCGGGTGGTTCTGGTGTTTCTAGCGGTTCTCGTGTTGTCTGTGGTGGTACTCGCGTGTCGTCTGCATCGCTCATGCACAGTATTCTTCCAGACCAGCGAACGCGACCACTTGTGGCCAAGGTATTCACCTATCGATGCGCTGCAGCGTGGCCATAAGTGAATAGCTCATCGATAGGTGAAATGGCCTGGCCAATATCGCGGGGATAAGTGCCGAAAAAACATCGATAGGTCACAGGAAACCGCCGACAAGTGCCCGAAACCTAGCCATAAGTGCCAGAAGAACGCCGGGGATAAAAAAAGGGGACCCCACGCACCCGTCAGAGCTCGCTGACCCTTGCTGCATTCCTGCCCTGGGGGAGTTCACGAGATGGACGCCACATGGGATCCGTGAAGACAGCCTACTACAGGCCCACGCAAAAAGTCACACTGCTAGCGCTCGCCGCACCGTTCAGCGAAAAACTGCCACACTAATCAGCGCACTGCCACCACGGATTCGTCACCAGTTTCGTGACAGCATTCATGACAGCATTCATGACAGTTCCCCGCCTCCCCGCAGCCCCCGGCATATACTGCAAATCCGGGTTAAGTAGCAAAAAGTGTGTCTGACTTTCA
>NZ_KV799340.1:0-203 GCF_001809925.1 Corynebacterium sp. HMSC064H12 | reverse complement strand
ACTTTGTACCCCGTACGGGATTTGAACCCGTGTTACCGCCGTGAGAGGGCGGCGTCCTAGGCCGCTAGACGAACGGGGCTTAGAACTGAATTCAACTCAACTAATCAAGTTAGTTAAGCAAGCGAATTCCGCTGGCCTACCAGGACTCGAACCTAGAATGACGGTACCAGAAACCGTTGTGTTGCCAATTACACCATAGGCCA
>NZ_KV799339.1:0-988 GCF_001809925.1 Corynebacterium sp. HMSC064H12 | reverse complement strand
GGGTTAAGTAAAGAAAAGTGTGTCCGCATGCCACCATAACCCCAGACCACACACCACAAATCACCAAAGAATAGCTCCCCGAAAGCTATTACCCACACCATCCCGCACCTCCGGCCACATTTGTGCTAACCGCACACCGGTTGGATTAAAGGATGACCACCAACCGCCCCAGCTGCCCACTATGCGGCAACAACACAAAGAAAAACGGCACCACCAGCAAATCAACCACCCGTTGGCGCTGCACCCACTGCGGACACTCCTTTACCCGCAACACCCAAACCCACAACAAAAACACCGCCACCATGGCTTTGTTCATCCAATGGGCCACCGGCACCCAATCTCTAACCACCTTCGCCGCACACCATGGCGTAACCAGGCAAACCATGCACCACCGATTCCGATGGTGCTGGTGGATCATCCCCACACCCACCATCGACTCATTCCGCATCCATGACCAAATCTTCCTCGACGCGACCTATCTAAAGTCCGGATGCCTCCTGATCGCAGCCAGTAAAACCCACGTCATCAACTGGACCTGGGCCAGACACGAAACCACCGCCGCCTACACCGAACTCCTACGCCCCATTGCCGCACCACTAATCGCAGTCACAGACGGCGGACAAGGGGCCCAATCAGCCATCCACCACTGCTGGCCAACAACACGCATCCAACGCTGCCTCGTCCACGCCCAACGAACAGTCCGCCGCCACACCACCAGCAACCCCCGCACCGATGCCGGCAAAACCCTCTACCGCCTAGCCCTGAAACTCACTCGCATCACCGACCTTGACCAAGCATCCACATGGGTCGCCCACCTGCACGAATTCGACCACACCTACCGGGAATGGATGAACGAGAAAACCACCATCAAAGACCCCGTTACCGGCGCCTACACCAAGGTCTACACCCACCAACGCGTCCGAGCGGCCTATCAATCATTGCTATCTCTGCACCGCAGAGACCTGCTGTTTACCTACCTGCAACCCCC
>NZ_KV799338.1:0-45047 GCF_001809925.1 Corynebacterium sp. HMSC064H12 | reverse complement strand
GATGCAATGACCGCCTGACCCTACCGCCCGAAAATTGGCTTGAAAGTGTCATAAACTCGCACAGTTTCATATGTGCAGCCCGTGTTCATATGTGCAGCCCGCGATTTTTGAGATCGCTGCGGAATCCGAAGTTGGGTAGGGGAGGGACAAAGGCAGGGCGGGGACACTGCGGCGCCTGGAATCGGTGCGGTCGGCTGCGGGGCGTCATGCAGTAATTGGTTTAACCAAAATCCACCGATAGTTGTTTTTCTACGATTTTCTAGAATTTTTAGCGTGAAATTACAAGGTTGTGGTGCGTCTGTGTACAACATCTTGTGCGCCAGAGATCTCCGAACAGGGAATACCATGGTTGTGAGTACTACATCTAGTATGACTAGAGTTTTCTAGGCACCAAGTGTAGTGTTTTCGATGTCGAGCCAAGGAGAGCTAAAAGGACCTGTCTGCCACCCGTACTCGGTTTCTCATGAACCCTGGGAGCTTTCGGTCATTCAACCAATCCGCTGATTCCTCGGCCGCTTCCGTTGTTTGTACGAAGTCGATCCGATTCATTGGTCTTACCCAAAGCCAGAAAGTTTGTGAGAGTCATGGTTACCGTTTACAGCAAGCCTGCATGTGTCCAGTGCCGCGCTACCACTCGTGCCCTCGATAAGGCTGGAATTGCCTACGATATCGTCGACATCACCATGGACGATGAGGCTCGGGACTACGTCATGGCTCTCGGTCACCTCCAGGCGCCGGTCGTTGACACTGGCACTGAGACCTGGTCGGGTTTCCGTCCGGATCGCATCAAGGCTCTCCAGGCAGCGTAAGAATCACACACCTCTCCGCAGATTTCGTTGACCACCCGGGAAGCGAAGATTGCGGGGGTTTGCGATGTAAAGGGTGAAGCTCTCATGCTGGTGGTGTATTTCTCCTCGGCGACGGGGAATACACACAAGTTTGTTGAAAAGCTAGGTATCAAAAATGCCCGCATTCCCATCCGTCGTAATGAGCCGGAGCTTATCGTCGATGAGCCCTATGTCCTCATTTGTCCGACTTATGGTGGTGGCGTTTCCATCAGCGGTGGTAACTCAAGGCCAGTTCCTCCGCAGGTCATCAAATTTCTTAATAATGAGCACAACCGCTCTTTCATCCGAGGTGTGATTGCTGCCGGCAATCTCAACTTCGGTGAGGACTTCTGTAAAGCAGGGGATGTCATCTCCTACAAGTGCAAGGTTCCATATCTATATCGCTTCGAGCTGATGGGAACCGACCACGATGTGCGGCGAGTCCGAGAAGGGCTAGAGGAGTTCTTCCACGCTAGAGCCAGCGCCTAAGTTGGCAAGCCTCAGTGTCGAGGGAAGGGGCACTGAGGACAACCGGATGGATACGCTCGCGGAAGCCGTCGTAAAGCGGTGTGCGAGGAAAATAGCTAGATTGGATTGCTCTGGGCAGTGTTGGAACAGACCCTGTGCAGGCAAATGAATATTAAAGGAGTCAACGTGTCGGAAATGGGCAAGCAGGTCGCGGAGCCGGTGGGTGAGGACAAGCTGGATTACCACGCGCTCAATGCGCTGCTGAATCTGTACGGTGAAGACGGCAAGATTCAGTTCGATAAGGACCGCATGGCTGCGCGACAGTTCTTCTTGCAGCATGTCAATCAGAACACTGTGTTCTTCCATAACTTGCGGGAGAAGCTCGATTACCTGGTAGAGAACCATTACTACGAGGCTGAGGTTCTGGAGAAGTACGAATTTGAGGACGTCAAGGCGCTGTTCAAGCAGGCCTACGCCCACAAGTTCCGTTTTCAGACTTTCCTGGGTGCTTACAAGTACTACACCTCGTACACGCTGAAGACTTTCGACGGCAAGCGTTACTTGGAGCGCTACGAAGACCGTGTGTGCATGGTTGCTCTTACGCTTGCCGACGGCGACTTGGGGCTCGCGCAGCACCTGGTTGATGAGATCATCGCCGGACGCTTCCAGCCTGCTACTCCTACATTCCTCAACTCCGGTAAGGCCCAGCGCGGCGAGCCGGTGAGCTGCTTCCTGCTGCGTATCGAGGACAACATGGAGTCCATTGGCCGCGCCATCAACTCCTCGCTGCAGCTGTCCAAGCGCGGCGGTGGTGTGGCGCTGCTGCTGAGCAACCTGCGTGAACAGGGCGCTCCGATTAAGCACATCGAGAATCAGTCTTCCGGTGTCATCCCGGTTATGAAGCTGCTGGAGGACTCCTTCTCCTACGCTAACCAGCTGGGTGCTCGCCAGGGAGCAGGCGCTGTCTACCTGCACGCGCACCACCCGGACATCATGCGCTTCCTGGATACCAAGCGTGAGAACGCGGACGAGAAGATTCGCATCAAGTCGCTGTCGCTCGGCGTTGTCATTCCGGACATCACGTTCGAGCTGGCCAAGCGTAACGACGACATGTACCTCTTCAGCCCGTACGATGTCGAGCGTGTCTACGGTAAGCCGTTCGCGGACATTAGCATCACCGAGAATTACGCGGATATGGTCGAGGACCCGCGTATTCGTAAGCAGAAGATCAACGCGCGTCAGTTCTTCCAGACCATCGCTGAGATTCAGTTTGAGTCCGGCTACCCGTACATCATGTTCGAGGACACGGTTAACCGCGCGAACCCGATTGAGGGCCGCATTAACATGTCGAACCTCTGCTCGGAGATTCTGCAGGTCAACACCCCGTCGACCTACAATGCGGACCTGTCCTACGAGCACGTGGGTGAGGACATTTCCTGTAACCTCGGTTCGCTGAATATTGCGATGACCATGGACTCGCCGGACTTTGGTCGCACTGTCGAGACTGCCATCCGTGGCCTGACTGCGGTCAGTGAGCAGACTTCTATTGACTCGGTGCCATCGATTCGCAAGGGCAACGACGGATCTCACGCCATCGGCCTGGGGCAGATGAACCTGCACGGCTACCTTGGCCGCGAGAAGATTATGTACGGCTCGGAAGAGGGCCTGGACTTCACCAACGCCTACTTCGCAGCAGTGCTCTACGCAGTCCTGCGCGCATCCAACAAGATTGCTCGCGAGCGCGGTCAGAAGTTCGTCAACTTTGAGAACTCTGACTACGCCAGCGGCAAGTACTTCGATAACTTCGATCCGGCAGAGTTCCAGCCGAAGACTCAGCACGTCAAGGAGATCTTCGAGAACTCCACCGCGCACATTCCGGACGCTGAGGACTGGGCGCAACTGAAGGCCGACGTCATGGAGTACGGCCTGTTCAACCGTAACCTGCAGGCAGTGCCGCCGACCGGTTCGATTTCCTACATCAACAACTCGACCTCGTCGATTCACCCGATTGCATCTCAGATTGAGATTCGCAAGGAGGGCAAGATCGGTCGCGTATACTATCCGGCTCCGCACTTGGACAATGACAACCGTGAGTACTTCCAGGACGCCTACGAAATCGGCTACGAGAAGATCATTGACACTTACGCGGTCGCTACCAAGTATGTTGACCAGGGACTGTCGCTGACCTTGTTCTTCAAGGACACGGTGAGCACTCGTGACCTCAACCGTGCGCAGATTTACGCATGGCGCAAGGGTATTAAGACTCTGTACTACATCCGCCTGCGTCAGGTTGCGCTGGAGGGTACTGAGGTCGAGGGTTGCGTATCCTGCATGCTTTAAGCAAGCGTGCTTGAGGGCTAGGCATCTAGTGCTTCAGTTGTAGCGCATTGAAGGCGCGAGAATTTCCCCGAGTTTTGCCGGGAGATTCTCGCGCCTTTTTCGTCACTCCACCCAATTGGGAACAAATGTAAATATCACTATTGACGGTTGTAATCCAGGTAATTAACCTGGGCAGTGGTACACCAATGTTCGCATAATTTTCACCCACGGCTAGTGGGGGAAGGGGCTGGAAGCCATGTCCGATACCACTGGTAAGAGCACTCCACACATCAACCCAAAGGGTGCGCCGATTGCAGAAACCATTTTGTTGCCAGGTGACCCGCTGCGTGCCAAGTTCATTGCGGAGACCTATTTGGACGATGTCGTTCAGTTCAACAAAGTTCGCAACATGTTGGGCTTTACCGGCACCTACCAGGGGCAGGAAGTGTCCGTCATGGGATCCGGTATGGGCATTCCGTCTATCTCGCTGTACTCCTGGGAACTTATCCATGTTTTCGGCTGCAAGAAGCTGATTCGCGTCGGTTCCTGCGGCGCGTTGCAGCCGGAGCTGGACCTGTATGACGTGGTTATCGGCCAGACGGCATCGACGGACTCCAATTTTCTATCGCAGTACAACTTGCCGGGAACGTTCGCCCCGTCCGCATCTTTCCGTCTGATTGAAGATGTTCGCGATCGTGCCCGCGAGCAGGGCATCACTACACACGTCGGCAACATCTTGTCCAGCGATATTTTCTACAACTTCCAGGATGATGTGAACGACCGTTGGGCACGCATGGGTGTGCTGGCGGTGGAGATGGAATCTGCTGGCCTTTATGCCACCGCCGCCGAGGCCGGTGTGGAGGCCATGGGAATCTTCACTGTGTCGGACAACATCGTCACCGGTGGAAAGACCACTCCGGAAGAACGTGAGAAGGCCTTCACGACGATGATGGAGCTGGCATTGCCGCTGGCTCGACTCTAGTGTCCTGGTCCGCAATCAATTGGCTTGAAGTGTGAAATAGGTACAGTGCGATGAGCAATCCCGCCAGCAATACCAGCTTGAACGTGAATCCCCGTGAAAGCGCAGCGTCCAAGGCTGCCGCGCCAAACCCTAAGGCCGCAGTCCCGGTCTTGCTGTTTTCCTTTGTATTCTGTTTGGTCTTGGACAATGGCTTTAAGTTCATGACCAAGCCGATTGCGGAATCTCTGGACCTCAGTGTCTCCACGGCCAGTCTGCAGGCGACACTCGCCGGTATCTTGATTGGCATTGGAGCGGTGGTGTACGCCGCATTGGCGGACAGCATCAGTATCCGCAAATTGATGATTGTCGGTATCGGCTTCGTCGCCGTGGGCTCTCTACTGGGTTATTTCTTCCAGGGAGTATGGCCAATCGTGCTTACTGCCCGCATTATTCAAACTGCCGGCCTGGCGGCGGCTGAGACACTCTACGTCATCTATGTCACCAAGTACCTAAGCCCAGAAGATCAGAAAACCTACCTCGGCTTTTCCACCGCGGCCTTCCAAGCCGCGCTGCTGATTGGAACGTTGACCTCGGGAATCGTGGCTACCTACATTTCCTGGCCGGCTATGTTCCTGATTTCGCTCATTCTGATAGTTGCCATTCCGTTCCTGATCAAGACAGTTCCGGAGGAGCAGCAGCAGAAGAGTCACCTGGATATCTTTGGCCTGTTCCTCATCGCGGTCATCGCCACTGCGGTGATGCTGTTCATGCAGCAGTTCCAATGGTGGTGGCTGGTTGCCGCTGCGCTGGGCGTCGCGCTCTTTGTCTGGCACATCCGGACACATGACAACGCCGTGGTCAGCCCGTCGTTCTTTACCAATGCTCGCTACGTTTGCGCGCTGATTGTTGTGCTCGTGGTTTACATGGTCCAGTTGGGGTATTCGGCCATTCTGTTGCCGTATATGGTCGACGAGCTCTATGGCATCAACCTCGACGGTGCTGCCTATATCCTCGCGCCGGGCTACCTCTGCGCTGTCATCGTCGGTGTAATGTCTGGCAAGGTTGCCAAGTTCCTGCCCTCGAAGCAGGCCATTGTCGCGGCTATCAGCATCATCATCGTGGCGTTGCTCATCCCCGCAGTGCTGCCGGGGGCCGGTGTTGCCACGGTTATCGTCTCCATGATTCTGTTCCCATCAGGGTTCGCGCTCATGTATGCGCCGTTGGTCGCGACCGCACTGCAGAACATTCCTGCCGCCAAGTCCGGTGTTGCAATCGGTTTCTACAATCTGACGATCAACATTGCCGTACCGGTTGGCATCGCGTTAACGGCCATGCTTGTTGATTCTCGACCGGCCTTCTTCAGCACCCTCTCCATCGCGCAGTCTGAAGCAGAAGGGGTCTCCGCTACCATCGCTTGGTTGCTCGCGCTCATGGCTGTCGTAGGTTTGCTGGTGTACGTCATCTCCGACCGCATCATCAACGACACGGCGGAAAACCGAGAGAAGGTTCACGCCTAGGTTCGCGCAACATCTTGCGCTTGGTGCTTGACGACGGACATTGCGTCGTCAAGCACCTTGTTCTTTGTGTGACGTGGGGTTAGGGGAGGGGCACCGGGAACAAGACTCGGCAAGTGGGGCGATTTCTTCTAGGCCGCGTGCTTAATAATGCGGGTGTGGGTAAGCTGCTAAGGGTAGTGGCTCCTTTCATCGGGAGCCTGACGTTTTGTAGTGGGACAAGGCTGGAATAGCCACCGCTGCAGTCGCTGTTTGAACTCGTAAAGAGTGAAGGACGTTCCTTATATATAAGGTGTGTTCGAAAAACGGCAATATCAATGAAAAAGGGAGAGGTTTCCACGTGAGTTTCGATGATTGCCCACCCTCGACTCCGGCCCACCGTGAGAAGAATCCAGAGTCGCGTGCATGCCCAGTTGCGGCTATTGACTGGAACACGATTCCTGATGATAAGGATCTCGAGGTTTGGGATCGTCTGACCGGTAACTTCTGGTTGCCGGAAAAGGTGCCGCTGTCGAATGACATCAAGAGCTGGAATACGCTCAACGCACTGGAGCAGCGCACCACGATGCGCGTGTTCACTGGTCTGACCATGCTGGACACCATCCAGGGCACGGTAGGTGCAGTATCACTCATTCCAGATGCGCTGACTCCGCACGAGGAAGCTGTGTACACCAATATCGCCTTCATGGAATCGGTGCACGCAAAGAGCTACTCGTCGATTTTCCAGACGCTGGCGTCGACTCCTGAGATTCAGGATGCGTTCCGTTGGGGCGAGGAGAATGAGTACCTGCAGAAGAAGGCCAAGATTATCCTCGACTACTACGAGGGCGATAATCCGCAGAAGAAGAAGGTTGCTTCCACTTTGCTGGAGTCCTTCCTGTTCTACTCGGGCTTCTACCTGCCGATGTACTGGTCCAGCCACGCCAAGCTGACCAACACCGCGGACATTATTCGCCTAATCATTCGTGATGAGGCAGTTCACGGTTACTACATCGGTTACAAGTACCAGCGCAACCTGGAGCGTCTGACCCAGGCCGAACGTGACGAGCTGAAGGATTACACCTTCGACCTCATGTTTGATCTCTACGACAACGAGATTCAGTACACCGAAGAGATGTACGACGAACTCGGTTGGACCGAGGATGTCAAGCGTTTCTTGCGTTACAACGGCAACAAGGCTCTGAACAACTTGGGCTATGAGGGTATGTTCCCGGCCGACGAGACTCGCGTTTCGCCGTCGATCCTGTCGGCCCTGTCGCCGAATGCTGACGAAAACCACGACTTCTTCTCGGGTTCCGGCTCTTCCTACGTCATGGGTAAGGCTGAAGTAACCGAGGATGAGGACTGGGACTTCTAAAAGCACAGGTGTAGGGAACATTCCGCATCGAGCCTCACTCTGGTGACAGCACACACACGGGGGTAGTAGTCCTAGCCTCGACGGTTCCTGCTAAATAGGCGTTAGCCCAGGTTAAGACAATTCTCAGGAAACTAATAGTGTGCTTAGCTGAGTGGGGAAGTGAGCCGGAAAATCCCTTAGCCTTAACTTTTTCCAAGGTTCAGACTAGAATCTGGCACATAGCGGTAGGTGGGTTCGCCGTCGCGTACTCGCCTGCACTATTCTCACAAGGACAAAACTTAAAATCCCTGTAGTGAGTTACAGGAAATCTTCGCGTAGTAAGGAGGAAGAATGACTGCAGTAGCGCCTCGTCCAGATCATGGCGTTGTAGCGCCGGAACGGCCGCAGCCGTTCGGACATGAGCGTAAGGGCAGCTGGGCGTGGGAAATGCTGACCACGACCGACCACAAGAAGCTGGGCATCATGTACATCATTATGTCCTTCTCGTTCTTCTTTGTCGGCGGTCTGATGGCTCTGCTTATCCGTGCTGAGCTCTTCGCCCCAGGACTTCAGTTCCTTTCTAACGAGCAGTTCAACCAGATGTTCACCATGCACGGCACGGTGATGCTGCTTCTGTTCGGTACCCCGATTGTTTGGGGTTTTGCTAACTACATTCTGCCACTTCAGATTGGTGCTCCGGACGTGGCTTTCCCGCGTCTGAACGCTTTCGGCTTCTGGCTGACCACCATTGGTGGCATTCTGATGCTGTCGGGCTTCCTGACCCCGGGTGGTGCTGCTGACTTCGGTTGGACCATGTACTCCCCGCTGTCTGACCCGATTCACTCTCCGGGTGTCGGTTCTGACCTGTGGATTGTCGGTGTCGGTGTTGGTGGTGTCGGTACCATCGCTTCCGCCATTAACATGACCACCACTGTCCTGTGCCTCCGTGCACCAGGCATGACCATGTTCCGTATGCCAATCTTCACCTGGAACATCCTGGTTACCTCGATCCTGGCTCTGCTGATCTTCCCGATTCTGACTGCAGCTGCTCTTGGTGTTTTGTACGACCGTAAGCTGGGCGGTCACATTTACGACCCGGCAAACGGTGGCGCAATGCTGTGGCAGCACCTGTTCTGGTTCTTCGGTCACCCAGAGGTCTACGTCCTGCTGTTGCCGTTCGTGGGCATCATCACCGAGGTCGTTCCGGTCTTTTCCCGTAAGCCGCTGTTCGGCTACGCAGGTATGGTCTTCGCAACCCTGTCTATTGCAGGTCTGTCCATGGCTGTGTGGGCACACCACATGTTCGTGACCGGTGGCGTTCTGCTTCCGTTCTTCTCGTTCATGACCTTCCTGATTTCGGTCCCGACCGGTGTTAAGTTCATCAACTGGATGGGCACCATGTGGCGTGGCCACATGACCTTCGAGGCTCCGATGACTTTCGCTCTCGGCTTCATCGTGACCTTCCTGTTCGGTGGTTTGACCGGTATTATGCTGGCTTCCCCACCGCTGGACTTCCACGTCTCTGATACTTACTTCGTCGTGGCGCACTTCCACTACACCCTGTTCGGTACCCTGGTCTTCGCTTCCTACTCGGGCGTTTACTTCTGGTTCCCGAAGATGACTGGTCGTATGCTCGACGAGAAGCTGGCAAAGGTTCACTTCTGGCTGACCTTCATCGGCTTCAACCTGACCTTCCTGGTCCAGCACTGGCTGGGTAACGAGGGTATGCCGCGTCGTTACGCCGACTACCTCGAGACTGACGGTTTCACCACCCTGAACATGATCTCCACCGTTGGTGCGTTCATCCTGGGTCTGTCTGTTATCCCGTTTGTCTGGAACGTCTTCAAGTCCTGGCGCTACGGTGAGGTCGTCACTGTTGATGACCCGTGGGGTTACGGTAACTCCCTCGAGTGGGCTACTTCTTGCCCGCCGCCGCGCCACAACTTCACCTCGATGCCGCGCATCCGCTCGGAGCGCCCGGCGTTCGAGCTGCACTACCCGCACATGGTTGAGCGTCAGCGCGCAGAGGCCCACGTTGGTCGTCAGCTCTAAGAGCTAGTGGCTACATGGCTGATGCAACTCTGAGTTAATAACTACGCGAAGCTAAGGCCCCATCACGGTTCTCCGTGATGGGGCCTTAGTCTTGTCTTTGAGAGTCTTTCCTAGGGAAGAGGCAGTAAGAGAGCGCAGTAAGAGCAGGGGGGGGCGCAGGGAGCGCCAGAAGGGCAAGAGAGCAAGGCGATGGCTAGCGCCTGTCGCTGGCCACCCACTGAAGTGCGGAATCCCGCAATGCGATGAGCACTCTGCCGGGGCTTCATGCGATACTGGATTGGTGAATGAACAGGTAATTACCTCTCCCAGTCAGTCCGCAGATACCGATGCCTTGTCGGTTTCGTTAGCACCGGGACTAGCTCCGGTGCTTATTACCGCTGTTGGCCGAGACCGCCCGGGTGTCTCGGCATCCTTCTTCCGTGTGCTCGCGGCCCACGGAGTTCAGATTCTTGATGTGGAGCAGTCGGTGTTCCGCTCTAATTTGAGTCTCGGTGCGCTTGTTGGCGTCACAGAAGAGAAGGTCGGCGTTCTGCGTGAGGGGCTCATTGAAACACTGAAGCCTCACGGCATGACAGTCAGTTTCCAGCTTGATGCCCCGATTGAGCGCAGCGATGGATCTACCCACGCACTTGTCGTATTGGGTAATCCGGTCAATGCTGAGGATATTTCCCGTATCGGCCGTACTCTCGCAGATTACGGTGCAAACATCGATTCCATTCGCGGTATTGCCGACTACCCAGTTACTGGCCTGGAGCTGCTTGTCTCTATTCCGGACCCGAAGCCGGGTGCGGGCATTCCGCTGCGTAAGGCGCTGGCCGAGCTTGCACAGGACCAGGACATTGACATCGCAATTGAACGCGCAGGTTTGCAGCGCCGATCCAAGCGCTTGATTTGCTTCGATGTGGACTCCACTTTGATTACCGGTGAGGTCATTGAGATGCTGGCCGCCCACGCTGGTCGCGAGGCGGAGGTTGCAGCGGTTACAGAGCGCGCTATGCGCGGTGAGCTGGACTTCGCCGAGTCACTGCATGAGCGAGTTAAGGCTCTGGCTGGCCTGCCGGTCAGCGTCCTAGAGGAAGTCACTAACTCCATCGAGCTGACTCCAGGCGCCCGCACCACGATCCGCACGCTGAAGCGCCTCGGTTACAAGTGTGGTGCTGTCTCCGGTGGCTTTATCCAGATCTTGGAGCCGCTGGCAAAGGATCTCGGTCTGGACTTTTACAAGGCGAATACCCTCGAGGTCGAGGACGGAAAGCTGACTGGACGCGTGGTCGGCGATGTCGTCGATAGGCAGGAGAAGGCCCGCAGCCTCAAGACGTTCGCCGCAGAGTCGGGATTTCAGATGCATCAGACCGTTGCGGTCGGCGATGGGGCCAATGACATCGATATGTTGTCGGTCGCAGGCCTTGGTATTGCTTTCAATGCCAAGCCGGCGCTAAAGGAAATCGCTGACACGTCCGTCAACGTTCCATTCATGGACTCGATTCTGTTCATGCTGGGCATTTCCCGCGATGAAATCGACGATGCCGACCGCGAAGATGGCACCTTCCGCCGCGTGCCGTTGGAGCAGTAGTGCAACGCGAGGATCACAAGAATCCAGCTGTCACGGACGCATCATCGGTACCGGAGTGGTTCCGTATCGCCCATAACCTCCTGCCGCAACCCGATAGGGAAGACCACGGCGAGGATGTGCCGTGGGCAATGGCTATTGTGCTTGAGGTTCCGAAGAAGGAACGCCCCTCGCGCACTGCGCTGCTCCGCGCTGCCGCGATGGCTGTTGTTGCTTGTTGCCTGGACGAACGCGCAGGCGATGACACTTCTGCCTATCAACAAGGTCTGGCGTCTTGGTACGGTGCGCGCATCCGCAAGCTCACACGTCGCGCTCGCAATATCGGCTGGCAACGCGCTCAGCTTGCACCGGGTGTCACCGTGGACGTCGACGGCGCGCAAGCTCGCGCACTAGTGCCAACTCCTGTCGACGAAACCTACCCGGAGATTGCCAAACTACAAATTTCCGGCACCGATTTGCCTTACGACGACCCGGAGAACACATCTCCCGGCGCCCCGGGCGACCATGAGAGCGCTGACACCTTTGCTCCGCCAGTGATTTGGGTGGACAAAAACCTGAATATGTCCGTAGGAAAGGTGGCCGCGCAAGTTGGACACGGCTCAATGCTCTATGCGGCCAGTCTGTCGGTCGAGGACGCTTGGGCGTGGGCGCAAAGTGGTTATGCGTTAGATGTGAAAGAAGTACCGCGGGAGCAGTGGCCAGCGCCAGAGCTCCGCGCGGTTGAGGTTCAGGATGCCGGGTTTACCGAGATTGCTCCCGGTTCAGTCACCGTGGCGGTGACCCCTGGGGCAGTAACTCACGACTGAGCGCGTGCTGCCTCCATGGCCTTGAGATCCTTGCGCAGAATCTTGCCCGTCGCCGACTTCGGGATTTCATCCATGAACTCGACTGCTCGCACCTTCTTGTACGGTGCGACGCGGTCGGCGACGTAGTCCATAATCTCGTCTTCAGTCACCTGCTCGCCCGCCTTGATGACGACGTAAGCCTTAGGAATCTCCTCGCCGTCGGAGCGAACGACACCACTGCAGGCGGCATCGGCAATATCCGGGTGGCTGAGCAGCACGGACTCGAGCTCGGCCGGCGGAACCTGGTAGCCCTTGTACTTAATCAGTTCCTTGAAGCGGTCGACGATGTACACATTCCCGTGTTCGTCGAGTTCCGCAACGTCGCCGGTACGCAGCCAACCGTCGACAAGCGTCTCTGCCGTCGCCTTCGGGTTGTTGAGGTAGCCCTTCATCACCTGTGGACCATGAATCCATAGCTCACCTGCCTCCGAGCGCCCCTCGGCGGGAACCGGGATTTCCTCAAAGCTGTCGGAGTCGAGGTTGACAATCTTGTACTGAGTGTTGGGGACTGCGCGACCGATCGAGTCCAGCGGACTATCGTGGCCGATGCGGATGTGGGCTGCTGGCGAGGACTCGGTCATGCCGAAGCCCTGTGCGACCACGCAGTCAAGGCGCTTTTCCACCTGTTCCGCGAGGTCAAGTTGGAGAGAAGCGGCACCCGAGAAGATTGTCTCCAGGCTGGACAAGTCAAAGGAATCGACAGCTGGGTGCTTGGCCAGGCCCACAGCTACAGGTGGTGCGATGAACGCGAACTTCACCTTGTGCTCGGCGATGATGGACAGGAAATCGACGAGGTCGAACTTGCCCATGGTGTACTGCGTCGTGCGGCGCCACAGGCACAGATTCAGCAGCGCAGTCAGGCCGTAGATGTGGAAAAACGGCAGGATAGTGACAGCCGGGGTGTCCTCGGTCAGCGCGTTGACTGTAGCTCCACCCGCCTGAGCGACGTTGGCCACCAAGTTGCGGTGAGTGAGCTGGACGCCCTTCGGTACACCGGTGGTTCCCGAGGAAAACGGAATCACGGCAACGTCATCGGGTGATACGTCGACGTCCGGGGCGCCGTGCCCCTCGGCAAGCAGCTCGCCCATGCCGTGGAGGCCCGTCAGGCCGATAATCATCTCTTCCGGCAGACCAGCAGCCTCAGCGCCGTGGGCGCCAGCCCAACCGATTGAGGAGGTCGTTAGCATCATCTTCGCGTCAGACATCCGGAGTTGGTTTTCAATGTCCTCCGCAGTTGCCAGCGATGCGACCGTCGTGCAGACAGCCCCCGCGCGTAGGACACCGTGAAGAGCGACCGCGAAGGTTGTCGAGTTGGGGCAGTGGAGAGCCACAACGTCGCCCTTCTTAATCCCACGTGCTGCCAGCGCACCCGCAAACTTCTCAATGCTGGCCTTCAGATCACCGAAGGTGACCTCGGAGCCTGAGTCAACGATTGCAAGCTTGTCCTGGTGACGTGGCTCAATTTCTCCGAAGAGGAACTCAAAGAGTGAGGTCTCCGGGATGTCGATGTCGGGGAGGTTGCTGGAAAGGGGCATGCAGGAAATCGCCTTTCTAATCTCGTGCACGGCTGCCAAGTGTCCTGCTTCATTAGCTCGGGCACTGTAGCAGTGCTGTGTTTCACATCACAATAATGTATTGGATAGAAAAGCGTGGGATTTTTTCCAGAAACTATGCCTAATCCAGCGTCACCTCGTGAGCCCAGACAGCCCCCTCTGAATCAGCTTTGGGTCAGCCGCTGCAACGCTCCAGCCGCAATATCCAGGTTGGTCGTCCGCCAGAAGTCAGGCATCGACGCGGCAATCCAGGAACCATAGCGTGCAGTAGCCAACCGTGAATCCAGTACCGCAACAACCCCGCGGTCATCGACTTGGCGTAGCAGACGACCAGAACCCTGCGCCATCAGCAGCGCTGCATGTGTCGCTGAGACCTCCATAAAACCGTTTCGGCCAGCGGCATTAGCCGCATCGGAGCGCGCGGACAAAAGCGGGTCGTCGGGGCGGGGGAACGGGATGCGATCGATGATGACACACGATAGCGATGGGCCAGGAACATCGACGCCTTGCCACAGCGTCAGCGTGCCAAACAAGCATGTCTGCGGATTAGCTGCGAAGCGATCAACCAGAGCACCGATAGAGTCATCGCCTTGGCACAGCACGTCGTAAGGCAGGCGCTTGCGCATTTCCTCCGCCGCTGCCTCGGCGCCTCGGCGAGAAGAAAACAGCCCGAGCGTTCGCCCACCAGCGGCGCGGATGAGGCGCTCCATGATCGCGAACTGCTCCGGTGTGGCGCCGTCGCGTCCAGGTCGTGGCAGGTCGCGTGCGACGTAGAGGATGCCAGATTTCTGCGGGTCAAAGGGCGTGCCGACGTCCAAGCCATCCCACCCACCGGAGGGAAGCCCCCAAGCGGCGGCCATGGCATCGAACTTGCCGCCAAGAGCAAGTGTTGCTGAGGTCAAAACGACGGTGGATTCGCCGAAGAGGCGTTCGCGAAGCAGTGCTGCGATGGACAGGGGAGCGACATAAACTGTCTTGTTCTCGCCAAGCCATACGACATCGTCGCTACTGAACTCTAGAATTCGCACGACTGTGTCGTGCATATTTTCCACGGCAGCGCGGACGGTCTGGCGCTCAGTGTTGTCAGAGTCAGAACTCGAACCACCGGAGCCCGACCCGCCAGAGCTGCCTGAACTAGAGGTGCCTAGCGTGGTCTGTAGTTGCCACAGGCTATCGCGGAGCGAAGTTAGCGCCGCTCCAAGCTCACCGGGAATTTCTTCGAGTGCGCCGCTGTAGGCGTCGGCAAGCAATGCGACGGTCTCGCCGAGTAGATCCGTGGCATCGGTGACATCATCCACCTGCTCTGCGGCTCCGAATTTGCGGGCGCGCCGGGCCATCATGGTGATACCGGCAGGGGAGAGCTCGTCGGTGGCAACAGAGGTGATTCGACCGTCGAGCTCGTGAGCCTCGTCAATGACAACGCAGTCGTGCTGCGGCAAAATCATGGCGTCGGAGAGCGCATCGATGGCCAACAGTGCGTGATTGGTGACAACGATGTCAACGTTGGAGGCCTCGCGGCGGGCTTGTTCGGCGAAACACTCCTCGCCGAAAGGGCAGGAAATGGCACCGACGCATTCGCGAGCCGTGACGGAGACCTGCCGCCAGGCTTCGTTGGAAACGCCCTTGTCCAGGCTGTCGCGGTCGCCGGTGTCGGTGTCATTGGCCCACTCGCGTAGCCGCATGACCTCGGCAGCGGTTCGGCTGAGCTGCGCTTCGCTGAGGAGGGCAGTGGGGCCAACGGCGTCACCTGAGCTGGCCTGCTCGGATTCATCACCGTCCATGACGGGATCTTTGATGACATTTCCGACCTTGGACTTGCACAGGTAGTTCGAGCGGCCCTTGAGGATTGCGAAGGTTGGCGTGCGGGACAAGTGTGGCTCTAGCGAACTGACTAGCCGCGGCAAGTCGCGTTCGACCAGCTGGCGTTGCAGCGCAATGGTCGCCGTGGAAACGATTACAGACTCGTCGGACTCCATTGCTTGCACAATGGCAGGCACCAGGTAGGCCAGCGACTTACCCGTACCGGTGCCTGCCTGTACCGCTAGGTGCCGCTCGCGCGCAAAGGCGGAGGCCACCGACCGGGACATTTTGACCTGATTCGGTCGAGTCGTTCCGCCGAGTCCCTTCACTGCCGCATCGAGAAGAGCTTCGATGCTATCCGCGTTATGGACGCTGGCTCTCGGTGAAGCTAGCTCGTCAACATCGTCAAAGTCCTCAAAGTCGTCCGATAGCTCAGCAAAATCTGCGTGCCCGATACTGTCCGACACAGTTCCCCCGCCGCCTAAACGCCGTGAAAACGGACGGACAGTACCGGCTCGTCACGGGAAAGTGCAAGTCCCTCCCACGGGAGGCTGACCAGCGCTTTAACCAAGTGATCGCGGGACTCCTCCAAGGTCGGTAGACCATCGACGACCTCGCCATCGCGCATCATCGGAATGGTCAGATCGCGGTAGTGCAGGTTGCCCACATCCAGGATTTCTGAGCCGAGCGGGAAAGCGATTTCCTCCACGGCGGTACCGGAACGACGGCAGGTACGAATAGCCGCCTTCACGCCACCGTGGCTTCGCTTGTCCAACGAGCGCTTGGCGACGGGCACCCCATCAACTTCGACCATCTTGTAGACCAGGCCCGCAGTCGGTGCGCCGGAGCCAGTGACTACAGAGGTGCCCACGCCGTAGACATCGACCGGCTCTGCCCTCAGCGCCGCAATGGCGAACTCGTCGAGGTCAGAGGACACTACGATGTTGGTGTTGTGCGCCCCCAGCGAGTCGAGCTGCTGACGCACCTGGCGAGCGAGAACTCCGAGGTCGCCGGAGTCAATACGTACACCGCCGAGTTCCGGACCCGCGACCTCAATAGCCGTATTGACGCCCTCGGTGATGTCGTAGGTATCCACCAACAAAGTGGTGTCGGTTCCCAGTGTGTCAATCTGAGCCTTGAAGGCCGCAGCCTCGTTCGTCGTGCCATCTGGGTTGGTGTGCAACAGAGTCCACGCGTGCGCAGCGGTACCGGAAGCTGGGATGTTGTACCGTGCCGCTGCCTCCAAGTTGGAGGTGGCGCTAAAACCTGCCAGGTAGGCGGCACGGGCAGCAGTCACAGCTGCTTCTTCATGAGTGCGACGCGAACCCATTTCAATAATCGGGCGCCCACCGGCAGCCGTGACCATTCGGGTTGCTGCCGAGGCGATGGCGGAGTCCGCATTGAGAATGGAGAGAATAACAGTCTCCAAAATGACGCACTCGGCGAAGGTGCCTCGCACCGTCAAAATGGGCGAGGCGGGGAAGTAGAGCTCTCCCTCGCGGTAGCCGTCGACTTGGCCACTGAAGGAATAGTTACGCAGGTAATCCAGCGTCCTGTCATCGAGGAAGTCCAGCGAAGCCAGCTGTTCCTCGGTGAAGCGGAAGTTGCGGATAGCATCCAACACACGCGCTGTACCAGCGACAACGCCATAGCGACGCTCATTCGGCAGGCGACGGCCAAACACCTCGAAGGCGACCTGGCGCTCGCCGGATCCGTCGGCAAGCGATGCCTGCAGCATCGTCAGCTCGTACTTATCGGTGAGAAGGGCGGTGGAGGAATGCTTATCAATCACGGTCAATAGTCTAGTCGGCTGAAGCGGGCCGGGGCAGTCGGTTCCGGCGAGCGCGCGCCACTCCGTACTATCCTGGTGCCTATGAGCATGCCAGCAGCAACACCGATGCCCACTATGGATGCCGATGTCGTGACGGAATCGAACCGACCCTGGCAGTGCATTGTGTGGGATGACCAGGTTAATTCGATGAGTTATGTCACCTACGTGTTTCAGATGCTCTTCGGCATGGACCGAAAGAAGGCGCACGCGCTAATGATGACGGTTCACACGGAGGGCAAGGCAATCGTGTCTTCCGGTGAGCGTGACAAGGTGGAGGCCGATGTGAAGAAGCTCCACAAGGCAGGCTTGTGGGCAACAATGGAGCAGGCTGACTAAGCCGATATTCGACAGCGGGAGAGAATTTACATGCGTCCTTGGAAGCGCAAGCGATCCCTTCTCGGCGGTGGCGTCAAGTACGTCACGGCTTTTGAAGGCACGGAGCGGGATTTGCTGCTGAATCTGGCTGCTACTGTGGCGGACTCGCTGATGGAGCGAGCCCGGTCGGCGCCGAAGGATGAGCTCGCGGAAATGACGGGAATGCCTGTCGGACACTCCGAAGCCCCATCCGATCCGAAGCTTGCGCGACTGTTGCCGGACTTCACCAAGCCGGGTGAGGAGAGCGTGGAGGGGGAAAACGCTTTCATGCGCCAGCTGCATGAATCGGAGATTGTAGAGAGCAAGCTCCATTCCCTGCGTGCGATTATCGATGCCCTGGAGCCCGCCGAGTCGGGGCAGGTATCCATTTCGGAAAGTGATGCCCATGCCTGGGTAGCGGGTATCAATGACTTACGTATTTACCTGCATGTTTCCATGGAGAACCTCAATGGCTCCATCGAACAGATTGAGCAGACCGACGCGATGTACCAGTGGCTGTCCTACAACCAAGAGTCACTGTTGGACCAGCTCATGGGTGAGTAGCGAATCCGAGCAAAACCCCGAAAAGATGCAGTAATCAACTGAGGTTAGCTGCCATGAACTGTGGTGAAAGGTGCCGTGGTCGACAATGAATTCTGAGATCTTCGCAATCAGCCCCACCGACATTCGACACCAAGCCAGCAGTGCTGCGCTGGGCACGAGCATCGACATCGGCGCAGGCTGTCTCGACTCCATCGACGGCATCTCCATCGGCCATGCTGCTGAGGGGGATACCGGAGTCACCGTCATCGCCGCTCCAGGCGGCGCTGTCGGCGCTGTCGATGTCCGCGGCGGCGGTCCGGGCACCCGCGAGACCGACCTGCTCGCACCGGAGAATACCGTCGAACGCGCCCACGCTGTCGTTTTGGCTGGCGGCTCCGCGTACGGCCTCGCAGCTGCCGACGGAGTTATGCGCGAACTGCGCGACCGCGGCATTGGCTTTGAGGTCACCCCAACTCGTCCGGATATCCTCGTGCCCATCGTTCCCGGTGCTGTCATCTTCGACTTGCTGTTGGGGGAGCCGACGCTGCCCACCGCTGCACTCGGGCGCGAGGCGTTGTCGCACGCGCTTGACGACGTCCCGGAGGGCACTCCCTCCGGCACAATAGGTGCCGGTGTTGGCGCTATGGCCGGGGCAATCAAGGGTGGTTTTGGACAAGCCCGTGTGACCTCCGCCGATGGTAAGTACTTTGTGGCTGCCGCAATGGTGGTCAACTCCTTTGGTGCGGTCATTGACCCGGAGGGACACCTTTACGGAATGCCCGCGGCTGCCGGTGCCAGCAAGGAGGCATTGGCCCAGCTGGACCAGGTTTTCGTCGGTAGAACCAAGATTCTCGCCGATGCGGCTGGCGACGGGGAATCGTCGGCAAGCACGCGAAACACAACGATTGGCACGTTGATAACCAATGCGCCGGTGACAACTGCGCAGTTGAAGCGGTTGGCGATGTGCGGTCATGATGGGCTGGCACGAGCGATTCGGCCGGCCCATGCGCCGATGGACGGTGACACGCTGTTTGCCCTCAGCTCGGCCGAGGCGGCGGATAGCGGAAACGCTGAACCCGTGGGCTCGGATGTGGTGGCCCTGTTGGCTGCGATGGCGGCCGATGCGGTGCAGATGGCTATTGTCGATGCCGTGATGAGTGCAACGGGACGCGCGGAAGTAGCCGCGCTGTCAGAGATGCTGGACAAGTAGTGAAGGAAGTTCGCCAATGAATCCGCAATGGAGCTCGGGACAACAGCAGAATTACCAGAACTATGCGCAGTACCCGATGGGCGGTCCCGTGCAGACGCGGCGGAATAATCAGATTGTTCCACAGGATCGCGACGGCGGGCTCGGGGCGGCCATCAGTACGGCTATTGGGTACCTGGCACTTATCTGGACGGTCTTTCTTGTCAACGAATTCATCTTTGGTGGGGCGCTGAACAACTTCGGTGTGCGCCCACGCGAAACCTCGACGCTGTGGGGAATTTTGACCGCACCGCTGCTGCACGCAGATTACGGGCACATTGTGGCGAACTCTCTGCCCGGGGCGTTGTTCGCCGGTTTGATTGCAATGTCGTCGAAGCGGCTATTTTGGCAGGTCACACTCTTGATTACGGTCGTTGGTGGCGGTCTGACATGGCTGGTCGGCGGTGTAAATACCGTCCACATCGGTGCGTCCGGCCTGATTTACGGCTGGCTGGCGTTTTTGGTGGTACGCGGTTTCGTGAATCGTCGGGTGATGCAGATTATTTTGGGCGTAATTCTGGCATCGATGTATTCGGGTCTTATCTGGGGAGTGCTGCCAACACAGATGGCTGTTAGTTGGCAGATGCACCTCTTCGGCGGGCTTGCGGGCATCTGGGCTGCGGTGATGTTTAAGCGTGGTCGTGCGCGTGGCTAAGAGTGCACGTGGTTAAGAGCCCGAGGTACGTGGCATCAGCTCCTGGCGGAATCGGCCTAGAATAGGAGCTTCGGTGTTTGACCAACGATATGAGGAGTCCAGATAGCGGTGGGAGCAGGAGCAGAAACTCAGGTAGTCAATCAGCTGACAGCGCAGGATAGCGGCTTCCCCGACCGAACAGCGCCGATTGGCATCTTCGACTCCGGCGTCGGTGGGCTGACAGTGGCACGTGCCATCATGGATCAGCTTCCGCACGAGTCGATTATGTACATCGGCGATACTGCCAACGGCCCTTACGGCCCGTTGCGCATCGCCGAGGTTCGTCAGCACGCGGAAGCGATTGCCGATGAACTGGTTGCACGCGGCTGCAAGATGATTGTCATTGCCTGCAACACTGCTTCGGCCGCATTTTTGCGTGATGCCCGCGAGCGCTACCCAGTCCCAGTAGTCGAGGTTATTCTGCCTGCTGTGCGCCGTGCGGTCTCGACCACCAGGAACGGAAAAGTCGGCGTAATCGGTACCTCCGCCACAATTCGCTCTCGTGCCTACCAAGATCTCTTTGATGCAGTGCCCGGCGTGGATGTCTCCGCGGTCGACTGCCCGCGATTCGTGGACTTTGTCGAGCGAGGAATCACCTCTGGTCGCCAGATTCTCGGACTTGCAGAGGGCTACCTCGCGCCATTGCAGGCCGATGGTGTAGACACCCTCGTTCTGGGCTGCACCCATTATCCGCTGCTGTCTGGTGTGATTCAGCTGGCTATGGGGGAGGACGTCGCCCTAGTGTCGTCGGCGGAGGAGACGTCGAAGGATGTTCTGCGCATCCTCACAAAGACCGACATGCTCGCTGACCCGGAGAGTAATCCGAACCCTGTGCGCACATTCGAATCCACTGGAGATCCGCAAGTTTTTGCATCCCTGGCAAAGCGCTTCCTTGGGCCGGGTATTAGCCAGGTCACTATGCATTCCCAAATGTGACCTTTCTTATTAAATCCAGACACTCCATTGGTTTTTTGCTCGTTTTTGATCAATTACATGGCAAGCTTGAAGTATGCGATTGAAGGTTCTGGGATGTACAGGCAGCATGGGTGGCCCATCGGCGCCAGCATCTGGCTACCTCATTGAGCTGGATAACGGTCGAACCTTTGTCATTGATTTGGGTCCCGGTGTCCTCGCCGAATTGCAGAAGATCTCTGATCCTGCAGCTTGTGATTTGTTACTAACTCATGTGCACCCAGACCACACTGCAGACATTCCAGGGCTGCTCGTCTGGCGTCGCTTCCACCCGACAGCCCCGGCGAGTTCCCGGAATCTCCTGGTTGGCCCCGGAGACATTCACGACCGGATAGGCACCATGTGCAAAGCACTGGGAAGTGAAGAAGATGCCAACCTGGAAGACACTTTTGATCAGGTTGTGAGTAACCCCGGTGAGCCACTGTTAGTCGGTGGGGACGAAGCGGACGGAGGCGCCGTCGTCACGCCGTATAACATGGTCCACCCGGTGCCAGCTGTTGGATATCGCATTGAAGCAGATGGTCTGACCATTGCGTACACCGGAGATACTGCGTGGACCGATGAATTGGTGGAGCTGGCGCGGGATGCGGATATCTTCATCTGCGAAGCCACATGGTGCAGCAACGAAGAGGGCACCCCACCGGACATGCACCTGACAGGCTTTGAGGCCGGAAAGGCAGCGACGCTGGCGGGGGTTAAGAAGCTGGTGCTGACTCACATTCCGCCATACGCCGACGGTGAAGAAGCACTACGTGCTGCGAAGAGTACCTTTGCCGGTGACGTTGAATTGGCCTACCTGGGCATGGAGCTAGGCGGCTAGTCACAGCGACTATCGGGTTTCCGTACAGCTGTCGCACCGCTTCCGCGCCGGGCGGTAGGGTAGTTGGCATGACTACAGCTAATTCCGATTTTCGCCGTGCCGATGGACGCGCGGTTGATGAAATGCGCAAGGTGACCATCACTCGCGGCTTCACCGACAATCCGGCCGGTTCTGTGCTGGTTACTTTCGGTAATACGCGTGTAATGTGCACCGCTTCCGTCGAACAGTCGGTGCCACGATTCAAGCGTGACTCCGGCGAGGGCTGGTTGACCGCTGAGTACTCCATGCTGCCGGCCTCTACCCACGAGCGCATGCCCCGCGAGTCAATGCGCGGCAAGGTCAAGGGTCGCACTCACGAGATTTCCCGTCTGATCGGTCGCTCCTTGCGAGCTGCTATCGACTTGAAGGAACTCGGTGAGAACACCATCAACATCGACTGTGATGTTCTGCAGGCGGATGGTGGTACCCGAACCGCTTCCATCACCGGTGCGTACGTCGCGCTGGCTGATGCCCTGACCTACCTGCATGCAGCGGGTGCAGTTCCGGGCACCCCGCTGAAGGCACCAGTCGCAGCTGTTTCGGTTGGCATTATTGATGGCCGTGTCTGCCTGGATCTGCCTTACGAGGAGGACTCTCGCGCTGAGGTCGACCTCAACGTGGTGATGACCGCAGAGGGTAAGTTCGTCGAAATCCAGGGCACTGGCGAGGAAGGCACCTTTGACCGAGGTCAGCTGAATGACATGCTCGACTCGGCGGAAAAGGGTCTGCGTGAGCTCGTTGCCCTGCAGCAGGAAGTTCTGCGTGCGCCGTACCCGGGTGAGCTGCCGTGAAGCTCCTCGTCGCTACCCGAAATTCTAAAAAACTAGTCGAGCTCGACCGCATCCTGCGTGCGGCGGGTATTGATTCGGTGGAACTTCTTTCGCTTAGCGACGTCCCGGAGTACCCAGAGCGCCCCGAAACCGGTCGCACTTTTGCGGACAACGCCTACATCAAGGCTTTCGATGGTGCGACACACACCGGCTACGCGTGCTTGGCAGACGATTCGGGGCTCAGCGTCGATGAGCTAAACGGCATGCCGGGTGTGCTCTCGGCGCGCTGGTCCGGCACTCACGGCGACGATGTCGCTAACTACGAGCTGCTGCTCGCCCAGATGGGGGACTGCCCAGATGAGCGTCGTACGGCGTCCTTCCGTACCGCCTGCGCGTTGGTCGTCCCCGGTGTCAAGGAGGTGCCGTCCGCGCTTGCCGACGGCGGTTTCCCAGCCGTCCTCGATGAAGCCGGTAATCTGCTGCTGGTTGTAGAGGGCCGCTGGCCTGGCGCCATTCTGCGCGAGCCTGTTGGGGACAATGGGTTCGGCTACGATCCGGTGTTCGCGCCCGCAGTTGGGGAGGGCAACGAAGCTGAGGGGGCCTTGTCTGCGGCACAAATGAGCGCCGAAGACAAGGACGCTTTTAGCCACAGGGGGCGTGCACTGCGTGCCTTGACTCCGGCGCTGAAAATTCTGGCTGAGGTTGAGGCTAAGGGGTAGCCCTCGGGCTGCCGAGAGCCCGCTACTTCAGCTGGAAAGCGGTCTCGACTTCCTCACGACGCTTCTTCTCGACGAAGAAGGAGAGGAACGGGACCACGCCACCGAGCGCGGTGATAATCCACTTTGCTGGTTCCCAGCGGGCCTTGGTACCCAGGTTTACGGTGGCAATGAGGAATGCCATGTAGCCGAAGCCGTGAATCTGGGCGGTGTAGAAGAACCACCGCGGCGCGTCGGCGGAGTTGTCGAGGATGAGGTACTTGTAAATCATCTCGGCACACAGCAAGAGCAGCATCACACCCGTGAAGTAGGCGGTGACGGAGAAGTACGTCAGTGCCTTCCTTACGCGCTCTTGACGATCTGGATTGATGTTGGTCACTAAAAGTCCTTTTCTCGAATAAGCAGTTATCGCCTAGGCGTTGGTGCCAGAATCCGTCGATTGTGTCTCATCCACACGCTGCACCTTTCGCGAGCCATCTGGGTTGGTCGGCAGGAATTCGTCTGGAATTTCCGTCATGACATCGTCTTTAGCCTCAAATGCGGCCTCGCTATTGCCGCTCAGGCGTTCGCGTTCGTACTCCATGTATTTGCGGTAGGCCCAAATAAAGAACAGGCCGAAAGCTGGCCACTGCAGTGCGTAGCCCAGGTTTTGGAATGAGCTGGTTGTGTTCCACCTGCTGAGCTGCCAGTAGGCGAGTGCAAGAGTGGCGCCGACTGCAAGAGCCAAGAAGATTAGTTGCACCACGCGGGTACGAGTGGGAATCTTCGCTGGCTTGTCAGTGGTATTGGAATGCTGTGAAGTGGACACATAACCACCATAGCTAGTCCGTGACCTGCCAAGCTAGCGCGCTCGCTGGATAGGCAGGGGATGGGACATTAGGAAATCTGCGGCAAACCCGTTAAAGTGTGTACAGTCCAAATGAGCTGTGAAAGTTCGTTGTGCCTGTAGGTGGCTAATAGGTAGTCCATGCTTACGGGGACTGTACGTAACTGTCACGGATTCGCGACGGGCGCCTGTGGCGGAATTGGCAGACGCGCTGGATTTAGGTTCCAGTGCCTTAGGGCGTGGGAGTTCAAGTCTCCCCAGGCGCACACATAAATACCCCGTGACTATGCAGGTCACGGGGTGTTTTCGTTCTCCAGCCCGCCAGATTTTTCGCCCTCATTACGCTGCGTGCCCAAAATCTGCCCCATTTCCCGCCCGAAGCTATTCCAAGGTCGCTAATCTCCCGTGCACGGTGTAGAACCATGACTATGAAAATTGTTGTCTGCGTCGTTTATCCCCGCTATCCGGATAACACTGAACCTCTCGGCGGGTTCGTCGAGTCCGAGGAGACCGCCCGCAAGATAGACGACTGGTGGCGTGCACAACCTGGCGACATGATTGGTACCTGGGAAGATTTCGAGGTCGAGGTCGAAAGCCGCGACCAGATTCTCTACGGGGTATTTAGTGGTACGCCCGCCCACAAGATTGACGAGCCAGACTACTACGACCCTATATGTCACGGGGTGTACACCGACCGTAAGGTGGCTGAACACGCAGCTAAGCCGGAGACAATGTGGGAGGCCAACAACTGCCCTCCTAAGTTTGTGCTTCCGTTCCGCCTGGGCTGGAAGTTTGACCGGTATTTCCCCGATGGAAAACCCTGGCCGCCAGACCGGTCGTAGACCTGCGACAGTATTCGCATCGATAAGGGGAACGCAAGACGGGGCAGCCGCACAGCGCGCGTGAGTACCATTCTGGGAAACCTCTGTCCGCTCATTCCACTGCGTAGGGCAATCGAATCTGTCGATACAATGACGCTGATCGAATCGTATCTTGAATCGTAAGGTGGAAGCAGGGAGGCAACATGAGCATCTCGATGCATCTGGATGAGTACATGGCGCGTCGTGGCATAGTTCCCGACGACACTGTGGTCAACGATGATCCCTGCGCAATCTTCGACGGCAAGGTCGAGCGCGATGGTAAGTCGCAGCAGGACCTTGAAGAGTCAGAGCGGCGCTTAGAAGAAGCGGAGTCCACAATTCTGGATATGCTAGGCGATTAATCGAGGAAAGATTGAGCGTTCTCGGCGCCCATTGACACGCATTCCGGGTGTGATGTTCATCACCGATTGGGCATAAATTGGCTCAGTCTTCCGGGCTTCATTTTCCACTGCCGGTGCTGACAGAGTGGTGAAGTGCAAGCAATTTCTCGACAGGGGAACACTGTTTTCTACCTGCGAAGTTCTTTCATTTTAGAAGCGTTGTACTCGCTGATTTCGCAGCCGTGTTCGGCCTCTCGTTTTGGGGTTGCAAATTATCTTCGCGTTGATGGCATCACAAAACCGCACGAGAAAAACATGATGGATTCCTCATGATTTATGGCATAGTGTCCTGGCAAGGATTTGGAAACAAAAGATGTTTTCATTTCGTACTCCACAAGACAAGGACCTCAGCCACGTGAAATACGAAAAACTCGCCACTTTGCAGACCAATGTCGTAACTGCTCCAGACCTGGGTACTTTTGCAGTCACTTTCGCCGGTCAATCGCAACCATGGCTGGACACTCTCTCCAGCGTCATGGCCAGTGGCAACTCAAAGAAACTACGGGAAGTTTTCACTCGCGCTGAGGAACTGCTCGCACCGCTTGACGACGATCTCATCGGCCAGCTTCCCGCAGGTTTCGACCCCTTCGGCTGGGCAATCTCACTCGTTACAGACGAGCCATTTACCGGAGATACAACCAACCCTGCGGTCAGCGTCCCGGGCATCGTCTTGGCACAGTTGGGCATTGTCGAGTTGCTGGAAAAGCAGGGAATTAATATCACCGAAGCGGTAGCGGTAACCGGTCATTCGCAAGGTGTTCTTGCCGCTGAGATTGTCGCTCGCCCAGAGAAGGCAGCAGAGCTTCTGGCGCTAGCTCGCCTCATCGGTGTGGCGTGTGCGCGCGGAAGCCGAGTAGCCGGATTTGGGCGCGCGCCGATGATGAGTATCTCTGGCCTGACGGTCGAGGAGTTGGAGCCTTTCCTCCCCCAGGGCTGTGTCATCGGTCTGAAGAATACGCAGACTACCAGCGTAGTTATCGGCAAGCAGGATGAACTAGACCAGCTGGCAGAGCAGCTCACAACGCAGCAGCCGAAGGGTCGGAAAGTCGAATGTACAGTTCTGCCAGTTAGTGGCGCATTCCATCACCCAGCGCTGGTACCTGCTGTGGCATGGGTAGTGGAGCGAGCTGAGCGCATTGGGCTAGATGCGGAAACGGCGGACCGGCTTGCGCGTGCAATCTTGGTTGACCCCAGTGACTGGAGCGCCGAGGTACGGGGGCTCATCGACCAAGGAGCAACCACCATTTTGGATTTGGGGCCGAACACAGGCGTCGTCAAGCTGACAGAACGTAACGCTGAAGGCTATGGCGTGGCGGTGATTCCTGCGGCGACAGCTGCGGGTAGGGGCGTCCTGTCTGAGAGCGACATTGAGCATCCGACATCGTGGCTGGAGTTTGCGCCGCGTCTGGTCACTGGAGACAAGCCCCGTGTCGAGACGAAGTTCACCAAGTTGACCGGGCGCTCGCCAATTCTGCTCGGCGGTATGACCCCGACAACCGTTGACCCTGAGATCGTGGCGGCTGCTGCGAATGCGGGGTTCTGGGCGGAGCTGGCCGGTGGCGGCCAAGTCACGCCGGAAATCTTCGAGGCTAATGTGGCGCGACTCTCCGATCTGCTCGAGGAGGGGCGCAGTGCACAGTTCAACACCATGTTTTTGGATCCGTACCTGTGGGGTTTGCACATTGGAAGCCGCCGTTTGCTCCCGCGCGCAGTGGCAGCGGGGCGACCGATTGATGGAGTCACCATCTCCGCGGGAATCCCCGAGGTGGACGAGGCAGTTGAGCTAGTAAAGCAGCTGCGTGAGGGCGGGATTCCGCATATCTCCTTCAAACCGGGCACAATCGCACAAATCGAGTCGGTGCTCGAAATTGCAGACACCTTGGCGCAGCAGGGCACACCGTATCCAATCATCATGCAGGTTGAAGGTGGGCGTGCCGGCGGCCACCATTCCTGGGAAGACCTCGATGACCTGCTAATTAACACCTACGCAAAGATCCGCAAGCGAGATGTGGTGCTTGCTGTTGGCGGCGGTATCGGCAAGCCAGAACAGGCCCGTGATTATCTGATGGGCACGTGGTCGACACGGTACGGATTGGCGCCGATGCCGGTCGATGCTGTCATCATCGGCACAGCTGCGATGGCAGCCAAGGAGTCGACCGCCTCTGAGTCCGTGAAACAGATGCTGGTCGACACCGTCGGCACTGACAACTGGATCCCCGCTGGTAGCGCCATGGATGGCATGGCGTCGGGACGCAGCCAGTTGGGCGCTGATATCCACGAAATTGATAACGCCGCAGCACGCGCAGGCAGATTGCTTGACGAAGTCGCAGGTGACCTCACTAAGGTCACCGAACGACGCGCAGAGATCATCGAGGCAATTAACGCCACCGCGAAGCCGTACTTCGGGGATGTCGTCACCATGACGTATGCCGAGGTGCTGAATCGCTATCTCGAATTGTGTGCGCCCGAAGGGACGTTCCTCGATCCAACGTGGTCGACGCGCTTTGTCGCACTCGTCGATCGCGTAGAGGCACGATTGAATGCAGTCGACGCGGGCACGTTTGACGCGCTTGCCGACGGCGACAGCTTGCGCACTCAGCCGCAGAATGAAATCTCGCGACTATCCGGCCTGCTGGATCTGGATACCCAGCTCCACCCAGCAGATGTCACCTTCTTTATCTCTGAGCTCTGCCGCACACCTGGCAAACCTGTGCCATTCGTTCCGGTTATCGATGATGAGGTTCGTCGCTGGTGGCGGTCGGACTCCCTATGGCAGGCGCATGACTCTCGCTACGATGCGGATCAAGTCTGCATCATCCCAGGGCCGCAGGCTGTTTCGGGCATTACCCGCGCGAATGAGCCAGTAGCGGAGATTCTGGGTCGGTTTGAAAAAGCTACTGCACAGGCATTGATGGATATCGGCTACCTGCCGGAGGCACCTGTTGACGCCCTCAGCCGGATGCTCGCAGCACCTGTGATTTGGTGGGCTGGTCGACAGCAGCCGAATCCGGCGCTGGCACTTGGCGCGGAACATGAGTGGGTATGTGTATCTGACGCAAGTGATGTCTCTCGTTCACAACGCCTGGAGCACCCAGGTACTGGTGCCATTTTGGAGACCATTGGAGTTGATGGCAGCAATGATGAGGGCGGGGAGGAGCTCGTCTGGGCACAGCTGACCGTTCCGCTGCCCGATGCTGCGGGGGAGAATACGCAACTGCGAATTCGCCTGTGCCAGAGTGCAGCGGTGGGCGCAGTGCCCGTCGTCAAGCATGAGGATGCGGCAGCCGCGATGCGGGAGCTGACGCGAATCGCGGCTGGCGGTGAGCTTGCAAACATCGTCGATGGGGTCGCGGAGTGGGAATCCGAGTGGGATCCGATGGCGATGGCTGACTACGATGCGGTCACTATTGCAGCTGCCGGCGATGAGTCGCAGGCGACGGTGCCGGACGCGTTGGTCGGGCATGCTTGGCCAGCGATTTTTGCGGCAGTCGCGCAGGCGCGTACTGAGACCGGCATTGATGTTGTTGAGGGCATGCTCGCGCTTGTTCACCTTGAGCATCACATTCGTATGATTGGGGCTCTGCCGCAGGAAACCACAACGTTGCGGATTAGCGCGCGTGTCGATGAGGTCGTTGATACGGACTTAGGGCGACTAGTTGTGGTGCGCGCGGAGGTTCGTGATGGCGATACGCTGCTCGCCACCTTGAGCGAACGGTTTGCCATTCGTGGCCGAAACGGCGGCGAGACAGCACGGACCAATACTGTGCCATTTCCAACGGTCACGGACACGCCACGGAGTTTCCGCGGTGCGTTGACCGTGGAAGCGCCTAAGGCGATGGAGCCATTTAGCTGTGTCACAGGCGATCGCAATCCTATCCACGTCGATTCCCGCGCGGCAGCGCTAGCTGGTCTACCAGGGGTTATTGTCCATGGAATGTGGCTGTCTGCAATGGCCGAGCATGCGGCTGTTGCCACGTCGGATGCCGGCATTGGCAATCGGGTGATTGAGTTCACGGCTACTATGCTGAGTCCGGTTCTACCTGGTCAGGAAGTGAAATTCTCTGTCGAACGCCGTGGTTTTGATGACCGTCCAGGCGCCGGTGAAGTCCGTGAAGTCACGGCCACAGTAGAGGGCGAGCTGGTACTGACTGCCACTGCTGTAATTGCCGCACCGACGACTGCATATGTCTTCCCTGGCCAGGGAATTCAATCACAGGGGATGGGGCTGTCTGCCCGGACTCGCAGCGTAGCGGCCCGCCGCGTGTGGGACCAGGCGGATGCGATGACCCGAGAGAAGCTTGGCTTTTCCGTACTGGCTATTGTTCGGGACAACCCGGTAGAGGTGGTTGTGGATGGTGTGCGCTATTTCCACCCAGAAGGTGTCCTGAATCTGACTCAGTTCACCCAGGTTGCGATGGCGACGTTGGGGCTGGCGCAGGTTGCGGAGCTCCGTGAAGCAGGGCTGCTGGATGAAACAGCTCACTTTGCGGGACACTCTGTCGGTGAGTACAACGCGCTGGCGGCTTTCGCTGGTGCGCTTGACGCAGATGCCGCGTTGGAGGTTGTCTACCGCCGCGGTTTGACCATGCATGAACTGGTCGAACGTGATGAGCAGGGGAGGTCCAACTATGGTTTGTGCGCCCTGCGTCCGGACAAGATCGGCGTACGCGAGGACGAGGTCACTGAGTTTGTTAATCGGTTGTCGCAGGAAACCGGTGAGTTCCTCGAAGTCGTAAATCTCAACCTGGCAGGCAAGCAGTACGCCGTCGCCGGCACCGTCGCGGGTCTTGCGGCACTGGCTGAACAGTGCGAGCGCCGCAGCTCGGACGGCAAGGGATACGTGCGTATCCCAGGTATTGATGTGCCATTCCACTCCAGTGTCCTACGCGACGGTGTGGATTCCTTCCGTAAACACTTGGAGCGGCTGCTGCCAGCGGAAATCACTCCAGAGCGCCTGGTGGGACGCTATATCCCGAATCTCACCGCGACCTCTTTTGAGCTGACTGAGAAGTTCGTCCGCCAGATGGCTGCAGTCGTCGACTCAGACATTTTGGAACACATCCTTGCCGACTTTGATACTGCCGCTGAAAACCCGGCGCGCCTGGCCCGCATGTTGCTGGTCGAGTTACTGGCCTGGCAATTCTGCTCACCGGTGAGGTGGATCGAAACGCAGGATCTGCTGCTTGAGGATCTCGGCGTCAGCCGCATTATTGAAGTTGGTGTAGGTACAGCGCCCACACTGGCAAACCTGGCTGCCCGCACCTGCCAGTTGCCCCGTCACCGAAGCCGTGACATTCGAGTACTCAATCTCGAACGTGATGCTGATGCAGTGTTTATGCGCGACCAAATTCAGCCGGAAAAGACTGAGCTCGAGTCGGAGGTGACACCGGAGCAGGACACGGCGCAGGCTCTATCTGGAGCAGCGGGAGAAACAGGAGCAGCAGGAGCAGCGGAGCCGGCAGTATCTGTCGACCAACTCGCGGCGACCGAACAGGCAACCACGATCACGAGTGCTGCCACTCCGGCTGCCGAAGTTGCTGATATCGCAGTCAGCCCGGCAGAAGCGTTGGAAGTTCTTATTTGCCAATGGACGAAGGTACGTCCCGACCAGCTCGGTGCCGCCGACTCCATTGAGACTCTGGTCGATGGAGTCTCATCTCGACGCAATCAACTGCTGCTCGATCTCGGAGTCGAATTCGACCTCGGTTCAATCGAAGGGGCCGCAGATGCGGAACTGGCTGATCTAAAGGACAAGATTGATAGCTTGGCCAGTGGATATTCCGCATTCGGCCCGATTCTCTCCGAAGCCATTGCCGACAGTATTCGCCGGATTACCGGTCCTGCCGGTGCAGGCGCGAATTACATCGATGACTATGTGGCCGATGAATGGCAGCTCGGCAAGGGGTGGGCAACCGCAGTTAGCGCCGAGATGATGCTCGGTACTCGCGAGGGCGCATCCCTGCGCGGCGGTGATCTTGCGCATCTGGCACCGGCCGCCCCAACCAGTACTGCTGAACTCAACCAGCTGATCGATGAAGCAATCCTCGCGGTCGCCTCGCAGCGAGGTGTATCTGTCGCTAAGCCGTCGGCAAGCGACAGTAGTGCTGGGATGGTCGACTCGGCTGCACTCACTGAGTTTGCAGATAAACTGACTGGTCAACGAGGAATTCTTGCCACCGCTGCACGCACGATTCTGGAGCAACTCGGCCACGAGATTACCGGTGCCATTGACTTCGATGCCGAAGACGCCGACAGCAACCTGGTAAATCTCGTCACTGCTGAACTCGGTGCGGACTGGCCGAAGCTGGTCACCCCGACGTTTACGCCCACCAAGGCAGTGCTTCTCGACGACCGCTGGGCCACCTCCCGCGATGACCTAGCACGCCTCTGGGCAGCCACTGATGAAGACGTGGCTGACACCGCGCCGGGCAGTATCCACGAAACCGCAGTCGAGCAGGCACAGTGGTGGGCTGCCAAGGCAGACGAGGCAGGGCGGGCACAGTTGGCGAGTATCTACCGACAGCTGTCGGATGAGGCCATCACGAATGTGGATGAACTGCCGATGAATGCCGACATCGCTGTTGTTACCGGTGCATCGCCAAATTCGATTGGCTCCGCCGTAACTGCACAGTTGTTGTCTCAGGGCGCAACCGTTGTTGTCACTACCTCACGCCTGGGACATGAGCGCCTGAGCTTCTACAAGCAGCTCTACCGTATGCATGCGCAGGGCGAGGCGAAGCTGTGGGTGGTACCGGCGAACCTGTCCAGCTTCCAGGACCTGGATTCCCTTATCGACTGGATCGGAACCGAGCAGACTACGACGATTGGTGCGGAAGTGGTTGTGACCAAGCCCGCGCTGTCACCGACGCTGCTATTCCCGTTCGCGGCGCCTACGGTCTCAGGTTCGCTTGCCGACGCCGGTCCTGCGTCCGAGACCCAAATGCGTCTGCTTCTGTGGTCGGTGGAACGACTCATCGCAGGGATATCAGCACTTGGCGGGGACAATAATCTGGACCATCGTTTGCATGTGGTGCTGCCGGGTTCACCGAACCGTGGTCGCTTCGGCGGTGATGGTGCCTATGGTGAAGCCAAGGCCGCACTCGATGCAGTGGTGGCGCGCTGGAATGTGGAGGACGCTTGGCGCACCCGCGCCACTCTGGCTCATGCACAGATTGGTTGGGTTCGAGGCACCAACCTGATGGGTGGAAACGATCCGCTGGTTGCTGCAGTGGAAACAAAGGGAGTTCGCACCTTCTCCACCGAAGAAATGGCAGCTGAACTCATTGAGCTCGCGAGCTCGGAGGCTCGGAAGAAGGCACAAACCCGCCCGATTCAGGCCGATCTCACCGGCGGATTGGGTGACGTCGACCTCAACATTGCGCAATTGGCGCAGGAGGCTGCGCAGGCGGCTGGCCCAACAGCTCAAAGCTCCGAGGTCGCTAGCGGGGCGCGTTCGCAGGAGCCGTCGTCAAGCCGTGTTCTGAGCGGTCTGCCAAGCCCACGCCGACCAATTGCGCAGACAACACCGACCTTTGGTGACATCGCAGCGGCTCCGGAGGACATGGTGGTCATTGTGGGCGCCGGTGAGCTTGGGCCGTACGGTTCTTCCCGGACGCGCTTTGAGGCTGAAGTCGATGATATTTCTGCAGCAGGAATTGTGGAATTAGCCTGGTCAATGGGGCTGATTTCCTATGAGGGTGGCTGGCGCGATGCCGACGGGCAACCGTTGGCAGAAAGCGACATTGCTACGCGCTACCGCGATGAAGTACTGGCGCGAGTTGGTGTGCGTCGTTACGCCGATGATGGCGATTTGGTTGACAATACGATGACTGAGCTGACCACGGTCTACCTGGATCGTGCGTTGAGCTTTGCTGTGCGTGACCGCGCGGCAGCGGAGACTTTTGTCAGTTCCAACCCGGACAACACCACTGCGAGCTTCGATGCCGAGACAGGGCAGTGGCTTGTGACACGGGCCGCTGGCACGCCAGTTCAGGTTCCACGCCGAATGGCGATGAGCCGCTATGTTGGCGGTCAAATTCCGCAGGGCTTTGACCCGGCACGCTACGGTATTCCGGCAGACATGATGGACAATCTGGACCGCGTGAGCTTGTGGAACATTGTCTGTACTGTCGATGCCTTCTTGTCATCGGGCTTCAGCCCAGCGCAGCTGCTGGAAGCGGTCAACCCGGCGCGAGTGTCGTCGACACAGGGCACAGGTATTGGTGCGATGGAGTCGCTGCGCAGTCTTTACATCGACGGTCTGCTGGGGCAACCGCGAGCCAATGACGTCCTGCAAGAGGCATTGCCAAATGTTATTGCCGCCCACGTTATGCAGTCGTATGTCGGTGGCTACGGGCAGATGATTCACCCTGTGGCAGCCTGTGCGACGGCAGCGGTGTCGGTGGAGGAGGGCGTCGACAAGATTGCCCTGGGTAAGGCAGATTTTGTTGTCGCGGGTGGCTTTGATGACCTATCCACAGAGGGAATCACAGGTTTCGGCGACATGGCCGCCACAGCTGACTCCGCCACCATGGAAAACAAAGGCATCGAGCATGAGTACTTCTCCAGGCCGAACGATCGTCGACGCGGAGGTTTTGTGGAATCGCAAGGCGGTGGCACGGTGCTGTTGGCTCGCGGAGACATCGCCCGTGACATGGGGCTCCCCGTGCTCGGTGTCGTCGCATACGCCCAGTCCTTCGCCGACGGCGCGCACACATCCATTCCGGCGCCGGGTTTGGGCGCGCTAGCGGCCGCTCAGGGCGGCGAGAAGTCTCGGTTGGCTCGCGCCCTTGCAGCACTCGATGTCACTGCGGATCAGGTCGCGGTGTTGTCCAAGCACGACACCTCGACCAATGCCAACGACCCAAATGAGTCCGAACTGCATGAACGCATTGCAGATGAACTCGGTCGCGAGCGCTCTAACCCGCTGTTGGTGGTCTCTCAGAAATCGCTGACGGGACACGCTAAGGGTGGTGCTGCAGCGTTCCAGATCATTGGTCTGACCCAGGTGTTGCGCAGCGGCATTGTGCCAGGTAATCGATCGCTGGACTGCGTCGATCCCGCATTGGCTGAGCATTCGCGTCTGGTATGGCCAACGAAGGCAGTCAATTTCGGCAATACGTTGCCGCTGAAGGCTGGCTTTGTTACCTCGCTCGGGTTCGGACATGTCTCGGCACTGGTGGCAGTCGTGCATCCGGAAGCTTTCTACCAAGCGATAGTGCAGCACGATGGCGCTGAGGCTGCGGAGCGTTGGCGGTCCGCGGCGTACAACCGCGAAGCGGCTGGTCTGCGTCGCATTGATGAGGCTATTTACGGTGGAGAAGCCCTCTACGAGCGTCCACGCGAGCGAAACCTGGCGGACGGTGGTCGGTTCGGTTCACCCGCTGCATTGGAAAAGGCAGTTCTGCTTTCCGACGGCGCCCGTCTGATCGATGGTGTCCTCCAGCCATGATTGGCGTAGACCTCGTCTATATTCCGGGCTTCGAAGAGCAGCTGAATATGCCAGGAAGTCAGTTCGCGCAGGCTGTTTTCACACCTGCGGAGCTACTGGTAGCTAGGCGCCGCGGAGCAGTCGGCGGCGCGCTGGCGCGTCACTTAGCGGGCCGCTGGGCTGCGAAGGAAGCCTTCATCAAGGCCTGGTCGCAGACCCTCTTCGGCAGCCAACCGCCGATTGCGCGCGATCAGCTGGACTGGCGGGAAATAGAGGTGCAGCCGGATGCCTACGGTCGCGTGAGCATCAGTCTCCACGGTGCTGTGAGCCGCCATTTCCACGATCAGGAGTGGCAGCTGGGGCCGTCGTTAAGCATCTCGCACGACGGCGACTACGCAATCGCCGTCGTACGCCTGGACTAGTCCGGCACCGCGCTAATCGACGGACTTCTGACGGCGACCGACCAGGATGCCGGCACTGAAGATTAGCGCGCCCAGGATTGCGCCGGTTCCGGCGACTGCGGCGGTTTGGAGCGGGGAGTTGGTCGCGGCCTGCTGAGTCTGCACATCAACTTCGTCGAGGCCATTGCCGGAAGCGTTGGACTTTGCGGAAACCTTGCCAGATGCCTTGGAGGAGCCGCTGGCCTTGGACTCTCCGGTCTTGGAGGCACCGGTCTTCACAGCTTCTTCGCGTTCCTTGGCGGAGCCGCCGACGCTGAGGTCCGTGGCCGTGTCCTGGCTGCGGTCGGAGGAACCGTGAGCAGCAAAGGTGTAGAGCGCGCAGTCATTTTCGACGCAGTTGGCGGCCGAGGTGACGGCCTCGACATTGAGCGTTGTAGAGAAGCTGCCGTCGGAGGACATCTGGGAGGTGCGGACAAACTCAGCGGCGGAGAAAGCATCAGCGTTGGTGGTGGAGAACTTGTTCTTCTCAGCCACTGCGACGTAGATGCCGTTGCCGCTGGTCTTGAATCCGGTGCCGGAGACGGTAATTGCGGTGCTGCCCGACGGGTTCAGTTCCGTGGTGGACAGGCTTACCGACGGGGTGCCGGTCGAGGAGCTGCTGCCGTTGGAGCTGCTAGAGCCGCTGGAACCGGTGGTGCTACTCGTTCCACTAGACCCAGTGCTGCCACTGGTGCCGGAGCTTGCGCTGCCTGCGGACTGTGAGGAGCCACCGCCGGAGGGCAGGGTAGCGTCCTGCTTGGCAGCTCCGCCGGCAAACGATACCGCGGTCGCCGTGTCCTGGCTGCGGTCGGAGGAACCGTGAGCAGCAATGGTGTAGACCGAGCAAGCGTTCTGCATGCAGTCTGCCGTGCCGAACTTCGCGCTGACCGGAAGGTCCACGCTGAAGCTGCCGTCGGACTTCAGGTTGCCGCGGGAGGTAGACACAAACTTGGTATCCGGGCCGAAGGAATCGGCGTTGGTCACATCCATCTGGTCATTTTGCGCGATACCGACGTAGATGCCCGGTCCAGAGGTCTTGAATCCCTTGCCTTCGACTCGAATGGTGTCGCCGCTCGGGTTCAAGTCTGAGGTCTTGGACAGGCTCACCGATGCGTTACCCCGTGACTGCGAGCCCGACTGTGACTGGGAGCCCGAACCAGTGCTCTGGCCACCGCTCGGTGCCGCGCTGGTGGAACCCTGTGATTGAGCAGCCTGGGAAGTAGCACCCGCCTTGAAGGTGATGGGGACCCACTGGTCATTGCTGCGGTCAGAAAGATTAGGGAACGCAGTAAAGGAGGCTACGTAGCACTGGGTGGAGGTGCAGTCGACATCGCCAAAGCTGGTCGCGACCTTCATCTCCTGCGTAAAACTTCCGTCAGCGCCGACTGTCACCTTGGCCGCTTCGCCGTAGGTCGAAGGGTAGCCCGACTTTGGCTTCTCGATTGTCTGGGCCAGGTAAATATTTGCGTTAGCGGGGTAGCCGACTCCCTTGATGGTCACGGTGGCGCCGTCGGACAGATCGGTGGCAGGGGTCACAGAGAGCTGGCGCTCAGACTGATCGGTGCTACCGCCGAGAAGGTCGCCGATGCCGGGGAGCGAACCGCCGAGCTGTCCAATCGATGGCAGTGACTGTGCCGATGCGGGGACTGCGGGTAGGAACCCCGTACTCACTACGATTGCCGAAGCTAGAACAATAGAGCGGGGAAGCAGGCTCCGTCGGAAAGCGCCCTGCGTCGTGGACATGTGAACCTCTGATTCTGTTTGGGAGTTCCGGCGCAGGCGCGGCGAAAAACAGGGAACCCCACCGCGCTGACCAGAGTAAAGCTATAACTAAGGCAAGCCTACCCTCCGTGTATTGGTAAGGGCAATAAATGCCCCTGCCGAGGTGGGCGAGGGGCGCTCTCTAGTCTGTTGCCTCTGCGACGCTCATGAGATAAGAGATTGTCATGCGTTTGATTTCCTGCACCGTCAGCTCGTAATGAGCTTCCCGCTCAGCATCGCTTCCTGGATGGTCCACCGCATAATTCAGCAGGGCGTACGTGGCGTTAATCATGAGGTCGGAGATGAAGTTCAGTTCCGCATCGCTTGACGACGGCACCAGCGGGCGCAGCACCTTTGAAATCTCGGTGACCAGGCGTGACTTCGTATCTTCTGCAGTCGCGCGTGTGGCGGGCGTTGATTGAACAGCCAGCCATACGGCTCTTCTAGAAACGTCCTCGCGCCAGAGCTTTGCCAGGTGATCGATGAACTCCGAGAGAAACTCCGGCCATTTCAGGGTCGGGACTCTTTCTCCGAAACGTGAGACTTCCTCGATGACGGCCTCAGTGTCCTGGCGGTCGAGCTCGCAGATCATCACATACTTGTTCGCGAAAAACTGGTAGAGCGTGCCAATGGGGATATCTGCGATGCGAGCGACTTCGTCGAAAGTGAAAGACTCAAACCCGTGCTCGATGAGCACTGTGCGTGCCGAGCTGAGCATGCGTGCGTACCGCTCTCGGCTGCGTTGCTGAGCCGGAGTGCGACGGGGACGAAGAATGGTCGGTGCGTCCTGGGATTGAGTCACTACTACGAAACCGTCTAATCGGGATGATGTGGGAGGAGAGTTTGGGGCCAGGGGCAGAGTAGGCCTTGCGGCTAGTTAGCTTTCGGAAGCCTGTGATTCTACACCCAAGTCACGCAGTACGCGCTGGACGTGCCCCTTGGCGCGAACGTTGTACCAGGCCTTTTCAATTTCTCCTTCGGCATTAACCAGGAAAGTCGAGCGGATGACGCCCTGGACAATCTTGCCGTAGTTTTTCTTCTCGCCGAAAGCGCCGAACGCGGTCATGGTTTCCTTGTCCGGATCGGACAGGAGGGTGAAGTTCAAGCCGTGGTCCTCACGGAACTTTGCGAGTTTCGCCGGCTTGTCCGGAGAAATGCCTACGACAGGAATGCCGGCATTGTTCAGGGCTGCGGATTCATCGCGGAAGTCGCATGCCTCAGTGGTGCAGCCTGGAGTGTTGGCCCGCGGGTAGAAGTAAATCAGCACGGGCTTGCCCGCGTAGTCCGACAGAGAAACCTGCTCTTCGGCGTCGTTGAGAAGAGTAAACGCTGGGGCAGGGTCGCCAGCTTCCAAACGGATGTTGTTCTGGCCGTATTCTTTGTCGCTGGAGGAAGAAGTAGTCATGGCTTAATCGTATCGACTCTGGAGCGGTGCGTGGCGACTCTGAAGCAATGCGTTGAGTTTTTCCCCGTGCTCGCCCACGTTGCTGTAGTGGAAGTGTTAGTCTTTTAGGCGAACAATCACTTTAGATATTCAACTTTTTAGGGAGTTTACGTGGCTCGCAGCATTGAAGATATCCAGCGCGATATTGAGCGTAACCGTAACCAGCTCGCCCGTACTCTGGATGAGCTAACCGTGCGAACGAATCCGAAGAACGTTGCGGATGACGCAAAGACCCGCGTTCTCGATGCTCTGAATGAGCCGAAGGTGCAGGCAGCACTGGGTGTCGTTGCCGCACTTGTTGTTGGCGGCATCGCAATGGGCATTCGTCGCAACCGTAACCGCAGCAAGGAAATCGACCGCATTCGCGAGATGATTGAGACTGCTGCTAAGTAGTTTTTCGGTAGTTAGCGCACGCGCTTCGGGTAGTTACCTGGGGCCGTGCGCTTTTGCGTATCTAACCCTTGTTTGAGTCAGGCGTGGGGTGCGAGCGAGGGCTGCAAGTTGGCACCTGCGCTTGTTGTGCAACAAAAAGACCGGGAGGGTATTTCTACCTTCCCGGTCTGTATTGTGCGCCATCAGGGACTCGAACCCCGAACCCGCTGATTAAGAGTCAGCTGCTCTGCCAGTTGAGCTAATGGCGCTTACTGTTTCCTGCTTGGTGCTCTCTGTGTGAGCTCCTCGCCGGCAACGAGAAGATATATAACCAGGTTTCTGATTGTTTGTAAAATCGGCTGGTCAGGCCCTGTTTTTTGGTCGGTGTTTTTGCATGTTTTTTGAAAGGTTTTGCGCAACCGTTTGAAAAAAGTTCAAAAAAAGTTTGGAAATCCTCAAAGTGGGGTAGGACCTGTATCAATGCCATCGACGTTGGGAGTGTGCATAGATGTCGGAGTTACGTTCGACAGTGTTCAGTAACGTCCGGAAGCGTCCGGTGGCACTTTTGAATAGCGAACTGATTACTTTTCGGTAACGCAGCTTCAAGGGGGCGCTGTTTTCCCAGGTCGGTTGAAGTGCCCCGGTTTTTTGGGGTTGCACAGCAATTTTCCAGAGGGTTAACTGTAGGAACCGTTGGGCTACTTTGCGTGCTGCGCCCTGTGAGGGGTTGATGACTGCGATTGGGCAGTCAATAAGGCTTTTCAGTTAGGGCGAGCGTTTTATCGGTGGCTAGTGCTGCTGCAGGGTAGTCTGACCTTTTTCGAGGGCGCACCAGGGGCTGTAGCAGGACTCCGCTGTGTGTCGCAGTGTGTCCCCGGGACTTACTACTTAATAATTGCACTGTTGGAGTGAAGCACGATCATGCGGCAATCTTTTAAGCGCCTGTCGATGGCGGTGGTGACATTTGCGACCACCATCTCGCTAGCTGCTTGTACCGTCGGCGGAGATAATGCCGAGCAGCAAGAGGCGGAGAAGCCAGACGTTGGTCTTGTCGCCAGTGTGAAGGACGACGCCACCGATGTTTCGGTGGTTGACCCGATTTCGGTTCAGGTGGAAGAGGGACATCGCCTGGACAAGGTTGTTATGACCAACCCTGAGGGCAAAGAGGTCAAGGGCAAGCTCGACTCCAGTGGTACCAAGTGGACCACTGCAGAACCCCTGGGCTACTCAAAGACCTATGAGATTAACGCCACCTCGGGCACAGAAAAGCTGGCTACTTCTTTCACCACCGTCGAGCCGACTTCTCAGGTAAATGGTTATCTGTCCCCGCTGGATGGTTCCACCGTGGGTGTCGGTCAGACTATTGCTGTGAAGTTCAGCGCGAGTATTTCGGACCGCAAGGCTGCTGAGGAAGCAATTAAGGTGACCACCGAGCCTAAGGTGGAAGGCGCTTTCTACTGGCTGAATAACAGTGAGGTGCGCTGGCGTCCAAAGGAGTACTGGAAGCCGGGGACCAAGGTTACCGTGAAGTCCGATATTTACGGCACGGATCTTGGTGACGATATGTACGGTGCGGAGTCCGCCGAAACCAGCTTCACTATCGGTGATGAAGTCATTGCTATCGCTGATGATGCGACGAAGACCATGGTCATTAAGAAGAACGGTGAAGTCGTAAACTCCATGCCTATCTCTATGGGGTCGAATGTTCACCCGACTCCGAATGGCCAGTACATCATCGGTGATCGCAACGAGACCATGGTGATGGACTCCCGTACCTACGGCCTGTCTCTGGAAAACGGTGGCTACGTCACGCCGGTTAACTACGCAACGCAGATGTCCTACTCCGGTATCTACGTCCACGGTGCACCGTGGTCAACGTGGGCACAGGGCAGCGTCAACCAGTCTCACGGTTGCATCAACGTCACTGACGCCAACGCTAAGTGGTTCCTGGACAACACTAAGCGCGGTGACATCGTGATTGTGAAGAATACGATTGGTGAGACGCTCTCCGGTGTTGATGGACTAGGTGACTGGAACATCCCGTGGGAGACCTGGAAGAAGGGCAACGCCGACGAGACCAGCTCCTGGTAGCTCATGTCCTATTAGTGAGGCCATCACTTAAACCATACGGGTTAGTCCGTTTCCTAATCACCCAACATTCCCAGCTCCTGCGCCCGAGCAACAGCCGCGGTGCGGGAGCTGACGTCTAGCTTGGTGAAAATATGTACCAGATGCGATTTCACGGTCGCTTCGGTGAGCACCAGCTGTTCTGCAATTTTTCTATTCGACATACCCCGCGCGACCAACTCGAGCACTTCGAGTTCGCGCGGGGTTAGTGCTGTATTGGGGTTGCGCATCCGACCCATCAAGCGCCCGGCCACTTGTGTGTTCAGCACGGTCTCGCCGCGAACGGCACGACGGATACCATCGATGAGCTCCTCCGGAGCGGCATCCTTCAGCAGATAACCAACTGCGCCTGCGGTGACAGCGCCGAGCACATCGGAGTCCGAAGAATAATTGGTCACCACCAACACTTCTGGAGCCTTTGCGCCGCGCCCGGCCAGTGCGCGGATGGCTGCGGTGGCATCAACTCCGCCTGCGCGGGTAGCAGTGCCAGGGGCCTCACCAAAGCGAAGGTCCATGAGTACCAGATCGATGTGGTCGCAAGAGTCGTCGTCAAGCGATGCGCGCACTTTCTCGACCGCCTCGTCACCGCTGGCCGCCTCGCCAACCACGACGATATCCGGCGCCGATTCAACGACTGCGCGAAGACCAGCGCGGACGATGGGGTGATCGTCGGCGATGAGGACTCCGATGGGCTTGGTCACCTGGCTAACTCCTCGGGTGATGTGAATGGTCGTTTCCTACCTGCATACCAGGCGCGGGACTTTAAGAGGCGAGCTCGTGCGGGATGCTGACGCTGACACCGCAGCCACGCCCCGGTTCCGACTCGATGGTGAAGGTGCCGCCGAGCTTCTCCACGCGTCGGCGCGCGTTGGCGATCCCCACGCTGTCGTCGTTAGTTGGTGCGGTGGGGTCGAAGCCGATGCCGTTGTCGACGCAGTCGAGCAGAATCTCGTCGGGCTGGTAGGTCAGGGTGACACGGCAGCGGGTGGCGTGTGCATGCTTGACGACGTTCGCCAAGCTCGCCTGGGCCACCCTGATGATGGTTGCTTCGACGGTGGCCGGCAGCCGCGTGGGTGTGCCGTCGACGCAGAAGCTGACAGCATCGCCCAGCACCGTGGAGGAGCAGACTTTCTCCAACGCACCGGATAGGTCTGCGCCTTCGAGGGGAGCCGGCTGAAGTGCTGCGATGATGCGCCGGGTCTCGGCGAGATTGTCGGCCGCAACCTTGCGGGCGAGCTGTAGCGAATCCACCGAGGTCTGGTCATGCTGAGTGGGAGCACTTTTCATGCGGGACTCCACCGAATGCAGCAGCAGCTGGATGGAGGAAAGCCCCTGCGCCACGGTGTCATGAATATCGGCTGCGAGGCGTGCGCGTTCGTCCAGCTCACCGGCACGACGGGACAGTGCTTCCGAGTGGGCGCGGGCAGCAGAGAGCTCCTCCAGCGCCTTGGTCTTTTCGATAGTCTCCTTCTGCAGGAGCCGGAATCCCAGCCCCACCGTGAGTACAAACGTCCCACCCAGAATGGGGCCGAGGACACCACCAAATGTCAGCGGAGTATGGATAGCGATGGCGCCAATTGCCGTCGCAGTTGTCGCCGCCACCATGATTACGGCCATAAGGCCGCCGGTTACCTGCAAAATTACGAAAAATAGTGGGAAAACCAGGAACGAGGCGTCCAGCGTTGCAAACGCCAACGCCGCCCAGCACAGCAGCAGAATCACAAGCCAGCCCAACAGCAGGCCACGCGGCTTAGTCAGCGCGACCTCGTTGGCTACGTTGCCATGCCGAGCCCGACCAATCGGCCCGACCGAACCTGCGATGTACACCGCTAGAAAGCACGCCGCATAGGTGATGATTCGCCACTGCGGATCCGGAACCACGCATACCGCCAGCAGCACCAGCACCAAAACATCCAGGGCAAACCGCAGTAATTGCCAGCTGCGGTTCAGGGTCTCAGGAGTATCCACGCTCTCGAGCTTAGGGCAGTTCCGCCTGCCAAAACACCGCTGACGAGCCGGAATTGTCAACATCAACCGAAAGTTGGAGACGAAGTTCAACCTCCATGGCGATTAAATCCGCCTTTGAATCCACGACCATAATGAGTATGTACCAGTCAATGAAAGAACTTCGAGCCGCTCCAGGCCGTGCCGCACTGATCACCATCACCGTCGGGATGATTGCTGTGATGGTCACGTTCCTCTCGGCTTTGGCCGCCGGCCTGTCCGCACAGTCCGTCTCCGCACTTGACGAGGTCTACAGCAAAAACGATGCCGTCGTCGTCTCCGAGGGGGCTACGTCGTTGTCGTCGTCAAGCATCGGCGAGACGGCGCGAAAGAGCGTCCAGACATGGGCGAGCGACAACGGCGCAAATGTCCGCGATGTCTACGTCAGTCGTGCGCGCGTCGATGAAACGCCCGTCACCGTCATCTCCGACTTTTCGCTTAACGACGACCAGGTGGCCGTCACCGACGGCGTCAGTGAAACCGCCATTGCGGAAGGTGACTCGCTGACCCTGTCTGGCGCGATGGGCGAGCACGAGGCCACCGTTGCGCGCGTGGCGGGAGATAAGTGGTTGGACCACCAAGCGGTCATTTATGCCGGGCGCGGCGTGATGGAAGACCTGACGCCGGGGCAGATGGTGCCAGCGGCGATGGTTGTCGACGAGTCCGCGGCGCAGCTGCCGAATGTCTCGGGAGGAACCATTCTGCGCGACGGCGAGCGCAATAACCTGTCGGCTTCCTACCAGGGTGAGCAGACCTCGCTGAACGCGATGACCTCGATGCTGTATGTGATTTCTGCGCTGGTGGTAGGCGCGTTCTTCACCGTGTGGACCGTTCAACGACTGCGTGGTGTGGCCATTTCCTCGGCGCTCGGTGCGTCCCGCTCCGTGCTGGTGGCTGACTCTCTGGCGCAGGTCCTGGCCGTGCTGGCAATCGGAGTCGGTGGCGGTGTTGCGGTGACTGCAGCGGCGGGCTGGGCTCTGCAGAGCGGCGACGTCATGCCAATTGTGGTCGATGCTTCCACGACCGTCGTGCCGGGGCTCATTCTGGCCGTGACCGGCGTAGTTGGTGCGCTGCTGGCACTGGTGCCGGTATTCCGCGTCGATCCGACCACCGCATTGGCGAATGCGTAGTGGCTCGTTAGTACGGCCTAGCACGGCGGCTTCCCACAGAACACTCACATCGCGTTAATCATGCACAACCTTCAACTGAGGAATTGAGGAATTCAGGACAAAATGACTACCTACATCGACAACCAGGCTCCCGTGGCACTCGCTCTGAAGAACATTTCGCTGACCGTCCAAGATGGCGACAACAAACGCACCATTTTGGATGACATCTCGCTGAAGATCCGGGCAGGCGAGGTAGTGGGACTGGTCGGACCATCGGGTTCCGGCAAGTCGACTCTGTTGACCATCGCAGGTTGTTTGAAGAGTGCCGATACCGGACATGTCACGCTGTACTCCAACAAGCAGGACGCGAACGGTGCAGGCGCGGACGAGAGTGCGGAAAGGAAGGCCATTGATCTGAGCGCTCGCGGCGCGGATGCTGCCAAGATTCGTCGCGAACACATCGGCATCGTTTTCCAGCAGCCGAATCTTCTGCCAGCGCTGACGGTCAAGCAGCAGCTCATCGCAATGCGGCGATTGGGCCGTGTTTTCGGGTGGCCCGCGGGTGGCCGTCGTGAAGCGGAGAAGCGCGCAGATGAATTGCTCGAGGCAGTCGGACTGGCTGGGCTGGGAGAACGTCGCGTGAGCCAGCTTTCCGGTGGTCAGCAGGCACGCGTCAATGTTGCGCGCGCACTGATGAATGAGCCGGAAGTGCTGCTAGTCGACGAACCGACCGCGGCTTTGGATCAGAAGAGTGCAGGGGCGGTGACGCGACTGATTATGGATGTGACGCGGAAGATGGGTGTGGCCACCCTGTACATCACCCACGACCTGGGGCAGCTCCACGGTGCCGACCGAATCGTGGAGATGGTTGACGGCAAGCTGCAGTCCGCGGATGCAGGCTTGGTGGCTACTCGGTAGTGACTATGGGGGAGGAGGCGGCATCGAAAAGGCTGGGTCAGATAACCACGCCGCCGGAAAGGCTCACATTTTTGGCCTTTAACCCCAGAAATTACGGGCTGCAAATGTGAAACTGTGTGAGTTTA
>NZ_KV799337.1:0-77794 GCF_001809925.1 Corynebacterium sp. HMSC064H12 | reverse complement strand
TGGCTGAAGAAGGTCGGCGACACCGTCGAGGTCGACGAACCGTTGCTCGAGGTTTCCACCGACAAGGTCGACACCGAAATTCCTTCCCCAGTCGCAGGCACCCTGCTCGAGGTCCTCTACGACGAAGACGACACCGTTGACGTCGGCGAGGTCATCGCTCGCGTTGGCGATGCAGACACTGCTCCGGCCGCCAAGGAAGAGGCCGAGGAGGCATCTGCCGCAGTCGAGAAGGACGAGGAGCCAGTAAAGGCCAACGAGGAGACTGAGGAAGACTCCACTGACGTTGACGCTGGCGACGCTACTGACGTTGAGATGCCGGAGCTCGGCGAATCCGTCACCGAAGGCACGATTACCACTTGGCTGAAGAAGGTCGGCGACACCGTCGAGGTCGACGAACCGTTGCTCGAGGTTTCCACCGACAAGGTCGACACCGAAATTCCTTCCCCAGTCGCAGGCACCCTGCTCGAGGTCCTCTACGACGAAGACGACACCGTTGACGTCGGCGAGGTCATCGCTCGCGTTGGCAGTGGCCAGCCAAAGAAGGCTGCACCGAAGAAGGAAGCTCCAAAGGCTGAATCCAAGCCGGAGCCAAAGAAGGAAGCTCCAAAGGCAGAGTCCAAGCCGGAGCCAAAGAAGGAAGAGCCGAAGAAGGAGACTCCGAAGGCTGAGGCTCCGAAGGCTGAATCCAAGCCTTCCGCTAACAAGGACGTTCCTTACGTCACCCCGCTGGTCCGCAAGCTGGCTGACAAGCACGGCGTTGACCTGACTAAGGTCGAGGGCTCTGGAATCGGCGGCCGCATTCGTAAGCAGGATGTTCTGCGCGCTGCCGAGGGCGGCCAGGAGACTACTGCTGAGTCCGGCTCCAACTGGTCCACCAAGGGCGTTCGCCCTGAGCTCGCTGAGCTGCGCGGCACCACCCAGCGTGTCAACCGCATCCGCGAGATCACCGCTGCCAAGACCCTCGAGTCTCTGCAGACTTCCGCACAGCTGACCCAGGTCCACGAGGCCGATATGACTGCCATCTGGGATTTGCGCGCTACTAAGAAGGCTGAGTTCGAGAAGAAGCACGGCGCAAAGCTGACCTTCCTGCCATTCTTTGCAAAGGCAATCGTTGAGGCTCTGGTCAGCCACCCGAACGTCAACGCTTCCTGGAACGAAGAGACCAAGGAGATTACCTACCACGAGCAGGTCAACCTGGGTATCGCTGTCGATACCGAGCGTGGTTTGCTCTCCCCGGTCATCCACAACGCTCAGGATATGTCCCTGCCGGAGCTGGCTGCTGCTATTGCGGACATCGCAGACCGCGCTCGCAACAACAAGCTGACCCCGAACGACCTGTCCGGCGGCACCTTCACCATTACCAACATCGGCTCCGAGGGCGCTCTGACCGACACTCCGATTCTGGTTCCGCCGCAGGCCGCAATGGTCGGCACCGGCGCGATTAAGAAGCGCGCAGTAGTCGTCACCGAGAATGAGGCAGATGCCATTGGTATTCGCGCCATGGTCTTCCTGCCAATTACCTACGATCACCGCCTGATCGACGGCGCTGATGCAGGTCGCTTCATGACGACCGTTGTTGACCGCCTCGAGGTTGCTAACTTCGAATCGGATCTGCAGCTCTAAGCAGCTTGCTCCCCTCCTGGGGTAGTAGCGCCGCGGGAATCTAGCTGGCTTGCTAGCAGGAGGTTCTGCCTCTTCCCTGCCCGCGTTAGTCGCACTTTGCGGCTGACGCGGGTATTTCTTTTGCCGCATTCGTCCCGCAGTTGAACCTAATCAGCGATTCCTTCAAATGCGCAGGCCCCCTATTCTTGGCTAGTGCTCAGATTTCACGTAGCCACACATAGCTAGCAAAGGCTCCATCGGCACAAAGAATTAACGTGCTGTTATTGCGCCGTTAAGCCATTAGCAGACAGCGGGAGGGTCGAACCGAAAGCAAAGCTGCAAGTAGCAAATGCGCATACTTTTTGTCCTGCCGAAATGCGAGAACACCACACACCCCCGCACACAGTTCCGGCTATCGCTTTCAGCTACACCGACGAGAGCTGAAGATAGCGATAATTAAATTCATTATTTGTTAACCTCGCCGTCACCTAGTTAGCAATTAGCCTTTACCAATCTAAGAAATCATTAGACAGCAGGCTTCTTTGGCGTGCCTATTTTTGCTCTCTGTACGTAACTTAGAAAGGTGGAGCATGTCCTCGGCTCCAGCGAATACTAGTTCGTCGACCGGGACCACATCATCTGAGCAATCGAGCTCCTCAGATAAGTGGTGGCACCTCTTCTTCGGCGGGCTTCTCGCAATCAACATCGTAATTTTTGTCTTCTGGGCTTATGACTTTGTGGGCCCGCAGGCAAATACGGCAATCCTTCTGATTACCATCGCGTTCGCCGTCTTCATGGCGTTCAACATCGGCGGTAACGACGTTGCTAACTCCTTCGGTACTTCAGTCGGTGCCGGCACCCTGAGCATGAAGCAGGCGCTTGTTGTCGCTTCAGTCTTTGAGGTTTCGGGCGCCGTCCTCGCTGGTGGCGAGGTTACTGACACCGTCCGTTCCGGCATTGTGGACCTGAACGCAATCCACGGTTTGGACCCGATGGAGTTCGCCTTCATCATGATGTCCGCGCTTCTCGGCGCGGCAGTGTGGCTCCTCGTTGCCACCCGCATGGGTTGGCCAGTCTCCACTACCCACTCCATCGTCGGCGGTATCGTCGGTGCCGCACTGACGGTCGGTTTCATCACCGGCAAGGGTGGCTGGAGCATGGTCCAGTGGGATCAGATTGGTCAGATCGCCGTTTCCTGGGTCCTCTCTCCGCTCCTCGGCGGTTTGGTCGCGTTCCTCCTGTTCGGCGGCATTAAGAACTCGATTCTCGTCTACAACGACAAGGCTTCCAAGCAGCTGCAGGCCATCCACCAGGAAAAGGCGGACCTCAAGGCGCAGCACCGCGACGACTTCGAAAAGCTCCCTGAGCACGATCAGATCTCGTACACCAACGCGATGCTTCGCGACGCTACGACGATGCGTGACAACGACTGGACTCCGGATGACCTGGAGTCTGAGTACTTCCGCAAGCTCGTCCACATCGAATCCAAGGTTGATGATGTCCGCGCTCACCGTGCGCTGGAAGCTTGGGTTCCGGGTCTAGCAGCCCTGGGCTCTATTGTCATCTCCGCGATGATGCTGTTCAAGGGTCTGAAGAACCTTCACCTAGGGCTTTCCAGCCTGGACAACTTCCTGATTATGGGCATGATCGCCACCGCAGTGTGGCTTGCCGTTTACATCTTCGCGCGTACTTTGAAGCGTCAGGATTTGGATCGTTCCACCTTCCTGCTGTTCAGCTGGATGCAGGTCTTCACCGCTGCTGCGTTCGCTTTCTCCCACGGCTCGAACGACATCGCTAACGCGCTTGGCCCGTTCGTGGCAATTCTGGATGTTCTCCGTACCAACGAGATCTCTTCCGAGTCCGGCGTCCCGCTGGCAGTCATGACCACCATGGGTGTCGCTCTCATCTCCGGTCTGTGGTTTATCGGCCGCTTCGTTATCAAGACCGTCGGATCCGGCCTGACTGAGATTCACCCAGCATCGGGTTTTGCCGCAGAGCTTTCCGCTGCTGTGGTCGTTATGATTGCTTCCCTGCTGGGTCTGCCGGTTTCCTCCACCCACATTCTGATTGGTGCCGTTCTCGGTGTCGGTATCGTTAACCGTGCCGCTAACTGGAACCTGATGAAGCCGATTGGTTTGGCCTGGGTTATTACCCTTCCGGCCGCTGCAGGTATCTCGGCAATCACCGTTTCCATCCTCCGCGTCGTCTTCGGCTAAGCCCACAAAAGCACGCCACTTTTACCCCGGCGGTCACTTTCTAGTGACCACCGGGGTATTTTTACGTCTGGCGCTATCCAAGTAAGTTTGGCGCTATCCAAGTAACAAGTAATCTGAGGCCTACAGAATTTCGGCGTATCCTATAGGCCACCATGACTGCCCCAAGAAAACCTTTTACTCGCGCAGATAAATCCATTCGGGAATCAAGCTCCGACATCGAGATTCAACATCTCGGCCTTGTCGACTACGAAGAGACCTGGCACCTACAGGCAGACCTTGCTGCCAAGCGTGCGAAAGACCTAATTCCAGATCAGGTTCTCGTGCTTGAGCACCCGAGTCTTTACACAGCAGGAAAGCGCACCCAGCCGGAGGACCGTCCTACCAATGGGTTGCCGGTCGTCGATGTCGACCGCGGTGGCCGCATCACCTGGCACGGCCCGGGCCAGCTTGTGATGTATCCCATCATCAAGCTCGCTCAGCCGGTCGATGTGGTGGACTACGTCCGCAGACTGGAAGAAGCCCTCATTCAAACCGTTCGCCGAGCCGGCATCGCGGCTGCTGGCCGCATCGATGGCCGCTCGGGGGTATGGGTTCCCGCATCAAACGGACTGAGCGACCGAAAGATTGCGGCACTGGGAATCCGCGTGACCCATGGTGTAACCATGCACGGACTCAGTCTGAACTGCGACAACTCTATGGAGTTCTACAACTACATCATCCCGTGTGGCATCTCCGACGCTGGAGTGACCACCCTATCCCGGGAGCTTGACCGAGATGTTAGCGTGTCAGAGATGACAGAGTCGCTTCTGGCAGATTTGCAAGATGCTTTGGAAGGCCGTTTGACCGTTGCCGACCATTCCTTCGGCTCCGCGCCCGACCCCACGAAGGACCTGCCACACCGGGTGAAGCACAACTCCACCACCGGCATATTCGAGTACTCATCAACAAAAGAGTAGGATGAAACTGTGACTGTTAAGCCAGAAGGACGTAAGTTACTGCGCGTCGAGGCACGAAATGCCGAGACCCCTATCGAGAACAAGCCCCGGTGGATTCGCAACCAGGTTCGTCCGGGCCCCAGCTACAAGGACATGAAAAACCGTGTCTCGGGTGCCTCTTTGCACACGGTCTGTCAGGAGGCTGGCTGCCCGAACATTCACGAATGTTGGGAAGACCGCGAGGCCACCTTCCTCATCGGCGGCGATAAGTGCACCCGCCGCTGCGACTTCTGCCAGATTAACTCAGCCAAGCCCGACCCATTGGATAAGGATGAGCCGCGTCGTGTTGCGGAATCCGTCCGCGAGATGGGTCTTCGTTACGCCACTATCACCGGTGTCGCCCGCGACGATCTGCCCGACGGTGCATCCTGGCTCTACGCTGAGACCTGCCGCCAGATCCACGAACTCAACCCGAATACCGGAGTCGAGCTCCTTGTCGATGACTTCCGTGGCGACGAATCTGCAGCACAGCAGGTATTCGACGCCAAGCCCGAGGTTTTCGCCCACAACTTGGAAACGGTGCCGCGCATCTTCAAGCGCATCCGCCCCGCATTCCGCTACGAGCGTTCCTTGGAACTCATCACTCGCGCTCGCGAAGCTGGGCTAGTTACCAAGTCCAACCTCATCCTGGGCATGGGCGAATCCTACGACGAGATCATCTCCGCTATGCAGGATTTGCACGATGCCGGCTGCGATATTCTGACGATCACTCAGTACCTCCGCCCCACTCCACTGCACCATCCAATTGAACGTTGGGTTAAGCCGGAGGAGTTCGTCAAACTCTCCAAGACCGCTGAAGAGATGGGCTTTGCCGGCGTCATGTCCGGCCCGCTGGTCCGCTCTTCCTACCGCGCTGGCCGACTCTACGCCCGTGCACTGGCGCACCGCGGTCAGGAACTGCCTGCGCATCTGTCCGCGCTTGCCGACGACAACGACAACAACCTCGCGCTTCAGGAAGCCTCGACTCTGCTCGACCGCTATGGCGCATCGGAGGATACGCCAGTCACTTCGACTATTCCGGCTTCCGAGAGGCCGACGGCCGCAGCGCCGTCGTAAAGCGAAACGGCGCTACGGCGCGGTCTATTGCCTAAAACTACATCGCATGCCCTAAAGTTGGTGATTATGGCGACCAATGATGCGAAAGAAATGAAGAAGGCGAACCGCGCCGCCAAGCGCGCTCAGCGTAAGCAGACTCGTAGCCAGATGTGGCAGGCGTTTAAGCTGCAGCGCTCGCGGGACAACAAGCTCGTGCCTTACATGGCGCTGGGCTTCTTCGGTCCAATTATCCTGCTGTTACTGCTTGGTCTGCTCATTGGTGGAGTCTGGCCCTGGGTTCTGACGATTATTGGTATCTCGATCGGCTTTATGGTCGCGATGTACATCTTCTCTAAGCGTCTTGAGGCGTCCTTCTACACAGAGGCGGAAGGCCAGGCCGGCGCTGCGGCGTGGACGCTGGACAATATGCGTCAGGGCGTTGGCTATGTCTGGCACGTCAAGACCGGTGTTGTCGCTAATCAGCACATGGATGCTGTTCACCGTGTTATTGGTAACGCCGGTGTTGTGCTGGTCGGTGAAGGTGATCCGAACCGCGTCAAGCAGATGATTGCTCGTGAGAAGAAGTCGCTGGCACGCATTGCGGGCGAAGCGCCGATTTACGACATGATTGCTGGTAGCGACGAGGGCCAGGTCCCGCCGAAGAAGCTGCAGCGCGAACTCATGCGTTTGCCGCGCAACCTGAATAAGGATCAGGCCAACGCTCTGAATGAGCGCATCCAGTCGATGGACCGTATTCGCGATGCGCGCGCGAACATGCCCAAGGGTCCAATGCCGAAGGGCGCTAACCCACAGGCCGGCATGAACCGTCGTGCGCGCCGTGCCGCCAATCGCGGCAAGAAGCACTAGAGGTTTTAGCTAGGTTTCACCAGGGTCGGTTGCTCGGGCAACCCGCCGAGGGGCAATCTAGGTTGAAGCAGAAAAAAGGGGCTTTCGGGCCCCCTTTTTTTGTGCTTTAAAGCTTTAAAACGATGCCTAAAGCCATGTCTTCACACACAGTTATTGATGTCTTGTTGAAGTGATTGCTCTCACTTATCACGCTGTCAGCAAAGGTCGTATCCTTGCTGGAAACAATGCTTAATGAAGATTACTGCTAGTTGTGCCACCATGGGATATGTGCAACTCTTGGCTGAAAATGAACTCTTAGCGCTTCTAGTGATTTTGTTTCTTGGCCTGGCAATTGGCCAGATCAAGATCTTCGGCTTCAAGCTTGGCGTGGCTGCCGTCCTCTTCGTCGGCCTTATCCTCGCGACTATTGAGCCGGAAATTCAAATCTCCCCGTTGATTTACATCGTGGGCCTGGCATTATTCGTCTACACCATCGGGTTGGAGGCGGGCCCCGAGTTCTTCAGCTCGTTACGCTCGCGCGGTATCAAGCACAACCTGTTCGGCATTGGTGTGCTCGCAGTTGTCACTATCGAGTCTTTCTTGCTGATCAAGTTTTTGCCTATCGACCCGGTGGAGGGCGCAGGCGCCTTCACAGGCGCCCTGACCAACACCCCGGCTATGGCCGCAATCGTCGATGCTCTTCCTAGCCTCATTTCGGATAAGGGCGAGCTGGCCGCTGCCCACGATATGCCGGTGATTGGTTACTCCCTGGCCTACCCAATCGGCGTGCTGGCAGTGATTGCCTCTATCGGTATTATGTCGAAGGTCTTCCGCGTCGATCACGACCAGGAAGCTATTGACGCAGGTGTCGCCGCGCTTCCGCTACATACTCGGGACATCAAGATTCTCAAGGACGACCTGCCTTCCATCACTGACCTTCCGTCGAAGTTCGGTTTGGACATTACGGTTTCGCGCATTGAGTACAAGGGCCACCTCTACATTCCGTCTCCGGGTGACACTGTCTCCGTCGGCGATATTATTTCCGTCGTCGGTACAGAGGAAGAAATTGCTCGTGCCGCCGAGTACATTGGCGAGCTTATGCCGGGTGATCCGACACACGACGGTCGCCTGGACTTCCGTCGCATCTTCGTCTCTGCATCTGACGTGGTCGGTGTACCCATTGCGGAACTTCAGACTCGCATGGACGGCATAATCATTACGCGTATTCGCCGCGGCGACCACGACATCGTCGCAGAGCCAAACATGCGCCTAGAGCTTGGTGATCGCGTCCGCGTAGTTGCACCGCCAGAGAAAATCAAGGACGCAACAAAGTTCTTCGGCGACTCCTACAAGAAGCTTTCCGACGTCAACCTCTTGCCCCTCACCCTTGGGCTTACGCTGGGTGTCTTGGTGGGTCTCATCAAGATTCCGCTTCCGGGCGGCAGCTCGCTCGCCCTGGGGTCCGCTGGTGGTCCACTGGTTGTGGCGCTGATTCTGGGTGCTGTCGGTCGCACTGGCCCGTTGGTCTGGCCTATCCCCTACTCGGCCAACCTGGCGTTCCGCACCATGGGTCTAGCACTGTTCCTGGCAGGTATCGGCACCACTGCCGGTAAGGGATTCCAGGCTGCGTTGTCTGACCCGGCATCACTGACAGTTCTGGGTCTTGCCGCCATCATCGCGTTTAGCTCCGCACTGTTGACCCTCATTGTCGGTCACCGTGTGCTGAAGATTCCATTCGGCCAAACTGCGGGTATCCTCTCGGGCTTGCAGACTCACCCGGCAGTGCTCTCATACGTCAACGACCAGGCCAAGAACGAGTTGCCGGCAATGGGATACACAACGGTGTATCCAATGGCCATGATCATGAAGATTATTCTCGCCCAGGTCCTGGTCGTGTTGGTGCTATAGCGCTAACCCAAAATGACGGCCGTGCCAGTGGCACGGTCGTGCATGCCGCGCATATCCGAGTCGGTGATTGCTGGCGGCAGCAAGAAAAGAGTAAGCAAGCTGCGGAAGAAGGCACGAACAAAGCCAACTCGCTCGCCGGGCTTGTCCACGCGAGCGACACCCATCTTCATCATCCACTGGCCCGGAGTGCGGGCGAACAGCCAAACCGACACCGTGCCAATAATGAGGAAGACAACTGGCGAATAGGTCGCAAGGAATGACTGCCAGGCGATAAACGAATCCCCGAACTGGTCAATCTGCGCCTCGCTCGGGCCGAAGAACATCGAAAAAGCGCCGGCAATCGTCAAGGAAATAATCCAGTCAATGAGAATGCCGCCGACGCGACGCATCAACGTCGCTTGCGATCCTGGGCCATCGGGGGCAAGACCCAATGCCTGGCCGGGATAGTCCGAGAGCTTGTCCGGATTATCGAACTCTCCCGGAATCTGAGGGCCATCTAGCCAACTGTGCTTTTCTTCCATGGGTTCATAGTCTAATGCAGCAATCCGGCTATCAAATCACGGGCTGGGACAGCCATTCAGCGCGTGCGGGGGTAATCCGGGGGCGATGTTGCGTCGCCTTTTCCATTTTCTTATCAGCACGGGAGCTAAAGGCGCGTCGTAAAGCGTGTGTGACATGAATGCGCAGGGTATTGCCTTGTTTCCACAAATAGATAACCTGCTCCCTATTTGCGTAACCTGTTCCGTATTGGCGAATTTCTCACGCACCATGCCAGAAATTCGTGGTTCTAATTCCAGAATGAATGCGTGGTTCGTTAAGCTTGAAGGCGTCAACCGGCCAGTCCTTGACAGCGCGGCAGGTGCACGAAACATCGTGCAAGAATTCCCTACTGCGTACTAAACAAGGCCAACTAAGGAGACCGCACATGTCCTTCAAAACTCCCGAGGAAGTAGTCGCGTATATCAAGGAAGAGGGCGTCGAGTTCGTCGACGTCCGCTTCACGGATGTTCCCGGCATCGAGCAACACTTCACCATCCCGGCATCCGCATTTGACGAGGACGCGATGGCCGAAGGCCTGGCATTCGACGGTTCCTCGATTCGTGGTTTCACTTCCATCGACGAGTCCGACATGGCACTGCTACCCGACCTGAGCACTGCGCGCATTGACCCGTTCCGCAAGGCAAAGACCCTGAACGTCAAGTTCTTCGTCCACGATCCGTTTACCCTCGAGCCGTTCTCCCGCGACCCGCGTAACGTCGCGAAGAAGGCGGAGGAATACCTCATCTCTACCGGCATCGCCGACACCTGCTTCTTCGGCGCTGAGGCTGAGTTTTACATCTTCGACAACGTCAAGTTCGAGACCGACACCAACCGCGGCTTCTACGAAGTTGATTCCATCGAAGGCTGGTGGAACCGCGGCAAGGACCAGAACCCGGACGGCTCTGCAAACCTGGGTTACAAGACCCGTCTTAAGGGCGGCTACTTCCCTACCGCTCCGTACGACCACTACCAGGACCTGCGCGACAAGATGTGCCTGAAGCTCGCTGACGCCGGCTTCGACCTGGAGCGCGCCCACCACGAGGTCGGCACTGGTGGCCAGCAGGAGATCAACTACAAGTTCAACACGATGTTGCACGCTGCAGACGACCTGCAAACCTTCAAGTACATCATCAAGAACACCGCCTGGGAAGAGGGCAAGTCCGTCACCTTTATGCCGAAGCCGCTGGCTGGCGACAACGGCTCGGGCATGCACGCTCACCAGTCGCTGTGGAAGGACGGCAAGCCACTGTTCCACGATGAGGCCGGTTATGCAGGCCTGTCGGACATCGCTCGCTGGTACATCGGCGGCATCCTGCACCACGCAGGTGCGGTACTGGCCTTCACCAACCCGACCCTGAACTCCTACCACCGCCTGGTCAAGGGCTTCGAGGCTCCGATCAACCTGGTCTACTCGCAGCGCAATCGCTCTGCCGCTGTTCGCATTCCGATCACCGGCTCCAACCCGAAGGCAAAGCGCATCGAGTTCCGCGCCCCGGACCCGTCGGGCAACCCGTACCTTGGCTTCGCTGCCATGATGATGGCCGGACTGGACGGCGTGAAGAACCGCATCGAGCCGCACGCTCCGGTCGACAAGGATCTCTACGAGCTCCCGCCGGAGGAAGCTGCCGACATCCCGCAGGCTCCGACCTCTCTCGAGGCCGCACTCGAGGCCCTGCGCAATGACCACGAGTTCCTGCTCGAGGGCGATGTCTTCACCGAGGACCTCATCCAGACCTACATCGACTACAAGTACGAAAACGAGATCGAACCGGTTCGCCTGCGCCCGACTCCGCAGGAATACGAAATGTACTACGACTGCTAAAGTTTTCGCTTCACGACGGCCACAGCAAGCACCCCCCCCATTGCTCCTCATGGCCGCCCAACGAGCTTGTTAGATGCCGCCTGACCACAGTTAATGTGGTCAGGCGGTTTTTCATTGCGGTCATGCTGGCTGCGGGCGCCTGGGCCCGCATACGCGCGCGTATGTGAGCACGAATTTGTGCGCGGTTCCGGGCCACTCCCCTGAACAGGGTCATACACCACCACAAAAGGGCCGCGACTCCTGCACGAGTAGAGTTGCACACTCTCCGCCCCAGTCTTATCGATGCAATATTCACTTGTCGATGCGCTATAGCGTGGCCATAAGTGAACAGCGCATCGACAAGTGACAGGGTGGGGAGGATACCGTGCGCATAAGTGCCGGACAGCCGTCGATAAGTGACGAAAAATCGTCGATAAGTGAAGGAAAATCATCGATAAGTGCCAGGAAATTGGCCATACGTGCGAGGGTGTCGCTAGGGACAACACGAGGGACGGATGCGAGGGACACCGCAAGGGGGGGGGCGGACACCAAGAGCGGATGGGGCATGCTGCGAAGGTAGGATGCCAGACAATCACGCCCGTTGAACCAGAAATGTGTCGCAACTTAATGACATGTGACAAAGTTCATAAACATTGATGCGTGGGAGGATAATTCACTCATCTGTAATCGTTCTCAAAAAGTATCAATTGTGCATGTCGAAGTAGTTATTACGGGCAACTTATTGACGGAAGTTGGGCTCTGTCGCTGTGACCGTCGTAAAGCGGGAATGTCGTGCTGAAAACTGCGTAAACGCCCCTACGCTGTGGTTTTTCCGTATGGTGGTACGCCATACCCCTCGGAAATGGCGACTCGAGAGCCCACGCCGAGGCGATTTGATTGATTCTGGAGAGCATGCATCTGGAATTTCTTAAGCAGAGCCGCCGCATAGGGTGGCCGATGAACATTAAGAAGGATTTGAGCATTCTTGACTAACGAAAACGCTGCCAACCCAGAAAACTCAACTCGCATTGATTTTCTCTACCTCAGCGAACCGGACATGGTTGAAGCTGGTGTCACGGATTTCGCCAAGTGTGTTGAGACCATGGAAGAAACCCTGATTCTGCTGGCTGACGGCGACTACCGCATGGCCGGTGCTTCCGCTAACTCCCACGGTGCCCAGATCAACTTCCCGGATAACCCAATCCATGAGGGTATGCCGGCAAATGGCCCTGACCGTCGTTTCATGGCAATGCCCGCTTACCTCGGTGGTCGCTTCAACGGCGCAGGTGTGAAGTGGTACGGCTCCAATGCCGATAACCGCCAGAACGACCTGCCACGTTCGATCCACCTGTTCATTCTCAACGATGCAATTACGGGTGCCCCGAAGGCTGTCATGTCGGCAAACCTCCTGTCGGCATACCGCACTGGCGCTGTTCCGGGTGTCGGCGTCAAGCACCTTGCCGTCGAAGACGCCGAGGTCGTTGGCATCATTGGCCCGGGTGTTATGAGCCGCACCATTCTCGGCTCTGCCATGTCGCAGCGTCCGGGCATTAAGAAGGTCAAGGTCAAGGGCCGCTCCCAGGCCTCGACTCAGAAGGCTGTCGATTGGATTAAGAACGAGTTCCCGCAGCTGGAAGAGGTCCGTATCGTCGAGACCGAAGAAGAGGCCATCCGCGACTCCGACATCCTCATCGCCGGCACCTCGACTTCCTCCGATGGTCCGGCCGGTTTCCCGTACTTCAAGAAGGAGTATCTGAAGCCCGGCGCGCTGCTGCTCATGCCGGCCGCTGCACGCCTCGACGACGACTTCGTGCGTTCCGACGACTGCAACCTCGTCGTTGACTACACCGGCCTGTACGAAGAGTGGTTCAACGAGAACGGCCCAGACGTGACCTATGAGCGCTTGCTCGGTATTCCGGGTAACCGCTGGTGGGACATGAAGGAAGAGGGCACCCTTCCCGCCGAGAAGCTTGTCAACATTGGTGATATCGCTTCCGGTAAGGCTCCGGGTCGCCAGAACGACGAGGAAATCTTCTGCTACTCCATCGGAGGCATGCCAGTCGAGGACGTCGCCTGGGCCACCGATGTCTACGACAACGCCCTGGCAAAGGGCATCGGCACCAAGCTGAACCTGTGGGATGTTCCGCTGCTGAAGTAGTAGTGACCAGTAAGTTCGACAACACGATTAGTAAGCTCAACAAGCTAGACGCGAAGTAGGCGAGTTTTACCAATGGGTAAGTTCAAACCCAGCAGTGACCAGACAACTCCGGAAGGAATCCAACGATACATCCGGGACAATGACATTCGCTGGGTAGACGTCCAGTTCACCGACGTTCCCGGCATCGAACAGCACCTAACCGTTCCGGTATCCGAGTTTGATGAGGACTCCGCTTACGAGGGCCTTGCCTTCGACGGATCGTCCATTGCGGGTTACACCTCGGTGGATAACTCCGACATGATGCTGCTGCCCGACCTGGACACGGCTTTCATCGACCCGTTCCGCAAATCGAAGACGCTGAACATGAAGTTCTTCGTCCATGACCCGCACACCCGCGAGCCATTTAGCCGCGACCCGCGCAATATTGCCCGTAAGGCCGAGAACTACCTGAACGAACTGGGCTTCGCCGATACCTGTAATTTTGGCGCTGAGGCAGAGTTCTACATCTTCGACTCCGTCCGCTACGACTCCAGTTCAAACAAGTCATTCCACGAGGTGGACTCGGTTGAGGGCTGGTGGAACTCCGGTGTGAAGGTAAACCCGGACGGATCGCGCAACCTCGGCCACAAGGTGCGCACCAAAGGCGGCTACTTCCCTACTGCTCCGTATGACCACATGCAGGATCTTCGTGACGAAATCGGCGAGCACCTGCAGGATGTTGGCTTCCATGTTGAGCGCTCCCACCACGAGATGGGCTCCGGCGGTCAGCAGGAGATTAACTATCGTTTCAATACCCTGCTGCACGCCGCCGATGACATGCAGACTTTCAAGTACGTGGTGAAGAACACCGCCAAGTTCAACCAGAAGTCCGCTACCTTCATGCCGAAGCCGTTGGCCGGCGATGGCGGCTCTGGTATGCACATCCACCAGTCACTGTGGAAGGATGGCAAGCCACTATTCCACGATGAAAACGGTTACGGTGGCCTGTCCGACATGGCGCGCTACTACATTGGCGGCATCTTGAAGCACGCCGGTGCAGTCCTGGCTTTCACCAACCCGACAATGAACAGCTACCACCGCCTGGTTCCGGGATTCGAGGCTCCCGTCAACTTGGTCTACAGCCAGGAGAACCGCTCGGCCGCCATCCGAATCCCGATTACCGGCGCAAACCCGAAGGCCAAGCGCATCGAGTTCCGCGCTCCGGACCCGTCGGGCAACCCGTACTTGGCTTTCACCGCCGCAATGATGGCTGGTCTCGACGGCATCAAGAACCGCATCGAGCCTGGCAAGCCGATTGACAAGGATCTCTACGAGCTGCCACCAGAGGAACTCAAGGACGTCCCCACCGTCCCGCATTCGCTGGAGGGTGCGCTGAAGGCGCTGGAAGAGGACCACGAGTTCCTGCTTGCCGGCGATGTCTTCACACAGGATCTCATCGACGCGCATATCCGCTACAAGTTCGAGCAGGAGATTATGCCGGCACGTCTGCGCCCGACGACGCAGGAGTTCGAGCTCTACTACGACTGCTAGCATTCGCCCCGTAAAGCTCGCTTGACGACGCCCACACCGCTACCCCACCTAACCGTCTTGGGGTAGCGGTGTTTTTAGCTGGGGCATACTTTTTAGTCGGCACATTTAGTAGAGCTAGCACCACTGCGAACTAGACGGATCAGGGCTACCCTTGATTGTTATGAACAACAAGTCACTGACCCGTTCCACCAATAACAAAATGGTTGCAGGTGTGCTCGGTGGATTCGCTGAGTATTTCAACTGGGATGCGACTTTGCTGCGCGTTATATTTGTCGCGTCTTTCCTGATGCCTGGTCCGCAGTTTCTTCTCTACCTCGCAGCATGGATTATCATGCCGAAGGAAACTTACGTATAAGCGCGGTCGACCGAAAAATGCCTAAATAGCCATACCTTGGAGTTTTTATCTGATGAGCGACGCCGCTCCCGAAAAGTCCACCAAGAAAACTTACCGCTCGCGTAATGACCGCCTCCTCGGTGGCGTCCTCGCAGGAATCGCGGAAAGCCAAGGCTGGGATATCACTTTCACACGAATGGTCTACATCATCCTTCCCTGCGTTGGATCGATGATTGGCTGGAAGATTGGCGCTGGGTTCCTAGCTCTTTACCTCTTGGCCTGGTTCGTCCTGCCAGATGGCGAGTACACGCTTGACGACGATGCTCGCGGCTCCAACCCCGCAGGGAAAGAAAATAAGCAATAAACGTCAAGCTTAATAAGATTGATACCTTTCCGTTACTCGCAACGCCCTCACCAGCACTATTCCAATTTCGCAATCACGCAAATTCGGTAACAAATAGTGCATAGAGTGCACAGATTCACGCTATTTGACTTGCGCAAGCCTCAGAATTACCTAGTGTTCCTTCTGTACGGCTTTAAAGCCACGCCCTCTTCCAATGCCTGATATTCAAAAGAATTGTCAATTTCTCTTTGAATTTAATTCTGGCGAATAGTGGAAGATGCCAATAATTGAATAGGTAACTTAGTTAGCTCTCAAGAAAGTGGTTTTGAAATGCAGAACAAGAAGATGACCCGTATCGCTACCGCAATCGTCGGCTCCGCCGCCCTACTCGGCGGCCTGGCTGCATGTTCTTCCGATGATGCACAGGATGCTGCTAACAACGCCAAGGATCAGGCTGGCCAGGTAGCAACCGACGCCACTGATAAGGCTGGCGACGCTATGGACGGCGCTAAGGACAAGGCCGGCGAGGCTGCTGATGGCGCTAAGGACAAGGCTGGCGAGGCTGCTGATGGCGCTAAGGACAAGGCCGGCGAGGCTATGAACGGTCTGGGTCTGGGCGACGCTGCTGGCGAGGATGTGGCAGAGGCTGACCTGCCTGAGTCCATCACCGAGGCAGCTTCTTCCTTCACCTCCCCGTACGATTCTGAGGCTGGCGAGTTCAAGTCCGCTAAGAAGGTCGGCGACGCAGTTGCCGCTGAATACGAGAACGTCACCTTCGTTGAGTCCCCGGAGACCAACGGTGCACAGCCGCTGATTGGTAAGATTCGCGAGACCTGGGTTGCCAACGGCGCACTGGAAAACGAGATTGGTCTGCCGACCGCTCCGGAGTCCGAGATTGAAAACGGCTGGGAGCAGCCGTTCACTAAGGACACCATGAAGTGGACCTCTGAGGACGGCCAGAACTACTCCGACTCCTACGAGAACAAGTAGTTCTACACGAACCGAAAGATTTTGAGCGTGCCGGGTGGCACGCTCTTTTCTTTCCCCCTAGCTAGTTAAATCCCCCTTTCCCCTAGCCAAAAACGCCAGAGGCACCGCGCCGATGTGCGCCAACAATGTTGATATCGACAATCCCCACGGCAGCCATTGATGCAAAGACCGTGGTGGGGCCTACGAACTTAAAACCAGCTTTCTTCAATGCCTTGGCAAGCGCCTTGGACTCCTCGGAGTAGCTGGGCACCTCTTCGATTGAACGTGGCTCGGGAGACTTCTCCGGTTTAAACGACCACATCAACTCGGCTAAGCCGCCGTTTTCACGCAGAGCAATCGTCGCCGCGGCGTTATTGATTACCGCGGTAATCTTCCTGTGATTCCGAATGATTCGTTCATCATTCATCAATCTTTCGACATCTTCGTCATCGAAATCAGCAACCGCATCGGGGTCGAAGTTCGCGAAGGCTTCCTGAAACGCGGGCCGCTTCTTCAGCACTGTCTCCCACGACAACCCCGCCTGAAATACCTCCAGGCTGAGCCGTTCGAATAGTCCTTGCTCATCGCGCACCGGCATCCCCCACTCGGTGTCGTAGTACTCTCTCAGCAGCTCACTGTGAGCAGCCCATGCCGGTCGAGCCAATCCATCCTCACCGATGATGAGCCCATTGTTTTCCGTGTAGTCCGATCCAATTTTCATCAGTCTTTCCAATCCCCCAATTCCGGTTTGACTTAGCTGAGCACCGCAGCTCTTAATTCTTATGCTTGTGTTGACGCCCAACCAGAGCGCCATACACCAGATCCAGCGTCGGCGTTTCCACTTTCGCCTTCTGCCCCATCCGGCGGATTGCGCCAATCTGGGCATCGAGCTCATTGGTAAGTCCCGCGGTGTAGTCGCGCTGCATCGACGAGGTGTTGTCGTACCCTTGATCATCAGTAAAGGCCAAGGTCCGCGACACGATGTCCTCTGGCAGCGCAACGCCGCAGGCTCGACCGACTGCCTCGGTTTCTTCAAACATCCGCGTCAAGCTGTCGCGCATTTCCGAACGCAAGTAACCAATCGGACTATCAGCCAGGGCACCTAGGGCACCGAGGTTAGCCACGAACATCGCTTTTGCCCAGATATCGACCCAGATATCCGGGAGCTGTTCGCCACCGAGCCCAGCCATGTGCAATGCCTCGATAACTGCCCCGACCAGGTCATTAGTGGAGTCATCGAATGTGCCGATGTTCAGGCTCATCGGTCCTGGTCGGAAGGTGACTTCTGCCGGGCCAGTGTGGATAAAGAAACCGCGGATAACACCCGGGAACACCTTGTCCTCACCGAACCGCCCCGCTGCCAAATAAGGGATTTCCACCGAGTTATGGGTGGTCACCACTGCTGCACCAGCCGGAACTTGCGGGAAAGGATCGTTGCCCGGCAGCGCCTTGGTTGCCGCAATCACAACATCGACGTCGACGCCATCGGCAGTGAGTTCACCCCAATTGTCGGCTGCTTTGACGGGGATAATGCTGCGTTCCCCGTGCTCGTCGATAAGCGTGAGCCCCACCTCACGAAGACGTGTCAGAGTCTCGCCGCGGGCGAGAAAGACGACATCATAACCCGCTTGCACGAGGCGACCGCCAAACCAGCCGCCGACAGCTCCTACACCTAAAACTCCAATCCTCATAGCTGCCACCTTACGGCTTCCGCACTGAGCGCGAAATAGGTTGCATGCGGTTGTCCACAGGCAATCCAGGCTATCCCCAAATGTGAAATTTGAGCTTGATTTACTACCTTGTCAAAACTATGTAAAGCGGAGTAGGGTCGAAGTTAATAGATATCAACCCAGGGTTGTTACTCTTTTGAGGCAAGACCTGAGGCCCACAGTTTGTGGCGCCTCGGGTCTTTTTGCGTTTAACGGCCCTGCTTACTGTGAAGGAAGGTCACGATGGGGTCGTCAAAAGATTCCAGCGCGAGGGCAATAGTTGAAAACCTCGGTGGACCCGGAAACATCACAAGCATGACGCACTGTGCGACGCGTCTGCGTTTTGAACTCGGTGATGTCTCCAAGATCAACGAGGACAAGATTGACAAGGTGCCGGGCGTACTCGGTGTCGTTCACCAGGGCGATAACCGCTACCAGGTCATCTGTGGCGGTGGCGTCGAATCGATGTACACGGCAATTAAGCATCTACCGGAAATGAAGGGCGCCGGCGCAGTCGCCACTAAGTCCGACGCAGACGTTAAGGCAGAAGCTCGCTCGAAGGCACGCGGCAAGTACTCCTGGTTGGACAACTTCTTCGAGTACCTCTCCGATTCGTTCCGCCCAATCCTGGGCGTGCTGTTGGGCGCATCGCTGATTATCGCTATTGCCGCGGTTCTCGACGGTCTGAACATCGTCGACTTCCGCGCTGAGGATAAGTCCGCTACTTGGATCTTTGTTGACGCCATGTGGCGCAGCGTCTTCTACTTCCTGCCAATCATGGTCGCCTACAACGCAGCGAAGAAGCTGCGGGTAGATCCATGGCTGGGCGCAGCCATCATGGCTGCCCTAATGACGCCGGAGTTTATGAGTCTGCAGGATACCGATCGCTTCTCGGACACCATCAAGACAGTCAACGAGGAACTCGGTACCGAAACTTTCACCGCCAACATCTTCGGCCTGCCAATGCAGCTCAATGACTACGGCGGACAGGTCTTTGTACCGCTGATCATGGTCGCCATCCTGGCAGTGGTCTACCACGGTTTGAAGAAGGTCTTCCCGGAAAACGTCCAGATGGTCTTCGTACCGTTTATCTCCATGCTGATCATGATTCCTCTGACCGCCTTCCTCATTGGCCCATTGGGCATCTGGCTGGGTAACGGTATCGGCGCAGGACTGGCATGGATGAACTCGCACGCACCGTTCGTGTTCGCAATTCTGATCCCGATGCTCTACCCGTTCCTGGTGCCGCTGGGCCTGCACTGGCCGCTGAATGCGCTGATGCTGGTCAATATCCAGACGCTCGGCTACGACTTCATCCAAGGCCCAATGGGCACCTGGAACTTCGCCTGCTTCGGCGCAACCGCCGGTGTGCTGGTTCTTTCCATGCGCGACCGCGACACTCAGATGCGCCAGACGGCAACCGGTGCACTCGCCGCTGGTCTCTTCGGTGGTATCTCCGAGCCGTCCCTCTACGGTATTCACCTACGCTTCAAGCGGATCTACCCGCGCATGCTGCTCGGCTGTTTCGCCGGTGGTCTGACCATCGCCATTCTTTCCGCTCCGTTCGGTGGTGTGACAACCAACGCCTTCGTCTTCACCTCCCTCATCACCACTGTCGTGTTCAAACCGATGTGGGTCTACCTGATTTCCGTCGCCGTGGCATTCTTCGTCGCCATGTTCGCCATCATTCTCACCGACTACCGCACGCCGGAAGAGAAGGCTGAGGCCGAGGCCGCACGCGCCGCAGAGCTTGACGACGAACCCAGCGACGCCACCCCACACGCTGCCTCCAGTGGCTCCGATTCCACTCCGGCGGAGGCTTCCGGTGACCCTGGTACCAACACCGAGGCTGTCGCACCGGCTGCCGCAGCAGCTGGCGTCGGTGGTGCCGCAACGGCCGTTGCTACCAAGTCTGTACAAGTACAGGCCCCAGTTGCCGGTGAGGTTGTCAACCTTGCCGATGCCGGCGACGCGGTCTTTGCCTCCGGTGCTCTCGGTGACGGTGTCGGTATCAAGCCGACCAGTTCCACCGTGGTCGCCCCCGTATCGGGCACGTTGATGACCGTGGCCAAGACCGGTCACGCCTTCGGCATTAAGACCGATGACGGTGTGGAGGTACTCGTCCACGTCGGTATTGACACGGTCAAGATGGCCGGTGAGGGCTTCGATGTCCAGGTTTCCAAGAAGCAGCACGTCCAGGCCGGCGATGTTCTTGCCGAAGTCGATTTCGACAAGGTCAAGGAAGCTGGTTACCCAACCACGACACTGATGACCATCACCAATACCAAGAAGCTGACCATGGTTTCCCCGGTCGCCGGCATCTCCGTCCACGCCGGCGACACGGTCATCGAAGTTCAGCCATAATTGATTTCTAGAAGGCATACCGGCCTGAAATCCCTCAACTTATGGAGGAGTTCACGGTTACCGACATGGAAATCCTGAGAGTATTCAATAACAACGTGGTCCTGGCCAAGGACGCGGCCGGCGAGAAAATCATCACCGGCCGCGGCATTGGCTTCAAGGCCCGCCCGGGGCAGTCGGTTGATTCGAGCAAAGTTGTTCGAATCTTTGTCCCAGCGGAAGGCCGCGATCCGGACCATATTGCCACGATGCTCACAGAGATTCCGTTGGCCCACATCACTCTTGTGACCGATGCGGTAACCGCGGCCGGTCTGCCGGAATCGATGACGAAGAACGCTTCCCTCCTTGTGGCGTTAGCCGATCACATTGGTTTCGCCATCATGAGGGCAGCTAACGGGCAGCGAGCTGATTACCCGCTGCTCGCGGAAGTCAGCCAACTTTATAGTGAAGAGTACGCGCAGGCGCAGGCCATTTTGTCGCATATCAATCGCGCTCTCAATGACCGTCGTATAGCACCATTGCCCCGTTCCGAAGCAGTGGCTATTACGTTGCACCTGGTCAACGCCGGGTTTGCCACGGGTGATTTGAGCTTCACCTACACCATGACGGGCGTGCTGCAGCAGCTGCTCACAATCATTGAAAGTGATTTTGACATCACGCTGGAGCCAGAGACTGTCAATGTGGGACGCTTCATCACGCACCTGCGCTACCTGTTCGTCCGGATTGCCAAGCATGAGCAGTTGAAAGATCACTCCTCCGCTATTGGCCAGGCCATCCGTGACTCTTCCCCAGAGGCATATCGTTGCGCACAGCGCATATCCGCAGTCATTGAACTGCGTCTGGGGTCGGGGCTAACGGAAGACGAAGTTTCCTACCTCACCCTGCACATTGCACGCATTGTGCAGGCAGCGGCTGTATCTCCCACCGCCTCCGGGGTTTCCCGGAGCATGCGCGACGTTGATGCTAAGCAAGCACCAGCGGTGGGGTGTACAGGCACTGTGCCTGAGTCAGAAAATTTCACATATTCGACCCGAAAGGATTCAACCATGATTACTCGTACCGCTACCATCGGTTCCTCCGTAGGCCTGCACGCTCGCCCGGCTTCCCTGTTCACTCAGGCTGCTGCTGAGTACGACTACGACATTGTCATTTCCCTTGACGACGAAGAGGCCGATGCCGCCTCGATCCTGGAGGTCATGACCCTCGGCGCTAAGCACGGCGACGAAGTCACGCTGAGCTGCGAGGACGACTCCGCAGCTGCAGCTCTGGACGAGCTTGCAGCCATGCTCGAGCGCGACCTTGATGCCGAGTAAGCCCAGCTAGAACGCTCCTGGATAACACCACGGCACACCACGACCGACGAGTATCCCCGCAGAGGTCCCGAAAAGGAGATCGGAAGCAATGAACGAGCAGCACACTGTCATCTATGGCATCGGTGTCTCGACCGGTACGGCCAGCGCTGAAGTAGTAAAGGTACTCCCCGCCCCGGGAGTTGATACTCAAGAGCCGTCGTCGACCGATCCCGTCGCCGATGGTGAGCGCGTCCGCGCGGCGATGGCCAACGTCGCAGAGTCGCTGAAGAAGCAGGCTGAGCACTCCAGCCCGCAGGCACGTCCGATTCTGGAGGCCACTGCGCAACTGGCTTCCGATAGGGCGCTCGCCAAGGCCGTGGTGAAGAAACTCAAGGCAGGCTCCGGCATCACCCAGGCCGTTCACGATGCCGTTGAAGACTACGCGCAGCTCCTAACCAGTCTCGGTGGCTACATGGCTGAACGTGTCACCGACCTCTACGATGTTCGCGACCGCACAATTTGCGAGCTGCGTGGCCTGCCAAAACCGGGCGTCCCGGATGTTTCCACCCCAACTATTCTGCTTGCCGACGATCTCGCGCCCGCCGAAACCGTGGGTCTTGACCCCGAGTTGGTCGTAGGCATTGCCACCGCTGGTGGCGGGCCGACCAGTCACACGGCTATCCTCGCAGCACAGCTGGGCATTCCAGCCGTCGTTAAGGCGAAGGGCGTCATGGAACTCGAGGCCGGTACCTTCGTCGCCATTGACGGCGGCGCCGGTGAGGTAATTGCGAATCCGACCGCCGATGAGGTCGCCGCGTTAGAAGAGCGCGCTCGACGCCGGGAAGCAGCCCTGGCACAGTCTGTGGGCGCAGGCAAGACCGCTGATGGGTACCCCGTGAATCTGCTGGCCAACATTGGTACGGCGGAAGATGGTGAGTCTGCAGCAGCGCAAGATAATGAGGGCACCGGCCTGTTCCGTACTGAGTTCCTTTTCCTCGACCGCGACAAGGCTCCGAGTTTGGAGGAACAAACGGAAACCTACACTCGTGTGCTGAAGGCATTCGGTGAGCGACGCGTGGTTGTGCGCACGCTGGATGCGGGTGCGGATAAGCCGCTGAGCTTTGCCGACCTAGGCGAGGAAGAAAACCCGGCGCTGGGTCGCCGCGGACTGCGCCTGTCGCAGGCTCGGGAAGATTTGCTGGATACGCAGCTGGATGCACTCGCCGCTGCGTTTGACGCCACCGGGCGCAAGGCTGACCTACGGGTTATGGCTCCGATGATCGCAACGGTCGAAGAAACAAAGTGGTTTGCGGACAAAGCGCGTGAGCGTGGCCTGCCGAAGGTCGGCATCATGATTGAGGTCCCCGCAGCAGCGATTCGTGCGAAGCAGCTGCTGTCCATTGTGGACTTTGCCTCCATTGGTACTAACGACTTGTCGCAGTACACTATGGCGGCCGACCGTATGCAGGGGGCTCTGGCGGATCTCCTATCGCCATGGCAGCCGGCTGTGCTGCAAATGATTAAGTCCGCATGCAAGGGCGGCAATGCTACCGGCAAGCCCATTAGTGTCTGCGGTGAAGCCGGCGGTGACCCGCTGCTGGCACTGGTCCTGGTGGGCCTCGGCGTGAGCTCGCTGTCCATGGCTTCCAAGAAGGTGCCGGCCGTCCGCGCCGCTCTCCGCCTCCACGACCGCGCTACCTGCCAGCAGATGGCAGCATACGCTGTCGATGCCGAAACTGCGGCCGATGCGAAGGCCGCAGTGACCGCGCTGGTGGATCCGAAGGTGAAGGATCTGCTGTAGAGCGACGGAATTAGCACTAAGCCTGGCGTACACACGCTGTCAGCGTAAACGTGTGCGCCAGGCTCTTTCTCTTATGTTCGCTGCCCCATCACAGGCAGCAAGTTTTCTGGGAAATTTCTTGATTTTCCCTCTCTCGAACGCCCCATTAGGATAAATAGAGTGCCTTCGTCGGCACCACCAACGCCGTCGAAGCCCCTTAATAATTCAAATAAAGACGGATCATACAAGCCGCAACTTAATTCACGCATCAGGCTCCACCCAGCCCGTGAAAATTCACAATTTCACATTAAGAGTGTCAGTTTTCGACATCGTGGCCTTTCATCTACATGGGCACACGAACTGCAATTGCGCTGCTGTAACGGGCGTTTGCGCCACCGCAGCACCGGCAACAATGGCATCGCCACAGCAGCTTGCAGCATCGCCCTTGACCTTACGGGCGACACTAATTTAGAAAGAACACAATTCTCATGACCAAGTCGAGCGGAGTGGAGTCCCCGAAGTCTTTCGCTTCCATTATCGTTGTTACAGCTCTCATGCTGTTTTCGATGTTCTTCGGCGCGGGCAACCTCATCTTCCCGCCGAAGCTCGGAGTGGATTCCGGTACCAATTTTGGCCCCTCAATCACCGGCTTCCTGCTCACCGGTGTGGCGTTGCCAGTTCTGGCCATCATCGCTATCGCCATTTCAGGCAACAACCTGCGTGACCTAGCGTTCCGCGCGGGCCGCATCTTTTCCTTGGGCTTCCCGGTAATCGCATACCTTTCCATCGGTGCTTTCTACGCTCTGCCGCGTACCGGTGCCGTGTCGTACGAAACCGGTGTCCAGCCGATTTTCGGCAGTGATTCACTGGCCGTCGCTGCGGCCTTCTACTTTGTTTTCTTCGGTATCGCCTTAGCACTTGCGTGGAATCCGAATGAAATTGTGTCCAAACTGGGCAAGATTCTCACCCCGGCTTTGCTGATTCTCTTGGTTGTATTGGTTGGAATGTCGGCATTCAAATTCGATGCCGCTCCGGCTGCGCCAATTGAGAAGTACTCCTCTACCCCATTTGCCTCCGGCCTGGTCGAGGGCTACCTCACCATGGACTCCATCGCCGGCCTGGCATTCGGCATTATTGTGATTTCCGCCCTGCGCGTCAGCGGTGTCCCAGAAGGCAAGCGCATGGTTCGCGGAACCATGACCGCAGGACTGTTCGCCGGCATTTTGCTCGCCATCATCTACTTGGGTCTGGGCTATGTCGGCCAGGTGCTGCCGAATGCCGCCTCCTTCGATAACGGCTCGGGCATTCTCGCAGAGGCTTCCAAGCTGGCCATGGGCCAGGTCGGACAGATTGTCTTCGGCCTCATCGTTCTGCTCGCATGTATGACCACGGCTGTCGGCCTAATTGCCGCCACCAGTGAGTTCTTCAACCTGCTGCTTCCGGGCATCAGTTACAAGGCCTGGGCCATTATCTTCACGGTCATGTCCTTCGTAATGGCAACACAGGGGCTGTCTCAGGTACTGGCGATTGCCGCGCCGATCATCACCTTTATTTACCCGCCGGCTATCACTCTGATTGCACTGACTCTTCTCGACCCGGTCATTTCCTACTCCTTCAAGCTGCATTACACCTACCGCCTGGGCGTCTGGGTTGCCACCATCTGGTCGGGTATCTCAGTACTCTCCGGTTTGGGTGTCGGTGGTTCTGCTTTGGCGGACTTCCTCAGTCTCGTACCTGGTCAGAGCATCGAGTTCGGATGGTTCCTGCCGACTCTGGCAGCGACGGTGATCGGATACGCAATTGACGTCGTCACGCGAAAGCAGCGCGCAAATCGCCCGGCGAGTGTGCTTGCCGACGAGACCGTTACAGAAGAGGTAGCCGAAAAGGCGTAAAACCACACCCGGTTATTTGCGTTGCATAACGTAAATACCGCACGCTAAGGAAGTAAATTCCATCCGAACAAGGATTGACTATGAGTACCCGAATGCGTTTTACGCAAACGCTCCTATTCCGCGTTATTGTCGCGATTATTCTGGGCATTGTCTGCAGCTTTTTCTTCCCGGAATGGCTGGCTCGAATTTTTGTCACTTTCAATGGCCTCTTTGGTAACTTCCTGGGCTTCTTTATCCCGGTGCTGATTTTTGCCCTCATCACGCCGGCGATTGCCAGCCTGGGCCGCGGCGCCGGAAAGTGGCTGGGTATTACCACTGCTATCGCCTACGGCTCGACGGTGTTTTCAGGCTTGCTGGCCTACGCCGCCACCCAGGGGCTCTACCCTTGGCTGCTCGGCGCTGATCAGGCCGGCACATCGGTGGATATTGATGAGGGCGCGCTGGAGAGCTTCTTCAATGTGGAGATGCCACCGCCGTTTGACGTCATGACCGCCCTGTTGCTGGCTTTCACGGTCGGTGTGGCGATGACCACCGTGAAGTCGGACTCGCTCTACCGCGGTGCGACGCAGCTGCGCGACGTGATTATGAAGATCATCTCGGCGTTTATCATCCCGCTGCTGCCGATTTACATCTTTGGCATGTTCCTGTCTATGGGCATGAACGGCAACCTGACCACGACGCTGTCGATGTTCTTCAAGGTGCTGCTTCTGGCAGTCATCGGCACCGTGCTCCTGTTGGCAATCCAGTTCTCCATCGCTGGCGCCATCGCTGGCCGCAGCCCGTGGACGTCCCTGAAGAACATGCTGCCGGCTTACGCCACCGCACTCGGTACCTCCTCCTCGGCCGCTACCATTCCGGTGACTTACAAGGCCGCGCTGAAGAATGGTGTCTCGGAGAAGGTCGCAGGCTTTACCGTGCCGCTGTGCGCGACCATTCACCTGGCCGGTTCGATGATGAAGATCACCCTGTTCGCGTTTGCTGTGATGTTTATGGCGGACAAGCCGCTTTCGCCGGGCATGGCCATCGGCTTCATTCTCACTTTGGGTATCACCATGATCGCGGCTCCGGGCGTTCCAGGTGGCGCAATTATGGCCGCGGTCGGAGTGCTGCAGTCCATGCTGGGCTTCGATCAGGAGCAGGTCGCTTTGATGATTGCCGCCTACATCGCCATCGACTCCTTCGGTACCGCATGTAATGTCACTGGTGACGGTGCAATTGCCATGATTGTTAATCGCTTTGCCAAGGATGATGTCATCGACCGTTCCGAAGAGCTCAGCTTCGACGCTGAAGCGGCCAATTCCGCATCTTCCACAACCGAGGCCTAACTGGCTTCGGTGCATATGTAAAAATTAAAGAAAACATCCACCGGTCAACCCCGTCGCAATCTTTCAAAAGGCCTTCTTATGGGCCGATGCGGCGGGTGTTGGCATACATGTAAGGGGCCCGCCTTGGACTTCATTTCGACTCGCGACCCAGAGCGCACGCCGCACAAGTTCTCAGACATTCTCCTGGGAGGTCTCGCTAACGACGGTGGCCTCTACCTGCCGGTCGAGTACCCACAGGTTGACGATGCCACTTTGACGCGTTGGCGCTCCGTGCTTGTCGACGACGGTTACGCAGCCTTGGCTGCAGAGGTCGTCAGCCTTTTTGTGGACGACATTCCACTGGAGGATTTGCGCGGTATCTGTGCACGGGCGTACACCTACCCGAAGTTCTCCGATCCGGATATTGTGCCGGTGACGAAGCTGGAAGATCAGCTCTACATCGGTCACTTGTCCATGGGCCCCACAGCGGCATTCAAGGATATGGCGATGCAGCTGCTCGGTGAGTTCTTCGAGTATGAGCTGGCTCGTCGTGGCGAGACCCTGAACATCCTCGGCGCCACCTCTGGTGACACGGGTTCCTCGGCCGAGTATGCAATGCGCGGCCGTGAGGGAATCAGCGTGTTCATGCTAACTCCGGCTGGTCGAATGACCGCCTTCCAGCAGGCTCAGATGTTTGGTCTGCAGGATGCCAACATTCACAACGTCGCCCTCGACGGTGTCTTCGACGATTGCCAGGACATCGTTAAGGCCGTCTCCGGTGACTTGGATTACAAGGCCAGCCGCCACATTGGTGCAGTCAACTCGATTAACTGGGCTCGCCTGATGGCTCAGATCGTGTACTACGTCTCCTCGTGGATTCGTGTCACTGGCGGCAACGGTGCTGAGGCGAACAACGCGCAGAAGGTCAGCTTCAGTGTGCCGACCGGCAACTTCGGTGATATTTGCGCCGGCCATATTGCGCGCCAGATGGGTGTGCCAATTGACCGCCTAATTGTGGCTACCAATGAAAACGATGTCTTGGATGAGTTCTTCCGCACGGGTGCCTACCGCGTGCGGAGCGCTGCGGAGACGCAGGCTACCTCTTCCCCATCGATGGATATCTCCCGCGCGTCTAACTTCGAGCGTTTCATCTTCGATCTGCTGGGGCGCGATGCTGAGCGCACTGCAGACCTCTTTGGTGTCAAGGTCAAGGAGGGCGGCTTCTCTCTTACTGCTGATCCGATCTTCCCAGAGGCTTCTGCCCAGTACGGTTTCCTCTCCGGTCGCTCGACTCACGCTGACCGCGTCGAGACCATCAAGGACTGCTGGGAGCGCCTAGAGGTCATGGTCGATCCGCACACCGCTGACGGTATCCACGTCGCCCGTGGCCTGGTAGACCAGGTATCCACCCCAATTGTCTGCCTGGAGACCGCCCTGCCGGTGAAATTCTCCGAGACCATCCTGGAAGCCACCGGCCGCGAGCCGGACTGCCCGGAGCGTTTCGCGGACATCATGAATGCCCCACGCCGCGTTACCGAGCTTCCGAACGATGTCGATGTGGTGAAGAAGTTCATCGACGACAACGTGGCTTAAAACCTGGCAAAGCCCAACGTCACCCCCATCCGCGCAGCGGCAATGTGGAATAGTGCCCTCTTTTTTAAGGGCAAACAGCATTATCTTGGGCTATAGGGCTGTTATTACCCCCGTGATTACCTCACAATTGTTCACATGAGTTTCACTCGAGTTAATAGCCGTCCTATGCCCCACGCGCCCGCGTCTTCCCCGCAGGAAGGTTCCCAAAAGACCACAACGGTCTCGCGGGCGCTGGCCGACACACTGGCCCAGCACTGCGACCACTGCTTCGGTCTCATCGGCAACGCGAACTCCCACTTCACGTCAGCCCTTACTGAATCGGGATTCGGCTACTCCTCCGTCCGACACGAATCGGCTGCTGTCGGGGCCGCCGATGCCTTCCACCGTGCAGGCGGAGGGCTTGCTATCGCGACCGCTACTTGCGGCGCAGGATTCACCAATGCGCTAACCACTCTGGCCGAGGCCCGAGTAGCCCGTATTCCGCTGATTTTTGTCGTCGGCACGCACCCGGAACGCCCACGTCCCTTTGACCTTAATCAGGCGGCGCTCCTCGACGCCCTCGACGTCTGTCATCGCACCGTTACTCCCGAGTCCGCGCTTGACGACGCAAACTTTGCGGTCCAGCACGCACTGAGTTCTCGGCAGCCTGTCGTGCTGCTGCTCCCCTATGACATCCAAGAAGCACCGATTACGGCATCTGCGTCTGAAACACAGTCGACTAATCAGGAGCATCTGCACACCGGCCGACCAGAATGGTTGGAGTCAACTGTCGCGTCGCTGGCCGAGGAACTGCAAACTGCCCGTCGCCCACTCATTATTGCTGGTAGAGGTGTGTTGCTCTCTGGTACCGCAGATCTAGTTCGCCGCATCGGGGACGGTGCGGGGGCACTGTTTATGCACTCAGCGATGGCTCGTCATGTGCTTTCCAGTCCGTGGCAGATTGGCACCGTGGGCGGTTTTGCGCACGCGTGGCAGGTGGAGCTAGCTCGACAGGCCGATGTGGTGCTGTTCCTGGGAGCAAGCTTCAACGCTTTCCAAAACCGTGGCGGCAACATGTTTGCACCGGACGCGAAGATTATCCAGGTTGTCGACGAGCCCCATCCCGCTGCTCAGCCGTCGGTGACACCGCTATTGGCTAAGTTGGAGGAACTTCTGCCCGTACTGGCAGAGCAGCTGGAGAAGTCCCGGGGGGCGTCGTCAAGCACATGGCGTGCGGAGTTGAAGACACTGCCGACGACAGCGGAGGTCGAGTCCCTGACGTGCGCGGATGGCCGGTTGGATCCGCGGGCGTGCCTGCAGTATCTGAATCGTATCCTGCCCAATCAGCGCGCTGTGTGTACTGACGGTGGCCATTTCCTGGGGTGGGTTCCGAAATATCTTGATGTGCCTGGTCCGCAGCAGCAAGTGATTGTGGGCACGGCGATTCAGTCAATTGGTTTGGGCATGGGGTCACTTGTCGGCCTCGCGGCGGCACGCCCCAAGGACTATTGCGTGCTAGTCGCCGGTGACGGTGGCGGCACGATGGGTATTGCGGATTTACCTGCGGCGATTGAGCAGCTGCGGCGTGGTCGTGGCGGTTGCGTGGTGTTCATTAACGATGCTGCCTATGGCGCGGAGCTGCACCAGTTTGGCGATGTCGGGTTGGACACCTCGTCCATGGAGATTGCCGACTACGACTTCGCCGCAGTCGGACGTGCCTATGGCGCTCACGGTTTCAGTGTCGGCGAACCTGAGGACTTTGCCCAACTCGACGCCTACTTCCATGACGTTTCCAACTCCGATGAGGCTTCCGTTGCCGTAATTGATTTCAAGGTCTCACGGCTGGTGGTCGCGGACTTCGTGAAGGAAGTTCTGGCTAAGGCACAAAGGTAGTTTGCCGCAGGCATGATCGGGGCCATCTAGGCCCCGGTGCGACCCCTCTTCAGGCCGGTTGGTTGATGGGGTCTACAATGTGGCGAGTGGTAAAGCAGCGTAACGGTAAAGATCAGATTTCATCAACAGATCAGCTCGCCACCGCAGTGGCAAAGGACCCGCGCGAGCATGTCGCTGGTCGCGCGATTGCCGTCTGGCTGGCGGCGCTGATTACCTACATCGTTGCCATCGTCGGCCGCACCTCCATGGGTGTCGCTGGCGTCGAGGCGCTCGATCGCTTCCATATCAACGCCTCCCAACTCGCGCTGTTCACCGCCGTGCAGGTTGGCGTCTACGCCCTGGCGCAGATTCCGACGGGCATCATCATTGACCGCGTCGGCGCCAAGAAAACGATGGTCGTGGGCGCACTGATCATGGCGCTAGGCCAGGTCATCATCGCGTTTACGACATCGTATCCGCTGGCTGTCATCGCTCGTGTGTTCATCGGCGCCGGCGATGCCACCGCATTCCTCGGTGCGATGCGACTGCTTCCCGCGTGGTTCCCACTGCGCGTCACTCCGCTGTTCACGCAGCTCACGGCTGGTCTTGGCCAGCTCGGCCAGTTCATCTCTGCGGTCCCGTTCCTCGCGATTCTGCACGCCGCGGGGTGGGTGCCCGCGTTCTTGTCGCTGAGCACCGCGGGTCTTCTCATCGCTATCGTAGGCATGATCGCGCTTGCCGACGTCCCGGAGAACTCCTCCACAGCCAAGATGTCACTTCGTAAACGCCGCGCCGCCGAGAAGGCCGCGAAAACGGCTGCCGATGGCGGAGCCTCTGCCGCAGCCGATGAGAAACTAACTATCGGCCAGACTCTGAAGATTGTGACCACTCACCCGGTGTGCTGGCAGGGTTTCTTCACTCACTGGACTGGTTTGATGCATCAGTGCATCTTCACATTGCTGTGGGGCATGCCTCTGATGATGCTAGGTATGGGTCTTAAGCCCTCCGAGGCCAGTGTGGTGCTGGTCGTTAACACGCTGTCAGTAATTATCGCCGGGCCGTTGATGGGCATGGTCTCGGCACGCACCGGCCGCGACCGTATCAAGGTTGTTGTCGCAATCGCGTTTATCAACATGGCCGTCTGGATTGTGTTCCTGGCACCGAGCAACCCACCAGCGTACTGGGCAATTATCGTAGTCAACATCCTAATGGCCGGTCTTGGTGCAATGTCCAACTTCGGCTTTGACTCAGTGCGCGAAGAGGTCGATCGCAAGGTACTCGCCACCGGCACTGGGTTGGCGAATATGGGCGGTTTTGTGGCCACCATGCTCGCTGCACAAGGTGTCGGCTTCCTGCTGGATATTGCAGCTCCCGATGGAAATTACACCTGGGAGACCTTCCGCATTGGCTGGTTGGCTGTCGTCGGTGTGTGGGTGATTGGTTTCGTTGGCCTGCTGGTTGCAAAGCGTGCGGCGGCACGCTTTGTCGCCCAGCAGAGCCGTTTTGAGCTGGAACCTACGGAGTAGGAACTACAGGAAGTCGAGAGACGGAGCGGCTAGAACAGCGAAAGCTGCTCTGGTCCTTCCAGTCCCTCCGAGTCATCCGAGTCCTCCGATCGCCCAGAGGAGTCTGCGCGGCCGCTATCCGCCGTGCGTTCGCTGCCATCGGTCTGAGCACCATGGGAAGCGCGCTCACCGGTGTCAGTTTCGGAGGCTGCGTTCTCCGGGACGTCGTCAAGCGAAGGCGTTGATGCTACGGCCTCACGCTCATACATTTCCTGCAGCTTCTCGGTCTTGGTAATGCGGACTAGCTCGGCGTAGATGACCAGCTTCATAGAACTATTGACCAGTGGCCCCAGCTGGGAAAACAGGACATCGACGTCGCCGTCAACCGCGAGGCAAGCGCGACGCAGGCTCTCCTCGGAAATAATCCAGCGAGAAGTTTCCGCGCAGGTTTCGCGGTCGCCGATGAAGTCCAACGCGAGGGCAACCTGGTTGCTGGCGACGCCATCCAATGTGGCAGCCAGGCGCTCGTTAGGTGCGGCATCCTTGAACAGGCGGGCAATCTGGACTGCCTCCGCCGTCGGCACCTGGCCAGCGGCATACTCAGCGATGAGTTCGGCCATGCGCTGAGCACCGACGTGCTGATCAGTCAGCCAGATGTCGTGCAAGGCATACATGATGGCCATGGCTTGCCAGGAGGCGTGCCCATGATAGAGAATACCCAAGATGCCGGCCTGCTCCAGCAGCCAACCGACCATCGCTTCCCCATCGGCGCCATTGCGAGCGCAGAGGTTGTCGACATTCCAAGCCATATGCCCTTCGACGCAGCAGCCATAGAACTTCTGATCTTCCTCCAGCTGCGCGGCCAGTGACACTACTTCACGCGCGGCATACGGGTAGCCGTAGGCAAGGGTGGCATGCGACAGATCATCGACGCCCATGGTCACCCACGGAAACTCGCCGTGCCACGGACCGCGACCAACGAGGAAGCCCGCCGCGAGATACGCCCATCGGGTCGAGGCATCAGCGTTGTACCAGTACTGCAGTGCGCGCGGCGTCGGATGCCCGCTGTCAGCGTGAATCAATCCCGCGTTGACCAGCATCTCCACAATCCAGGGCGCCGCGAAAGCACTCGCCCCTATTGACGCTGCGAAGTCCTGAATCCACAGCAGGCTCGATTCCTCATACATGTGCAACGGGTCCTTCAGACGTCCGTCGCCGCTGCCCGCAGCATCCATAAACGCCGAAGCAAACGCCACCGCAGCCACCGAAGCTTCGGTCAATTCCTTTGACTCCAGCGTTGCCGGGAAAGACTCCGTCGGATGCGGCTTACGAATCGACCACATGTCGCCCTTGAGCGCCAACGCGACTGCGCCCACCAGGCGGGCAACCACTGTCGATTCGTTGCGTGCTTCCGATTCTTGCTCAAATGTCGGCATCGCCGGTTCTTCTAGCACAGTCAGCAGCAGACGCTCTTCGGCCCAGCGCAACGCGTCGGCACGTAGTTCAGACCACATATAGGAGGGCAAGTACTTCTCGTCGGTTGCCATCCAGCGCAGCTCATTGCGAATATCCACCGGAGCTGTCATCACCAGAGCCCGCACCTTCACCGGATCGCAGAGGAAGCCTGCAATGAGCTCCACCTGGCGAGCCTGCACATTCCGCACCGTTAAATCGCTGGCGTTCAGGGCTCGCGGTGTGCCCTCTCCCGGCGCGTTATCCGGCTCCAGCCCCATGCGCTCCATACGGCGACTCAGCACATCCGCTGGCATATTCGCCACTAAGTCGGCGACGCGGAAGCTAAGGCTCGGTTCCGCCGGGAACACCTCCGAAATATGTGGCGGCACATGCCACACGCCCGCCGGTTCCTCCCACACGAGCCCCTGGCGCTGGCCACGGCGTAGCACATGCTCAAGCTGCTGCTTGCCGACGCGACGACGCTTGCGGTCAACGCCCTTCGGCGTATCGTGCGCCATCACGTCCGCATCCGATGCCCAATAGGCCACTTCTGTGAGGGTATCCAGCGATGCGGAATCCTCCAGAATATGAACCAAGTGGGCCACATCGAGAACATCGGGATCACAAAAAGACAGCGCCGTATGCGCTGAATCCTGTGACATCAGCAATTCCACCGCCTCTTGCCCAGCAGCTGAGGTATCAGCGGCTGGGCACGTGCGGCTCAATAAAAAACGCAGGTCAGTGCCATCGAGGTTGAGAATGAAATCCTCATACCTAGGGCGTACCGAGTAATCGACGTTGCGTTCCATAGCCCACCATTATGCCCGGTCGCCGTGCTAAGACAAAGGCTGCACCCCGCTGCCACATATTGAGCCTCGCAGCGAGGTGCGGCAGACCTCTGCCCGGCCTACTCGTGGTCGGGGTTCTCCTCACCCCAAAACACACGATTGACGACACGGCTGGAGTGACGAGTCAGACGCAAATAGTGCTCAATAAAACCGTTGGAATCCGATGCCTCCCACCCCGCCGCACCGGCGACCTGAGTCAGCTGACGCCCCGGCTGGGGCAGCTGATCCGTGCGCTTACCACGGGTGAGCACCAGCGCATTGCGAGCATTCGTCGCCATCAGCCAGGCATCCCGAAGTGCGTCGGTATCCTCCGCATCTAGAATTCCGCGGTCTTTCAGCACTTCCAGACACTCCAGCGTCGACGTGTTGTGCAACTCCGGCACCTCGTGGGCATGCAGCATGATTAGCAGCTGCACAGTCCATTCGATATCGGTCAGTGCACCGGAACCGAGTTTGGTGTGGGTACGGCGATCGGCTCCGCGAGGCAGTCGCTCGGAATCAACACGCGCTTTCATACGACGGACATCGCGGACCATCTTGGCATCAGCTCCGCCCTGTGGGTACCTCAGCGGATCGATGGCCTTAAGGAAGCGGGTGCCCAGGTCTTTGTCGCCGGCAATCCAGGTAGCCCGTAGCAGTGCCTGAATCTCCCAGGTTTCACCCCAGCGCTCGTAGTAGGTCACATAGGAATCCAGGGTCCTGACAATCGGGCCCGAGCGTCCTTCTGGGCGCAGGTCCACGTCGACCTCCAATGGCGGGTCCTGGCTTGGCTTTGCCAGCCGACGACGCAACGAGTCACAAATCCTGGTTGCCCACTTGACCGCCTCGGAATCGTCGACAAGCGGCGCTCCATCGGCGTCCTTGCGGGGTTCACAGATGAACATCACGTCGGCATCGGAGCCGTAGCCCAGTTCAGCACCGCCGAGTCGCCCCATACCGATTACGGAGATAATGCCCGGGACCTCCGAGTCAGGATGCTCCAGCGACCACGCACGGATTTCGGCGGCGAGGGCAGCTTCGAGTACGTTGTCCCACACCATCGACAGAGAATGACAGACCTCTTGCACATCCATCAGTCCGAAGAGATCTGCGGAGGCAATGCGCGCGAGCTCTGCACGGCGCAACGCACGTGCCACACCAATGGCCTTAGCTGGACTGTTGTGACGAGCAGCCGCTGCGACCAGCGCACGCCCGACTGCATCGGAGTCGGTATTCAGTAGCTTCGGCCCGGACGCGCCGTCGCCGAACCGTTTAATTACGTCCGGCGCACTCATAATCAGATCAGACGCGTACGGCGAAGAACCGAGCACCCGCATCAACCGCTGGCCGACGACGCCCTCATCGCGCAGCGTACGCAGGAACCACGTTTCGTCGTGGAGCTTCTCAGAGAGCTTGCGATAATTGAGCAGACCCGCGTCGGGGTCTGGCGTCGACGATAGCCACTCCATCAGCGTCGGTAGCAGCATCGCCTGAATACGCGACTTGCGCGAGGTGCCCGCCGCCAGCGCAGAAAGATGCTCGTAGGCGCGATCCGGGTACTGATAGCCCAGCGCGGCCAGCTGGCGCTTTGCCGCATCGGCCGATAGCTGCAGGGTTCCAATGTCCTGCTCCACCACGGAGTTCAGCAGTGGACGGTAGAAAAGCTTGTTGTGCAGGGAGCGGATCTGTGAGCTGGCCAGTCGAACCTGCTTGGCCAGCGGTTTGCTGGCATCGGTGCCGCCCTCACCGACGATGCCAGAGGCGCGACCGAGCCACTGAAGAGCTTCGGTGTCGTCGTCGGCAGGCAACAAATGCGTCCGCCGCATCTTTTGCAGCTGCAGGCGGTGCTCCAGCAGACGGACGAACTCGTAGGCGTTAATCAGCGCGGCACCGTCTTCGCGACCGATATAGCCAGCCTCGACAAGTGCGTCGAGTGCCATCACAGTTGGCAGCACGCGGAGGCTATCGTCATAGCGACCATGGACCAGCTGCAGCAGCTGCACCGCGAACTCGACATCACGCAGACCACCGCGACCGAGCTTGAGCTCTCGGTAGCGAAGCTCTTCGGGGACGTTTTGGACCACACGGGCGCGCATGCGTTGAACATCATCGACGAAGGATTCCCGCTGAGAGGCGGTCCACACCATCGGAGCTAGAGCATCGATGTATTCGCGGCCCAGCTCGATATCGCCTGTCATCGGCCGCGCCTTCAGTAACGCCTGGAACTCCCAGGTTTCAGCCCACCGCTTGTAGTAGGCGACGTGGGAATCCACGGTGCGTACGAGTGCACCCGACTTACCCTCCGGTCGGAGATTCGCGTCGACCTCAAAGAAGCAGTGGCAAGAAATCCGGATAAATTCGCTGGCCAAACGGGTGGCTCGGGCATCCGCCGGCTCTGCGACGAAAATGACATCCACATCGGAGATGTAGTTCAGCTCTTCCGCACCGCACTTGCCCATGGCGATTACGGCCAGGCGTGTTGAGACCGGCGACGAAGGAAAGACCTGTTGCACCGCGACAGAGAGTGCAGCCGTCAACGCCGCATCAGCCAGATCACTGAGTGCCTCCGAGACCTGACGGAATGGGACTTGTGGCTGTCCCGGACGGCGAGGGCCCCGTGGGTACGTGCCAGCCAAGTCGTAGCACGCAATACGCATAATCAAGTCGCGGTAGGCGCACTGCATCGCAACTTCGGCCTCACGGCCGGTTAGCTTCGCACGGTACAAACCGGGGCCTTCAAGCGTGGCGGGCGCAACGACGGGGTTGCGATACTCGGGATCCTCCTGCTTTTCCAGACTGGCCTCATCAGTGAGTTCGATGACCTCGGGCACAGCCCCGACGCTGGAGAGCATCTCGCGGAACATGTCTGCCTCAGTTGGAAACTCAGCTTGGAGCAGAACCCACTTTTCTGGGTGTGCAACCAGGTGATCGCCCAGTGCACTCGAGCCGCCGAGCAGCGCAAACATACGCGTACGTAGCGGCACCTGCTCGCGCATGGCTTCATCGAGACCGGACCAGGTGGCCCAGTTCTCCAGCTTTCCCTGCTGCTCCAGCTCGTCGAGAGCGCCTTTCAGCCGCACTAGCGCCATAAGCGCCAGCTTGGGGTCGCTGGCTCCGGCAAGACCCCACAACAGATGTAGGGACTCCTCGTTGTACCACCCCAAATCTTCCAGGTCAGCCCGCGTCCGATCGTCGTTACGCAAGCCCAGCGCTGCGGGCCGCGGCACTGATTGGCGAGATGTGCGAGGTCGATTCATCACCATTGAAACTGGTCACCCAAAAAACAAATGAAAGACGAAAAAGGAAGGGGGCGGTACGGGGAAACTAGTAATCCAGAGTTGTGCGCAGCTCCCACTGCGTCACCTGACGCTGGAACTCGCGCCACTCGCGCCACTTATTGAGCAGGAAGAACTCGTAGACATGGTCACCGAGAGCATCGGCCACCAGATCGGAGCGTTCCATCTCCTGCAGCGCCACCTCCAGGGATGTCGGCAAATCGCGGTAGCCCATCGCACGTCGTTCCCGCTTGGTCAACTCGGAGATGTTGTCCTCTGCCTGCTCCGGAAGCTGGTAGCCCTCCTTAATTCCCTTCAAACCGGCGGCCAAAATCACCGAGTAAGCAAGATACGGGTTACAGGCCGAGTCCAAGGAACGAATTTCCACCCGGCGCGAATGTGCCTTACCCGGTGAGTACATGGGCACACGCACGAGAGCCGAGCGGTTGGCCATGCCCCATGTCGCGGACGTCGGAGCCTCATCGCCAAATGCCGTGCGCTTGTAGGAGTTGACCCACTGATTGGTCACAGCGGAAATTTCGCTGGCGTGAGTCAGAATGCCGGCAATGAAACCCTTTGCGGTGTCGGAGAGCTGGTTTTCATCATCCGGGTCGTGGAATGCATTAGTGTCCCCTTCAAAGAGGGAAATATGAGTGTGCATGCCATTGCCCGGCAAATCCTGGAAAGGTTTCGGCATGAATGTCGCCTGCACACCGTTTTTCATTGCGATCTGCTTAATGATGTAGCGGAAAGACATCACGTTATCCGCCATAGTCAGCGGATCGGCGTAGCGCAGATCGATTTCCTGCTGACCCGGCGCATTTTCGTGATGGGAGAACTCCACAGGGATTCCCATGTCTTCCAACACCGTGATCGCTTCTTGGCGAAAGCGGGGTGCGCGGTCGTAGACCGCCTGGTCAAAGTAACCGCCATTGTCCGTTGGCACCGGCGGCTTTCCATCAGTAGCCAGGCTCTCTACTAGGAAAAACTCAATCTCCGGGTGGATGAACGCGTGGAAGCCCTCGTCGGCAAGCGCCTTAATTTGGCGGCGCAGCACCTGGCGTGGATCTGCCCACGACGGCTGACCGTCGGGCATGACGATGTCGCAGAACATGCGCGCGGACGTGATTGTGTCTTCTTTATGCAGACGCGGCATGACCTGGAACGTCGAAGGATCCGGTTGCGCGATAGTGTCAGCCTCGGAAACGCGGGAAAAGCCCTCCACCGCGGAGCCATCGAAACCAATGCCCTCTTCAAAGGAGCCCTCGAGCTCAGCCGGTGCGACGGCAACGGACTTCAGATACCCCAAAATATCGGTAAACCAGAGGCGGATATAACGGATATCTTGCTCTTCGATTGCGCGGAGGACGAATTCCTGCTGACTGTTCATACTTTCCAACGTTACCCAGGTGCCCGGATTCGCGGTACACATTTTGACCATCCGGCGTGGCTAGCCAACTGCCGCGCCCGTGTCATAACCGCTGCCCTCGTGGCCTCGAATTGCGGGTGACTATGGCATGCTCTATTGACATGAGCGGAAAAAAGATTCGTCTGAATAATCTGGCCGAATGGAAGGCTGAGTCTCGCCCCTGGGCAATGCTGACTTGCTACGACTACTCCCCCGCGCGCGCTTTTTCCGCCGCCGGTGTCGAGCTGCTGTTGGTCGGCGACTCTGCAGCAAACGTTGTCTACGGCTACGACACCACCACCGAGATCTCGCTGGAAGAAATGATCCCGCTTGCTCGCGGTGTCGTCCGGGGCGCTGGCAACGCACTTGTGGTTGCCGATTTACCCTTCGGCACTTACGAGGCCTCCGATGAGCAGGCCGTGCTGTCCGCCGCGAAGATGATGCGCGAAACCGGCGCACACATGATCAAGATCGAAGGTGGCGTTCGTATCGCTCCGCGCATCCGTGCGCTGGTCAACGCCGGCATTCCGGTCATGGCGCACATCGGTTTCACCCCGCAGTCCGTCAACGCGCTGTCCGGATTCAAGGTACAGGGGCGCGGTGCGGGGGCGGAACAGCTGCGTGCCGACGCCCATGCGGTAGCCGATGCTGGTGCCGCGGCCGTGGTCCTTGAGATGGTGCCTGCGGATCTGGCCACCGAGATTACCCGCGAGCTATCCATCCCAACCTGTGGCATTGGCGCTGGTAACCAGTGCGATGGCCAGGTTCTCGTCTGGCAGGATGCCTTTGCAGTTCCGGCCGATGGCCGCAGGCCGTCGTTTAGTTCGGTGTTCGAAGAGGTCGGCGAGATGCTGACCAAGGGAGCGAAGCAGTATGTCGACCAGGTGCACTCCCGCGAGTTCCCTACTGAGGCGCAGAACTTTTCGGGTTAGCTCTTCGATTCGGGGGTAGAATTAGTGGTTATGGCATCTAAGTCTGGTTCTAAGTCCAAAACTCCAACTGCGGCGTTGGAGGTGGAATCTAAGTTCTCAGCTACCCCAGAAGTGGTAGCCCCATCGTTCGATTTCGTTCCACAGGTTGGCTCCACCACCACTGAGGTGCGAAATCTCTCCGCGATTTACCTGGACACGGCGGACCTGCGTCTGACCCGGTCCAAGCACACTCTGCGTCGCCGAACGGGCGGCCCCGATGAGGGGTGGCATCTGAAGGCGCCGGGTACCGGCGGTCGCCTCGAATATGGCGTCGGCCTGGAAGAGGGCTCTGTTAACGGTGAAGGCCGCGATGCTGACTACATCGTGCCTACCGAGTTGCTTGCTCCCGTGCGCGCAATTGTGCGCAATCACCCGCTGCAACCAATCGCGCAGGTAGACAATGAGCGCCACGTCACCACGGTGTTTGCCCTCGATGGCACGCCCATGGCGGAGTTTGCGGATGATCACGTCACGGCGACTTCCTTCCTCGATGGCGGCGAAACCACTACCTGGCGTGAGTGGGAGATTGAGCTGCTCGGGGATTGGGCAAATCACCCGGACGGTAAGGCCGTAATGGCAGCGATGTCCAAGGTCGCTGAGGTGGCTGGCGCCGTGCCGTCGGAAAGCCCTTCGAAGTTGGCGACGGCGTTGGGTGACTCCATCGACTCCGCTCCCCTGCCGCCGGTTCCAGCGAAGCTGCCGAAGGGCACTCCGGGGCGCACTGTGGTCGATGCGCTGGCCGCTAACGTGGCCAAGATGGTCGAGTACGACCCGAAGGTACGCCGCGATGAGTTTGACTCGGTGCATCAGATGCGCGTCGCCACTCGTGAGCTACGCAGTCACATGCAGACCTTCCACGGCATTGTTGTGGGCGATAAGGTCGCTGAGCTGGAAAGCAACCTCAAGCAGCTGGCGGGTGTTCTCGGCGTGGCTCGTGACGCTGAGGTCGTCGCTATGCGCTGGGAAGAGCTGCTGGCCAATCGCGAAAGCGCCGCTTTGGGCGAGGAGCTGCGCGCGAACCTTGTCGAGGATGTCCAGAAGGACTACGAGCGCGCCCATCACCGCGTTATTCTCGCGCTGAATTCCGGCGAGTACCTGCAACTTCTCGACGATCTCGATGAGTTCCTCGCCAATCCGCCAATTGCCGCAAATGCGGACGAGGCCGAGGCTGGGGAAAAGAAGTCTAAGAAGAAGGATGATTCGCTTGTCGACGGAGCGGAGAACGCAGACTCCGAGGATACGTCGGCAGCTGGTTCCGAGGTCGCGGCTGAGGCTGATACTGCAGCCGCCGATGCAGCAGCTTCCACAACCTCAGACAAGGCCGCACCGGAGAAGGTAGCGGCCCCGAAGGAACTCGACACCACTGCGGTGCTGCTCGATCACCTGCGCAGCGCGTTTTCGAAGTTCCGTCGTCGCCACAACCTGGTACTCGATGGCCGAGAGGATGCTGACCTTCCAGAGGCAGATTTGGACGAGCGTTACCACGATGTCCGCAAGGCTGCGAAGAAGCTCCGCTACAGCGCGGAAGCTGCTCAGAACGCGGACCTGCCGACCGAGAAGCTCTATGCTGCCTGCAAGAACCTGCAGTCGGTTCTCGGTGACTTCCAGGACACCTGTACTGCGCGCGACTTCGTGCTGGCTCGCGCGAAGCGTGCCTCCCGTGCGGGCAGGGACACGTTCGGCTACGGCGTGCTTTACCAGATGGAGTACTACGACGGCCTGAAGGCCCTGACTGAGTACGACGATGCCGTGGCAAAGGTTTTCAAGGCCTTCCGCAAGATGGAAAAGAAGATTAAGAAGGGCAAGAAGGCCTAAAGGCAAAGCCTTATTTCTCAGCTACGCCCCAGTCGTCATCTTCTTCATCCCAGTCGTCGGCCGCCTTGTTGCGCTCGGCGACTTTTTCCATGGCAGCGCGGGCTTCCTCTTCGGAATCGTAGGGGCCCATTCGGTCGTCCCAACCGGTTTTCTTCCCCTGAAACACCGTGCCCGTCGACGGCTGGTAGTACCACTTACTGCTGTTGTCGCTCACGATTTTTCTCCTCTTCCACATCGAGAACATGTCGAGTTATCAAGCGGTTCTGCCACCGCCAACTCCACAGATAAGCAAACTTGCAGAGAGGCAACCATTTGACTGCCATGTGCGCTGCGGCGACATAAAATCCCAGTATATAGGTTTGTCACTGTCCCCCGACCCGGGTATTATCGACGGAATTGTTCACCTTAGAACACAAGCGTTGAACGCGAACACTGCACACCAGCACTATGAGTCCGATCTCTGGAGAGGTTTCACCCATGCCCGCCGCACCCGCTGTCGTAAACGACGTCTTCGATGCCGTCGGTTCAAATGCTTCAGTTGCATACGCCCCGGGTTCCATCAACCTGTTGGGTGAGGACTGCGCGTCCTCCGGCGGCATGCTCCTAGCCACCGCCATTCCGGCCTATGCTGCGGTCGGTATCGAGGAAATCGACGAGCAGCAGCTCATTGTCGTGTACAAGCGCGAAACTACCAAGATGGATTTCCCGGATAGCGTCCCCGCCGCTTTTTCTCAGGTGCCGACCGCTGTCGCGGCTGCCATTGTCGCATTGCAACACTCGCTGCATCTCGTTCCGCGCAACAGCAACGGCCTGAAGGTCACCATTGCCTCCACTATCGCGCCAGGTCGCGGTTTTGGAGAGATTCCGGCAATTCAGTGTGCCCTCGCACTGGCTCTCAACGCGCGTTTTGGCGACCGCGATGATGTGCCCACCCGCACGCGTATTGCCACCGCTATCCACGAGACCATGGTGCAGATTAAGGGACAGTCGTGGCCGCTGTACCCCTACACCACGGCACTGCGCAGCCGCCCGGACAGCCTGCTGTGCATCAACCACTCGGATGAGGCAGTCACGCAGACGGCGTTCCCGCAGTCGTTGGCGCTGACTGTCGCTTACTCCCCCGATGTCACCGGCGGTTCGCCCGACGAGGAGCGCTACGAGTTCTTCCAGCAAGCCTGCGCCGCTTTTGGCGTGCCGACTCTCGCTAGCCTCCCCGACTCACAGGAGCGGGTCGCGGACTGGGTGCGTGCTCGTCACGAGGGGCACCCGGACGACGAAGACATCCCCACCATCGGCCGTGCCATTCAGTGGCTTGACGAAGCCGACGCATCCTCCGACCGCGCCCGCGCAGTCATCGGCCACATCCGTCACAGCGATATTCAAGCAGCCATCGCAGGGGTTTCGCGCGATGTCAGTGAGCGTGGCTCCGCGCCGTCGGCAAGCTCTGTGCTGGGGCAGATTGCCGAGCTGACCGACACCATTGACTGCGAGAAGATTGCCCGTTGTGCGCCATGCCCGGGTGCGTCGCTGGTGATGTGGTCCCACGTCGACGACGCCGATCGGATTGCCTCCGCGCTTAACGACGGCGGTTCCGAGACCATCCGTGTGGAGAACACTGCGGCCGGCGCGGTGGTCGAGTAATAAAGCTTGTGTGAACGAGTCGGCCTATGAGCCGGATTCTGTCCCTCGGCGCTCCTTTCGGAAAGCGCCGGGTGGCGATCATCCATCTCGGTCTGCCATTGCTGACAGCCTGAAGCAGCACACCCGCGAGTATCGGACGGGCAGCCCTCAAACACTCGCGCACGCGCACGACGAAGCATGCGCGATTTTGCCTTGCTCCTGGTGGGGTTTACCTAGCCGGTGCAATCACTTGCCCCGCTGGTGCGCTCTTACCGCACCTTTTCACCCTCACCGGATCTCCACAGCTTTACGTCAAAGACATCGGCTGTGCGCCCGGCGGTCTATTCTCTGTGGCACTATTCCCGCAGGTCACCCTGGGTTGCTGTTAGCAACCACCATGCCCAGTGGAGTCCGGACTTTCCTCGACAGCGGCCTGGACACACTCTGTAAAAGAGGCGTCCGGTTCCGTTAACTGCCGCGATCACCCGGCCGGCTCGCTCGAATGGTTAGTGTACCCGCCACAACCGCAATTCAAATAACCCGCCGTGCCCGGCTGCTAACCACGCAGGTAGCTGGTGTCGTTAATCAGCCGCACTGATGTCGGCCCATCTGCGTAGAACTCCGCGATGGAGAGGCTGGCCAGGTCCAAGTGCAGGCGAGTGAAGATTTCAAAGCCGCAGCCGAGCCCCTGGCGCAGCAGCGACTTGATTGGCGTGACATGGCTGACTACCAGCACATCCGAGGCACCGAATTGTTGAGCGATGCGCTCACGCGCGGCGCTCACTCGGCTATCGACCGCGCGGAAATCCTCCCCCTCCGGTGGCGCCACGGCCGGATCCGCAAGCCAGGAACTGTGCAGCTCAGGGGTGGCGTTGTGAGCCTCGGAGAAAGTCATGCCCTCCCACTGCCCAAAGTCGGTCTCGCGCAAATCCTCTTCAACGTGGATGTCCAGGCCGAGCGCTTTGGCTGCCGCCTCTGCGGTCTGCTGTGCACGACGCTGTGGAGAGGCCACAATCGCCGAGAAACTCATGTTGCCGCTATCGACCAACGCCGCCAGGTGACGTGCTGCCGCTTCCGCTTGCTGTCTGCCCACCTCTGTCAGGTCGGGGTTCGAACGGCTTCCCGAGTACTCCCGGCGAATCGACATTGGCGACTGCCCATGGCGCAGCAGCACCAACCGCGTGGGATCCGTAGTCGCACCCGTCCAGCCCGGCGCGCTATCGCGCTTGTCTGCAGCCTGGCTCATCTACTTGCCTTTCACCGCTCCCAGCGTTTCCGCACGCACAATCATCGCGCCGCATTCAGGACAGAACGTCACTTCTTCCGGCGCGAGCGTGGTGAATTCATGCACGGTTCCTACATCGAGCTCCATGAAGCAGGAACCGCAGGTGCGTCCGTTTAAGCGGGCAACGGGGATCCCATTAGCAAGCGCTAGACGACGGTACAGCTTGGCTGCCGAACCATCAATGAGTTTGTCAGCCTCTTCGATTCGGGTCTCAGCGATGGAAATGCGCGCAATGAGGTCAACCTCGGCGTCGTTAAGCCTTTGCTTGGCGGCGACGATGTCATCGTGCGCCTCGTCGGCGTCGTATTCGTGCTCAGCGTCGACCTGATAGGCCTCCTGCATGCGCTCGTACTGCTGGAGTTCCTGTTCAGCGCGTTCGCGGCGGCGCTTGGTGGAGCGCAGGTCGTGTTCGAGGTCACGGCGCGTGGATGAGTCTTCTGCGGCACCGAGCGACAGACGATCAGCCTTTTCGCGAGCCTTCAGCTTGTTGATGTCCGATTCCAGCTTGGCAATATCGCGGCCGATATCGGAGGCGCTGAGCTTGGAGCGCGCTGCCTCACTGGCCTGACGGCTGTGCTTTTTGCGCAGCTCCTGCAACTCGGCACGCTCGGGCAGAACGTTCTGGCGGGCGGTGAGCCCATCCAACAGAGTTTGGTTTTCCGCCTTTTCCAACATCGCAACTTGGATTTGTGGACTAAGCCTCATGGTCTTCACTTCCTTGCCTGTGTCGACGATTCTGCCACTGTCCAGGGATCGGTGCGCACCTCAAGGACCTCGGTCGCGACCCCGAGCCTCTCGGCCAGCATGTCTGCGGCCTGGTAGCACCAGGGGAACTCGCTGGCCCAGTGAGCCGTGTCCACCACGCAGAAGTCCGCGGTCCGCAGTGTCTCATCGACAGGATGATGCCGCAGGTCAGAGGTAACGAACGCATCGACGCCCATCTTTGCCACAGTGTCCAGGAAAGAGTCACCTGAACCAGATGCGACGGCAACCGTGCGAATCATCCGCTCCGGATCGCCTGCGCCTCGCACGCCCCATGCCGTTGCAGGCAGGCGCTCAGCCACACGGGCGACGAATTCCTTAAATGGCATCGGCGTATCCAGCGTGCCCACTCGCCCAATGCCCACAGCCTGCTGCGGATCCAAGCCGGTGGCCTGATTGTCCACGATGTCGAAGGCAGGCTCCTCATACGGATGCGCTGCAACGAGAGCCTTGACAATCGCCGCGCGCACGGACCGTGGCGCGACCATCTCCAGGCGTACTTCCTCGACATACTCAATCTGCCCCTCGGCACCGATGAAGGGATTCGCCCCGCTCAGCGGGCGGAACTGGCCGCGGCCGTTAATGCGAAACGCACAGCTGTCGTAGTCGCCGATAGTGCCCGCGCCCGCCTCAAACATGGCTTGCGCGACCTTATCGACGTGATCTGCCGGAACCTTCACTGTCCAGGTATCCAAGCCGGGAGCCGGCTGCGGAGCTAGCGGCGCACCCGGTTCAACTCCGAGAACCGTGGCCAACTGGTCGTTGACACCCGGTCGGGCGCTGTCAGCGTTGGTGTGCGCTGCAAAGAGAGCCACACCTGCCCGAATCAGCTTATGAATAATCCGACCCTTCGGTGTATCCGCCGCCACGGAATTCACACCACGCAGAAGCAGCGGATGGTGCACAACGAGCATCTGAGCACCGGAGGCAATCGCGCGATCTGCAACCTCGTCAGTGCAGTCCAGCGCCAACGCGATGCGACGCACCTCATCCTGCGGGTCACCGCAGATCAGGCCAACTTTATCCCAGCTCTCCGCCAGTGCCGGCGGGTAGGCCGCGTCCATCGCCGCACGCACGTCGGCAACGGTCACCACTGCGTTATTGCCCTCGGCACGGGTCTGCGCAGAGTCCGTCATACATCCATCCCTTCAACATGCATTTCTCTCCAGCTTCTCTTCCAGCGTAGTGAACTCTGCCCCGCCCCATCAGTTCTGCGACAGCAAATCCGCTACTTCCGCAATGAGCCGCCGCACACTGGTCTCGTCTCGCACAGCCAGCCGCCACCACGAACCGTCCAAACCGGCGAAGGTGTCGCAACGCCGCACGGCTACTCCGCGCGCAGCGAGCCGCTGTCTCAGGCGCTCGTGCTTGACGACGTCAACCTCCGCAGCGTCCGGACCATCATGCGTGCTCAGGGCAACCCCCGGGCGCGCCAGCACAAAGGGAGCCTTGGAATCCAACACCTGCCAGCCGGCGGCTACTAACAGCTGTGTCATAGCCTCGCGCTGCTGACCAATCTCAGCGCGGATTTGTGGCAACAGCTCTGCCTCGCGACACGCGATTGCCGCCATAGCGGTAAGTTGCAGCGTGCCCAGTGGCCAGTGCGGACGCAGTCGCCCCAACTTCGCCAGGAGCTCAGGGGTTCCCAGTGCGTAACCACAGCGCAGGCCTGCGATTGCCCAGGTCTTAGTCATGCTGCGGAAAACGATGACATTATCGGGGATACTGTTCGCTTCCCCCGGCCTGCAATCAGCTAGTGAGCACCGCCGAATAATCTCACCATCGGCGACGTCCATAAATGCCTCATCCACGACCAAGATCCCACAACGGCTGGCGAGCCCCCGCAGGTCATCCGCTGAATGAGCAACACCGGTGGGGTTAGTCGGATTGCCGATGATGACCATCCGACCGTCAAGCTGCTGGGAATGCGGGGAGGAGGCGTTCTCGTGGACGTCGGCAAGCGTAGGCGTGAGCGTGTACGGCGACGGTAGTACCAGCGAATCCACCCCGACTCCCGCGGCGCGGAACGCGGCTTCAGGTTCGGTGAACTGCGGCTGGACGATGGTGGCGGGCAAGCCCAGGTGCGGCAAGAGCGAAAAGCCCTCGGCGACGCCGTGGAGAAGCAGTACCTCGTCGGCGCTGCGATTGTGGTTGGCGGCAATGGCAGCGCGGACGTCGGCATCGAGCTGCGCAGACGGATACGCGGCAAGTTCTCCGAGGGACGTGGCCAGCGAGTCCTGCAGCCACTGCGGTGTGGTGCCGTGAACATTGACGGCAAAGTCCAGGTCAGCGCCATGGGCGGCCTGATCGCCGTGATAGCGCAGCGGGTCGTCTAACATGCCATCCAGCCTAATGACCTTTTAGGATGAACAATATGTCCACTGGCCATCGTCCCACTGTCCTTATTGATGTCGACGGCACCATCGCCGATTCTCTCCCCGCAATCGCACATGGATTCCGCCTTGCGTTGGAGGCAATTGACCACCCACTTCCGCCCGAGAGCTTTATCAACACGATCCCAGGCCCGCCAATGGTGGAGACACTCGCATCCCTCGGGCTTTCCGACGAACAAGTCGACCGAGCCTTCGCTGTGTACATGGAGCATCAACACGCCGGTGCTTGGCAGCGTGCCGAGATGTTCCCCGGCTGGCCGGAGCTCCTGCGCGATTGGCGGGCAGCTGGTGTCCAACTAGCCACTGCGACTTCCAAGGGCGACTACTTCGCCCGTAAAACCTTGGACAATTTCGGGCTTCTCGACGCCTTTGACTTCATCGGCGCCGCCAGCGACGACGGCTCACGACAGACAAAGACCGAGGTCATTGAGTACACGCTCAAGGAGTTGGGCATTGAAACCGATGAAGCAGTGCGTCCGCACGGTTCGGTCGTAATGGTTGGCGATCGCATCCATGATTTTGAGGGCGCCGCACAGTTCGGCATCCCCGCCATCGCTGTTAAATGGGGCTACGGCTCGGAATCTGAGTGGGCATCGGCAGCGGCGGTGGCGTCGTCGCCTGGGGACCTGAATCGTGTTGTGCGGGAAATGTTGTATCTTTAAGACTCGTCAACGATTAGTGACAATCCTATTTTTATTTTCCGAGAAGTTTGGTTTTGCCTATTATGCTTATGAACTCGTCGCATCGTACTGAGTCCGTGTACGTCGTGTTTGTCTGCTCCGGAAATATCTGCCGCTCCCCCATGGCTGAAATCATCGTCCGTGACGCGGTTGAAGCCAATGCGCTTGCCGACGATGTCCTGCTCGCCTCCTGCGGAATCGGCGGCTGGCATGTCGGCGAACCCGCCGACGAGCGAGCGCAAGCCGAGCTGGAAAATGCTGGCTACGATCCGAACCACACCGCGGCACAGCTGGGCGATGAGCACATGGATGCAACGCTTTTCATCGCCATGGATGAATCGCACATCAATGGTCTACTCCACGCTGGCGTGCCAAAAGAGAAGATTCGCCTGATGCGTTCCTTCGACCCGGCATCCCCGAAGGGGGCCGTCGTGGCTGATCCTTACTACGGAGGTCCGGAGGGATTCGTCCGCACTCGAAACGAAATTGAGGCCGCGACGCCGGGAATCATCGCATGGTTGCGTGAGACTCTGGCGCTGGCCTCTGAGCGTTAAGGTTTCAAAACAACCTTTTCTTTTGTTTTGCTGGCATTGCCCCGGTTTCGAAACGCCCAAATCTTATTCAAGATGAAGTTAGCGGGCGTACCCAAGATGACGCCGATGAGGTTTGCCCAGTAGAGGCGGTTTCTAAAGCCGGTGGAGTCGTCGAAAATATCCACCGGCAGTGCCAGTGGCGAGGTGGGGTTAGTCAGCAGCGTGATGACAACCAGGTTCACAATCAGTGCTGAGATACCTGCAAATAAAAACGGGAAGAACTGTCTAAACCAGTTCGGGCGATTGTCAGTTCGGAAGGTCCAGGACCGGTTGAGCTGGAAGTTCCAGATGTTAGCCACGACAAACGCCAGAGTTGCATAGACGTGGGAGTAACGGATATTCCACCGCGTTCCGAACAAGTTCATAAACACGTCGTGCTCATTGGTGCCCAGACTGAGGCCCAACTTGCGGGCAATAATCACGACAATCAGGTTGACAACCACACCTGTGCCGCCGACCAGGCCGAACTTGATGAACTGGCGCGAGACTGTGCTGAAGCGGCGTGAAGGCGAAGATTTCGCTGTTTGCGTGCCCACCACGACACCTCTCTTTCCATCTATCCCCGGGTAGATTCCCCGTCAAATACGCTCAAATAACTTTACCCGAAGTTCACTCAATCTCCGCACCGCCAATCACCTGCCGCTCTAGTGCCATCCACACCACCGGGTAAGCTCAATGAATGTGTTTAAGAATGTGCGCCAGTTTCTGACCCCTGGATGGGTTCTCACTGCCATTGTCGCCATTGCGTTTTCCTATCTCGCATTTACTGTTCTGGCTCCGTGGCAGTTGGGTAAGAACACCGCGACGCAGCATCGCAATCAGCAGCTTGAGCACTCATTCGAGCTCGACCCCGTAGATGTCAATGAGCTAATGCCCAAGGGCAAAGGGTTCGTCGAGGGCAACGAATGGCGTCGCGTTACCGCCACCGGGTCCTTCCTACCGGATACCCGCGTGCTATTGCGTAACCGCCCGGTCAATGGAGCCCCCGCCGTCCAGGTACTCGATGTCTTCGTCGCTAACAATGGCGAAAACTACCTGGTCAACCGCGGCTTTGTACGCCCGACAGACTCCAGCACCCCCAATGTTGAGCCAGCCCCGAAGGGCACCTTGACTATCTCGGCCTTTACCCGCCGAAACGAGATTCCCGCCGAGACCGCCCCAATCCCCGGCACCCCGCCGCAGGTCTACGGAATCAACACCAAGGAAGTGTCCGAGCTAGTCGACACCGAACTCAACCCCGATTGGCTTCAGCTCTCGGACAAATCCGATGCCGTCATCGAGGCCATTCCACTGCCCACTCTGGAGTCCGGCCCCTACCTCTCCTACGGCATTCAGTGGATTTTCTTCGGCGCTCTCGTGCCGCTGGCCGTCGTCTGGTTCATTCGTGCTGAAATCGTCGAGCGCAGACGAGACCGCGCGGAGCAAGAGGAGATGGCTAAGAACCTCCGCGATGCCGAAGCCGCGGAACCAGTAGATGACGCTGATGACTCTGAGGACGCAACACCCGAATCGGACGATGCCACCACTCCCACTCCTCCGCAGGCTAAGTCCGAAGAGGATCGCGCCGCCGAGCTGCACCGCCAGCGCATGGCGCAACGCTACGGCAACACTGGCCACCGCGCCGCAGGTTACCGCGACAACCGATACGACGAACGCTTCTAGCTCGCAGCTCGCGCCTTCGCGTGCCGGACGCATCCGGCCACAACCACAGCTCCCGCACAGCTGAGCGCAACAATATTTTGCACTCGCTTGCTCAGCTCAGCTGCACGCCGAACATCCGCCACCGCAGGCGCCCGGCCACCGCCCAGCACTGGGCGCATCTCCACACCGCTGAGATACACCGTCTTACCACCCAGCTGCAGCCCCAGCGCGCCGGCCGCACTCGCCTCCACAACGCCCGCGTTTGGACTTGGATGGTTGCTGGCATCTCGTTGCCACGCTGCCAATGCTTGACGACGATTCGGGCCCGCAACCACAGTTGCGACAGCTGTGAGCCTGGCGGGGAGGAACCCGGCGACGTCGTCAAGCCGTGCACTGGCCCACCCGAACTGGCGATAGCGGTCATTGCGGTATCCGACCATCGCGTCAAGGGTATTGACCGCTCGATGAGCAACCACACCAGGAGCTCCTGCAATGGCTCCCCACATGAGTGTGCCGGTGACTGCGTCGGAGGTATTTTCGGCGAGCGATTCGACGGTGGCTCGGGCGATCCCATCAGCGTCGAGCGCCTCTGGATCACGCGAGCACAGCCACGGCACAAGCTCTCGGGCAGCATCGATATCTCCGGCGGAAAGTCGGTCGGCCATACGTTCGCCCGTGCGGCGGAGGGTAGTGCCGCCGAGCGATGCCCACGTGGTGGCAGTCAGTGCGAGGGTCGGGGCGACTGTACTGACTGCGGCGGTAAGCACTACCGGTGCGGCCACTGCGATTGTGGTGAAAGCTACACCGCGCGCCTTGGAATCGGCATAAATTCGGCGCTCAAGTTTGCTGACGGCCTGCCCGTAGATTGCCACCGGATGGTGATTGGTGGGATCTGCGAAAATGCGGTCAAGCGCATATCCCGCAGCGATGGCTGCACCGCGTCGCCAGAGGCGTCGACTTCTGGCTTTTATACGCAATTTAATCGAACTGTCCCTGCAGAACGGCTACGACATCGAGCGGAGTGACATGTGCTGCCGGATGACGGTGCGAAGATGCAGCCATCAAGGTGTAATCACAGGTGTGCCGGATACCGAGTAGGTGCCCAAACTCGTGTGCAAGCGTGCTGCGAATTGCATCAGGATAGAGTGTGGAAGTAACGAAAACCGTCATTTCTTTACTAATTTCCGATGCAGAAGCCAAAACGTGCGAGTTCGGCTTAGGCACGTAGCGAACGCTCACGGTATCCGAATCAGCTTTGTCTTTGGTCACTTCCCGGAGCACGACCTTGCCACCGAGCTTTTCATTCCACTCTTGGGCAGCAGCGTCCAGCTGCGCGCGGTACGGAAAGTCTGGAGCAACAACGTAGTCCAGGGTGCCGTCGGCAAGGTAGGAAGGCATCTTGTCGGAGAGATGGAGAATCGATGGATCCTCCACCGGCTCGCCTGCATTTGCGGCTTTGACCATTGCCTTACAGGTGGCAGCGTCGATTACTGGTTTACCGTCTCCTCCAATTGCGTAGGCCTGTGGGCCCGCAAGTAGAGATCCGGCAACAATGATGGTTACTAGCGATTTTGTAAAACGCACAGACCGGGAGTTTAGCACAAACAAAAATCCACCCGGATTCTCCATTACAAGAATCCGGGCGGATTATGTCTGTGCGGCGAGAGGGTTTCGAACCCCCGACCGCTGGTGTGTAAAACCAGAGCTCTACCGCTGAGCTATCGCCGCGCTGCTGCGAAACTTTAACACACGGCAAACATAGATTGCCAATTGCGCACTACACACAGCGTTTATGCAGATTATTTCAATAGCTCGGCTAGTAGCCGATTCAAACGGGACAGCGAAAGCCGGCTAGCTAGAGCGCTGCACCAGGCAATTGCCCTGCCAATCCCCCAGACGAAGCGCCGAGGTGTTGGAGAAACCTGCCAGCTGTGCGGACTCGTCAATCACACCAGGATCAATGGCACCCGGCTGACCAGCACCCGGCGTGAGCAACCAAACGCGGCCTTCATCCTCCAAAGGGCGGGAAGCATCCACAAGACCATCGACCAAGTCGCCGTCTTCTTCACGCCACCACAGCAATACGACGTCGACAACCTCATCCGTGTCTTCGTCGAGCAGGTCTGCATCCAGGAAATTCTCGACCGACTCACTGATTGCTGAGTCACAGTCCGTATCCCAGCCAACCTCCTGGACTAGCTGACCTTCCTTGATGCCGAGCCTGCTCGCATATTCATGAGCAGCGCCTGTGGCGTTGACCACTTCCCTTTTCCTCCTCTAGAAAAAATATTCAGCTCGATTTTTCGAACTATGTGGAGAAATTTTACCGCTCAAATACATTTTTCACAGCTGCAAAATAAGAATTTCCCCAAAAAGGTGCAGTTTTCGCAGTGTTCTTCGCAATGCTCGTCGTAAAGCCGACCGGATTGTTCGGTGAAAGCGTGTGCAAGAAACGGCTAGGGGCACAACAAACGATTCAGACGTAGAGTGGAGAAAAATAACCTTTGCCTTTCCTTCAGGGACTGAAAGGAGCTCACAATGTCCGATACCTCGTCGGGTACGCCACAAGCCCACTCTGATGAGTCAAACTTTGCCCTTATCCGTGATGGGGTCGCCTCCTATCTCACGGATGCAGATCCTGAAGAGACCAAGGAGTGGCTTGAGTCTCTCGACGGACTGTTAGAAGAGGCAGGTCCGGAGCGCGCACGTTTCCTCATGCTGCGCCTGCTGGAACGTGCCACGGCAAAGCGCGTGGCTCTACCGCCGCTGACCTCGACAGACCTCGTCAACACCATCCCAACTGAGATGGAGCCAGAATTCCCAGGCGATGAGGACATTGAGCGCCGCTACCGCAAGTGGATTCGCTGGAATGCGGCAATTATGGTCCATCGCGCACAGCGTCCGGGTATCGGCGTGGGCGGACATATCTCCACCTATGCGGGCGCCGCACCGCTTTACGAGGTCGGCTTTAACCACTTCTTCCGCGGCAAAGACCACCCAGGCGGCGGTGACCACGTCTTCTTCCAGGGCCACGCTTCGCCGGGTATGTACGCCCGCGCATTCCTAGAGGGGCGTCTGACCGAAGAGGACCTCGACGGTTTCCGTCAGGAAGTCTCCCTCGGCGAGGGCAATGGCCTTCCCTCCTACCCGCACCCGCATGGCATGCCAGAATTCTGGGAGTTCCCGACGGTGTCCATGGGCCTTGGTCCGCTCAACGCCATCTACCAGGCACGCTTCAACCGCTACCTGCATGACCGCGGCATCAAGGACACCTCACAGCAGCACGTTTGGGCCTTCCTCGGTGACGGCGAAATGGACGAGCCGGAATCTCGTGGCGCCATTCAGCATGCGGCGCTGAACAACCTGGATAACCTGACATTCGTCATTAACTGTAACCTGCAACGCCTCGACGGTCCGGTGCGCGGCAACACCAGCATCATCCAGGAGCTGGAGTCGTTCTTCCGCGGCGCTGGTTGGAATGTCATCAAGGTCGTTTGGGGCCGCGAGTGGGACGAGCTCTTCGCTAAGGACAAGGACGGCGCACTAGTCGACCTGATGAATAAGTTCTGCGATGGCGATTACCAGACGCTGAAGGCTAACGACGGCGCTTGGGTGCGCGAGCACTTCTTCGGCCGTGACCCGCGCACTGCCAAGCTGGTCGAGGACATGACCGACGAGGAGATTTGGAACCTCCGTCGCGGTGGCCACGACTACCGCAAGATTTACGCTGCCTACAAGAAGGCCTTGGAGACCAAGGACCAGCCGACCGTCATTCTGGCGCACACGGTTAAGGGCTATGGCCTCGGCCATAACTTCGAGGGCCGCAACGCGACCCACCAGATGAAGAAGCTGACGCTCGATGATCTGAAGCTTTTCCGCGATAACCAGCGCATTCCGATCTCCGACGAGGAGCTGGAGAAGGATCCCTACCTGCCGCCGTACTACAACCCGGGCCCAGAGTCCGAGGAAGTGCAGTACATGCTGGAGCGCCGCAAGGAACTCGGCGGTTTCGTGCCGGAGCGTCGCACTAGCTACGAACCACTGACAACGCCAAAGCCGGAAACCCTGAAAAACCTCCTCAAGGGATCAGGTAAGCAAAAGGTTGCCACCACTATGGCGACGGTGCGTGTTTTCAGGGACCTGATGCGCGATAAGGATCTCAAGGACCGCTTCGTGCCTATCATCCCTGATGAGGCCCGCACCTTCGGCATGGACTCCTGGTTCCCGACGCTGAAGATCTACAACCCGCACGGCCAGAACTACACTCCGGTCGACCATGAACTGATGCTGTCCTACAAGGAAGCGAAGGACGGTCAGATTCTGCACGAGGGCATTTCCGAGGCGGGCTCTGTGGGGTCGTTTACCGCTGTCGGCTCGGCGTACGCCACCCATGGCGTGGCCATGATTCCGCTCTACATCTTCTACTCGATGTTCGGTTTCCAGCGCACGGCTGACTCCATCTGGGCTGCCGGTGACCAAATGTCCCGCGGCTTCCTACTCGGCGCTACCGCCGGTCGCACGACGCTGACAGGTGAAGGCCTGCAGCACATGGACGGTCACTCCCAGCTGCTGGCAGCTACGAACCCGTCCGTGGTCTCCTACGACCCAGCATTCGGCTACGAGATTGCTTACATCGTCTGCGACGGTATCGACCGCATGTATGGTCCGGAGCGCGGCGAAGATGTCATTTACTACCTGACTATCTACAATGAGCCGACTTCGCAGCCGGCTGTCCCGGAAGACCTCGATGTCGAAGGGCTGCTTGGCGGTATCTACCGCTTCCGCAAGGCTGAGGGCGACAAGCATGTCAACCTGCTGGCTTCCGGCATTGGCATGCAGGAGGCGCTGCGCGCCGCGGACATCCTGGAAGACTACGGTGTGGCTTCCTCGATTTACTCGGTGACTTCGTGGAATGAGCTGGCTCGCGATGGACACGAGCGTGACACTGAGCGTCTGCACAACCCGGCTGAAGAGGTCGAAGCCGCCTTCGTAACCCGCCAGCTGTCCGACACCGATGGGCCGTTCATCGCAGTGACTGACTTCCAGCGTGCGGTCCCGGAGCAGATTCGCAAGTGGGTTCCAGGTGACTACACCGTCCTCGGCACCGATGGCTACGGCTTCTCGGATACCCGTCCGGCCGCTCGCCGCTACTTCAACTCCGACGGCGAGTCAGTCGCTGTTGCGGCCCTGGCCGCACTGGCACGCGCTGGCAAGCTCGACAAGAGTGTCGCCCAGGAAGCAGCTGAAGAGCTGCAGATTACCGATCCAACCGCAACCACTCAGGACGCTGAATAATGACCTCTAGCCTTGGAGATCAGCTCAGCGCCCTACTGGGCACACAGGTCACCGGCGCCGGTGACGCTGACGATGCCTCACCCAATGCAGCGAACGCGGGCTCGAAGAAGGGTTCCGCCGACGCTGACCTGCCCGCAGGTCTTCACGGCGAGGTCGCGGCAATCGTCAAAAAGATGGCTAACGACGAGGTGGAGTCCCTAGAGCTCTCCACTTCGCTGACCGACTACGGCTTTGACCGCTTGAGCGTCGTAGAGTTGGCTGTCCGCTGTGAGGAAGAGCTGGGAGTCCGCATTGAGGACGAGGACATTTCCTCGTTTAAGACCCTTGGCGATGTAGTTGACTACATCGCCGCCCGGCGCGGGTAGAGCTGCAGCACGTTAGCTGCCTCTACCCCACCGAGGTCTGCGTTGCCAGCGGTCGAGTTGCCGCTGGCACTGTCGGGTCCGGCAGGGGTGGACGTCGTAAAGCACTCTTCGGGGGCGTAGCCTGCCGTCATCATGCGCATCGGCTCTAGCACGCGGTCCCACGGCCCGCCGATGGCCGCGTCGAGGGTTCCTTCGATGTCGCCGCCGCGTGCCATGATGGAACGCAGCGCATCTTCGTTGACCACGATGTTTCCGGCGGCATCGGTCTGTCCGGCGAAAGTCCCCAGCTGCGGGGTATGACAGTAGCGCATGCCATCGATGGCGTAGCCGTCATCATCCACGGCTGGGTCTTGCGCCAGCTCGAAATAGAGGCGCGGCCACCTAGCCAGGTTGTCCACCAGTGTGGCGATGGTGTCAGCACTTGCAGTGAAAGGCACCTCGGCGCACAAAGTGGCATCCTGGTCGGTCGCACGCCAAATATCCCGGCCTGGCTTAGTGCCATCGGGCATGCTGAGTCGGGCCAGCGCCCACGTGATGTGTGGTTGCAGCGGCCCTGGCATGCTGTGAATCCACAGGACGCCTGAAAGTTGGGTGCGCATAGACGAAGGTCCTCGGAAAAGTTGCGGTCAATTGGTGTAAGACGAGATTCGTCTTCCCCTACGAACTCATCCAACGACACTTGCCACACTGCAGAAAAAGCACTGCGGTAAAACAACACTTCTGAGGTTTGCGTTGCACGTGTTTATGATTGTTATTTCCGAGACGGCTGCTGGCAACCCTCAAGTTGTCCTTAATCCCCCAGATGTGATTTAGCGCTGAGACGAAAAATCGGCGCCGCAGCCGACGCCGACTTAGCTCATATCCCCTTAACCTTTAGCGTGTTCTTCCAGTTCACGCCATAGTTCGTCGTTGAAGTCAGTCCACAGCGGCTTGGCCCATTCGCCGAAAGCTCGGTCGGTCAAGGCGATTGCCGCCCGCCCGGTTGGACGATGAAGCCACAGGAACGTGCCCGCCTGCCCGAAGTGGCCTGCGACATCCTTGGGCATCGAGGCGCCAAACCACAGCCCCTGCTTGGAATCGGGGTGCCCGAAAATCTCAAAGCCCAGGCCCCAATCGGCCGGACGTTGCATTCCATAGCCCGGCACGACACCATTCAGGCCCGGGAACTGCACGGTCAACGCTTCGGAGACGGTACCTGGGTGCAGGAAAGTCGGGGTGAAGATCTCATCGACGAAGACCATGAGATTAGCGACACTGCTACGCGCGCCATGCCCTGCCGAGCCATCCAGCACGGAATCTGACATCCCCAGCGGCTCAAACACGGCCTGGCGCAGGTATTCACTAAACGGCATGTCTGCCTCCGCAGCGATGGCATCGGCGATGATTTCAAAGCCCGCGGAGGAGTAAATGCGCCGCTCCCCTGGTTCTTTTTCCAGCTCACGGCTGGCAAACCTCACCCCGCCGGCGTGCGCCAGAAGGTGACGCACAGTCGCGCCGTGACCGGGTGGCGTGAGCTCTTGGTCGAGCTCCACCGCGCCCTCCTCGACGGCCACAAGCATGCCCACAGCGGCCAGTAACTTGGTCACGCTAGCGAGCTCAAAAACGCGACCGCTATCACCGTGGGTATGCCAACTGCCATCGTCGGCACGCACGGCAGCCGCGACCGTGTCAACTGGCCACTGATCAACTTGCGCAAGAACAGAGGGCTTCCAAGAAGTCATGTCCTCAAGACTACGCAAGCGTGGCGGACTCGGATTTTTCGGCGGAATCGGACTTCTCAGCAGGCGCGTCTGCAGACTCGTCGTCCGACTCGTCGGCTGGCGACAGGTCGGCGTTGGCGCTGGCGTCCCACTCGTCCTTATCCCAGATTCCCGCACGCTTTGCGACGACCAACGGGACCACGGCCTGACCGGTAACGTTCACCGCAGTGCGGCCCATATCCACGATCGGCTCGACAGCCAGCAGGAGGCCGACACCGGCAAGTGGCAGGCCAAGGGTCGACAGGGTCAGGGTCAGCATGACGGTAGCGCCGGTGGTGCCAGCAGTTGCAGCCGAACCGATGACGGAGACGAAGATGATGAGCAGGTAGTCCGTGAAGTCCAACGGCACACCGTAGAACTGCGAGACGAAGATAGCCGCGATAGCCGGGTAAATGGCGGCGCAACCATCCATCTTCGTGGTGGCGCCCAGCGGTACGGCGAAGGAGGCGTACTCATCCGGTACTGCCAGACGACGGGAGACAACGCGCTCAGTGACCGGCATGACGCCCATAGACGAACGGGTGAAGAAGCCGAGCGAGGTCACTGGCCAGACGCGACGGAAGAAGTCGATTGGGCTAATGCCATGAATCTTCAGCACAACTGGGTACACAACTGCGATGACCAGGAACAGACCAATGTAGATGGCAATGGCGAACTTGCCCAGGCTGCCGAGCGCTTCCCAGCCATACTCAGCGACGGCGTGGCCGATGAGGGCTGCGGTACCAATTGGTGCCAGACGGATGACCCACCACAGGACCTTCTGCACGATGGTCAAAAGAGAGCCGGAAAACTCGATGAATGGCTCAGCCTTCGGGCCAACCTTCACTGCGGCGACACCGAAGACAATCGCGATGACCAGCAGCTGCAGGACGTTGAAGTTCAGCGAGCCGGATACAGCACCGTCAGATTCGCTGATCTTCACGCCAAGGCCGAGGAAGTTCTGCGGGACGATGCTCTGCAGGAATCCCCACCAGGAGCCCACGGAACTCGGCTCCTGAGCTGCCGAGGCATCCACGCCAGAGTTAACGCCTGGCTTGATGACCAAGCCCAGCACGATGGCGATAACCACCGATACAAAGGATGTAATGGCAAACCAAATCAGCGTCGAAACAGCCAGCTTGGCTGCACCTGCGACCTGACGCAGGTTGGCAATCGACACTACGACTGCGGTGACCACCAGCGGTGGGATGAGCAGCTTCAACAGCGTGACGTAGGTACTGCCGACCTCGTCGAGCGCTGTGCGCAACGAGGAGTCATCGCCAGTACTGCGGGCCATGAAGCCCAAAATGAGACCAATAATCAGGCCATAGACAACTTGGGCACCGAAGCCGGTCGCCCATTTAAATCTATTCACTTTTCCTCCTGGATATTTCTTTCTCTGAAAACACTTGTGCCGCGCCTTATGCCGTCTGACAAATGCGCGCGACGGGATCCGAGGCCGCTGAGCTCAGCCTCGAAGAGACAGGCGCAGCGAGGCGGAAGCTCCGAAGTGTTTAGCGACAGGAGGAAGTGGAGATTCGGCCGTAATCGAGCCAACGCCGCTTTGTGAGCATTTTCATGTTGGTCATTTCTATCTAGCAAGTCCGGTTAAGAGACAAACGATAAGACTGCCACGATTGATGTTGTGACACCAATTTCCAACACGGCCCCTCACCCGAATATTCCACATCGCTAATTCGATTTCTCAGCCTGCCTGCGCAACTGCAGTACCTTCAGCGAGCAGAGGAAGCCAATAGTCAACGCGCCGACAGCGGAATACAGCGCAAACTGCGTGGCATGTGCAAACGCATTTGTCAGCGGCACCAACACACCGTCGGGAGCACCCTGCGCACGCAGACCAATCAGCATCGAGCCGGCGGAATCCTTCAGCCCCTGCCCCATCTGCTCCAGGCCCGGCGACAGCTTCGCGATCTCACGATCCAGCCCAATCGTCAGCGCCATACCACCGAGCGCAGCACCGAGCGCCGAACCAATCTGCCGAATCGTCGACTGCGTTGCCGATGCCTGCCCCGACAGCCGCACCGGAATATCACCAAGCACCAACGAGGTCAGCTGCGCCGATGCCAGACCAAGACCCAGACCGTAGACAATCAATGCAAACACAACCAGCCACAGCGGCAGGTCAACGCGCTCTTCGGCCGCCAACTGCAGCGAACCAAAGACCTCGAGACCAAGGCCCACAATCACCACACCGGCCGGGGTAATCCGAGCTGCCAGATGACGCGCCATGGCACCTGCGAAGAACGCACCGAGAGCCATTGCTGCCAGGACCAGGCCGGTTGCGATCGTCGATAAGCCAATCGCCGACACCAGGTAGAGCGGCAGCACGAAGACCAGCGCGAACTCACCCACCGCGACAAGCATCGCCGTGGTATTCCCCCAGCTGAACGTGGCGTAGGAGAACATCGACACGTCCAACAGCGCAGGATCCGCGTTCTTCCGACGACTGTTTTCCCACAGCACGAAAGCGACAAGCACCACCGCACCAACTAAGAGCGTGACGACGGGTGCGGAGGGAAAAGCAAACCCTATCTTGGCGCCTTGAATGATGCCGAAGACCACGGCACCAAAGCCAATTCCAGACAACACCAGGCCAAGGACATCGAAGCGACCCGCGCCATTGGTATCGCCTGCGGTGTTCGGCACCCAGCGCAGCGCAAGGACGAAAAGCACGACGGCGATGGGCACGTTGACCCAGAAGATAGCTTCCCAACCAGCAAACTGCGTAAGCACGCCACCCAGGAGTGGGCCGACTGCTGCAGCACCAGACATGACCGCACCCCAGATGCCGAATGCGGTGGCACGATCTTTATCACGGAATAGTGCGTTCACGCTGGACAGTGTTGATGGCAGAATGCACGCGCCACCAATGCCTTGGATGACGCGGGCAATGACCAGTGGCGCCAAGGCTGTGGAAAGTGCGGCCACGACGGAGCCGACCGTGAAGATGACCAGACCGACGAGAAAAAGCGTTCGACGGCCGAAGCGGTCGCCAGCGCGGCCAGAGGTCAGGAGTAGTGCGGCGAAAACGACCGAGTAGATCGTGGTAATCCACTGCGCGCCCACGATGTCAAGGCCCAGCTCCGAAATGATGGTCGGCAATGAAACACCAACGATGGTGCCGTCCAGGACAATCATGCCGAGGCCAACCGCGAGCACGAGCAACCCCCACCACCGCTGTGGCGAGGCCCCGAACTCAGCAATCTGATCCTCGTTGGCGATTGCCATGACGGGGGTGCCCTTCGCTTTCGCTGTGGCACCGGTTTGTGCGTCGACTGAGACGTCGGCGCTGCTCAAGGAAGGTTTTGTACTCATAGGATTAATGCTAGAAGTGTCCTAGGGCTGATTCATCAACCGAAAGTCGTAACTTTGCGGAAAGATCAGCTTCGTTGAGAACGGGGATTACCTTCGTCGACACGGAAACACTTAGCTTCATTGAACCCACGCAATGGCAGCCGAACCCGCTGGGTATAGGGCTTTTATCACCGCACGGTGGCAGATTGCTATGATGCTATGAGGTTTTGGGCACTGGTTCATAGTGCTTAATTGTCACTTCACAATGCCCAATCCTTGCCCCTATAGCTCAGTCGGTTAGAGCAGAGGACTCATAATCCTTTTGTCCCAGGTTCGAGCCCTGGTGGGGGCACTAAAAACTCTGGGCTCTACTCACGCCCATTTACCCGACATCCGGTTGTAGCAGCTGGCGCATAGGGAGATGTACTTCGGCGCTTCGAGTGCCTCAATTTCCACGGTTTCGCCGTCGAGGATAATGCTGCCGTCCGGATTCAACCGTGCAGTAAAGATGGCCTTCTGCCCACAGGTGCAAATTGTCTTGATTTCCTCAATGGTGTGGGCAACTTCGAGCAAGCGCTGGGAGCCTGGGAAGGCATGCGTGCGAAAGTCGGTACGCAGACCGTAGCAGAGCACCGGAGTACCGCGAAGGGTAATTCCCAGCAACTGATCGACCTGGTCAGGGGTAAGAAACTGTGCCTCATCGATGATTAGACAATCGTAGCCGTCGGCAAGCGAGGAGAGGTCATCGCCATCGTGGATGAGGTGCGCGCGTTCCGCGATTCCGATGCGGGAGTGCACGTCGCCGTCAGCCAAAGTATCCACGGCCGGCTTGGCGATCAACGGCCGCATATCGCGCTCGCGGTAGTTGTGGGCGACGCGGAGGACCTCGATGGATTTTCCGCTGTTCATGGTTCCGTAGCGGAAGTACAGTTTTGCCATAGCCATCGATTGTAGGGCATCGATTCGCGGGCTCTGACGGCTGTAAACTCGGGCCGCCAACACGGATTTGAATTCCCGACTATCCTTTATTTTTATGCAGCCGATTCCTGACCTGAATGAGAATCCAACAGTTGTTGTATGTGGATCTATCCACCTAGATACCTTGGTACAGGTCGATAGTGTCCCCGCAGAAGGTGGCACGCTCATCGTTGATGACGGCACGAATATGCTGGGCGGCAAGGGCGCTAACCAGGCCGTTGCTATCGCTTATGACGGCGTCCGTGCGATCATGGCCGGTACGGTTGGTGAGGACCGCGCAGCGGATTTCGTGGTCGAGGAACTCAACGCACACGGCGTAGATGTCCACTCCATTCAGACGTCCTGGGATTTGCCGACCGGCAGCGCTTTCGTCGCAACGAACCGCAAGGGTCGCCCGGTGATTTTTGTCCAGCGCGGTGCCGATGCGCTAACCGACCCCACCGATTTCGTCGACGAGTTCGCATCAGCGGATGTCGTGCTCGCGCAGGGCGAGCTCCTTCCGGAAGCAACTGAGGCCATCGCGTCCGTCGCATCCATGTACAGCGCGCGACTGGTGCTGAACCTCAATCCGGTCGTAACCGTTACACCTGCCCTGATTGACCATGCAGATCCGCTGATCGTCAACATGAAGGGCGCCTGGGAAACAATCCGTCGCCTGGACATCGCCGAAGGAATCCGCGCTACCGACTACCGCGCACAGCTCGAGGCGCTTCTGCAGTACTGCCCCAGTGTCGTCATGCTCCGGGGCGACCACGGCTGTCTCTTCGCACAGCACTCCGACGGTCTCGACGACGAGCCGACAATCTACGAGCACCCCGCGCTCAAGCTGCCAGAGGAGAAGATTGTCGACGGCACTGGCTCCGGTGATGCGTTCGTCGGCACGCTCACCGCGGAACTGGCTAAGGGCACCTCGCTTTACGACGCCGTCCCCCTGGCCACCGCAGCAGGCGCAGCAGCTGTACAGGCGGTCGGCGCATGCTCCGCTTTTGCACGTCGCGAAAAACTGCTGGAGATGGTCGAGGCGGAGGATTTTCCCCCTGTGAAAGAGTACGCGGGCTAAGGGTCGTCAGCGGCCTGGTGTGCGAGCTGGCACCGATTAAGTCAGTGCCAGTGGGGCCAGCGGGAGAACCTACCCAGCATTGTCTGGCAGAACGGGCTCAAGCGCCAGCATCACCAAGTACCAACTCAACGCGTACCCGATGAGGAAGACATAGGTAGCAATCGCGTAGATTTTCGCCGGGAAAAAGAATATGGCCGCGGGCACGATGAGAAGCGCCAATACTGCGAGCGCAGTCCGCGGCAGGTTTTTGACGGTCATGCTGGTGGCCGTTGCCAGGGTTCGGCGGAGCGACGAGTGACCGTCGGAAAGCGAGCACAGCGAGTAGACCCACGCGGTAATTCCCAGCAGTATTAGCGCCCCGGAGGTAACTCCTGCGGCGAAGATCAGGCCGACAGTGCCGAGGTCCGCGCGGGAGATAACGTAAAACTCATAGCCAATGCCACTGGCGAGAACCAAGGTGAATAGCCACCACACGGTTGGTGTGCGCCAATTGTCCAACAGTGCGCGCAAGAAGCGCCGTACGGGCCTTGAGCCTTCGTCACGGACCATGTCGCGAGCGACTACTACTCCAGCGCGAGTTGCGGCGCCTGCAGTGACTATCGGGATGGATGCGACGATCATCAGCAGGTTGATGATTACAAGGTCTGCTAACAGCGACCAGGCTGCGTAGAACTTTGTATCGGTGCTGAAAAATCTATCCACGGGTTCATATCCTAATAAAGGCTGATTAACAGACGAAAGCCTCAACCTACGCGGTTGAGGCTTTCGCTTTCGTAAAACGCGGTGCTTGGCGTCCTATGCGCTAACGCTTAGGCAGCTATCCCTTAACGGCACCCGCAGCAACACCCTCGATAATGTGCTTCTGGGTGGCGACGTAGAAAATCACAATCGGAATGATTGCGAGCACCAGCATTGCCATCATCGCGCCAAGGTCACGGTTACCGTTGGAGCCAACGAAGCTCTGCACGACAACCGGGATGGTCTTGTACTTAGTAGACAGGCCAATGACCAGGTACGGCAGCAGGTAGTCGTTCCATACCCACATAGCGTTCAGAATGGCGACAGTCACTGCAGTCGGCTTGAGCATGGGCAAAACGATGCGGAAGTAGTTCTGCATCGGAGATGCGCCATCAATCATCGCGGCTTCCTCGATGTCAATCGGGATGGACTTGATGAAGCCGGCAAACATGAAGACCGACAAGCCGGAGCCAAAGCCCAAGTAGAGAACCACGATGCCGATTGGGTTGTTCAAATGCAGCATGTCGGCGATCTTGACGGTCGGGAACATCACCATCTGGAACGGGATGACCATCGAGAACACAAACAGGTAATACAGCAGCGAGGTCCACCACGTCTTCACTCGCGTGATGTAGTAAGCCGTCATCGCAGAGAAGAACACAATCGCAATAACCGAGAGGATCGTGATGACAAAGGACCACACGATCGCCCAGCCGAAGCCCTCCTTCATCAGGCCGACGGCGTAGTTTTCGAACCCGACCCACATGTCACCTAGTGGCAGCTGGAAGGGGTTATCTGAAATTGCGAACTTGGACTTGAACGAGTTGAAGATAATGAACGCGATTGGCCCCAAGAACACGACGGTCAAAAACACCAGAATCGCGTAGATGATGACCTTAGATACGCCTCCCACCTTGGCCTCGTCCTGCTTAGCGGGCTTGGCCTTGGGGAGCTTGGTGGCCGTTTCAGTGGTCATTGCAGCGTCGACAGACATTTATGCCTCCACTTCCTTGCTGCGAGTAGCACGCAGCTGCAGCATCGCGATCGCTACGACCACGACGACGAATATTACTGCCTTGGCTTGACCAACGCCCTCCACACCAATTCGGTTGAACATGGTGTTGACGATGTTCAGAGCAACCATTTCTGTCTCTGAACCCGGCGCACCATTGGTCAGGGCCAAGTTTTGATCGAAGAGTTTGAAAGTGTTCGACAGAGTCAAGAAGAGGCAAATGGTAATCGATGGCATGACCATCGGGATAGTAACGTGCCGCAGAATCTCCCAGCGTCCGGCGCCATCAATCTCCGCAGCTTCGATGAGCTCCGGTGGGACATTCTGCAGACCGGCAATATAGATAATCATCATGTAACCGACCAGCTGCCAGTTGATGAGGATGATCAGACCGGCGTAACCGAACTTCCAGTCGGACACAATCGTCGTACCGTACGATGCCAGCACGGCGTTAATCATCGACTGCCAGGTATAACCGAGCACGATGCCACCGATAAGGTTCGGCATGAAGAAGACTGTGCGGAAGAAGTTCGTGCCCTTCAGCTTGCGCGTCAGAATCCATGCGATCCAGAACGCGAACAAGTTCACAGTAATGATGGAAACAACAACCACCATGAGAGTGAATCCGAAGGAGGCGACGAAGCCCTCGCGCTCACTAAAGGCCTTCTGGTAGTTCTCGATACCAACCCACTGCGCATTAGTGATGGTTGTGAAGTCAGTAAATGATAGGAAGAAACCGATAACGAACGGCACCAGGAACGCGATTGCAAAGGCAATCAGCGTGGGTAGCACGAAAATTGGGAAATACTTTTTCAATGTTGCTTGCATCTACAACACCGCTCCTAAAGCTAAAGGCGGAGCCCGGTGCCTCGAGACCGGTTTAACAGGTCACCGAGCCCCGAGCTCCGCCTTGCCATTGGATGAACTCATTCCGTCGGTTGTTCATGCGCGAGAAGCTTTCGCTTCACACTCACCGATGGAATGGATCACCATTGATTTGCTGGTATTTAATTGTTCGGAGATTCCGCATTCCAGCTGTCGGCGAAAGTCTCGACAACCTTGTCCCACGGCATCTTTCCGGAAGCGTACTGCGCCAGCGCTGCGCCAAAATCATCCTTGAACTGCTGCGACGGGAAGTACTGGAAGTCCCACGGGATGGTGGTCAGGTCCTCGTTCTCAATTGCTGCGGCCACTTCCTTGGCCAGCGGGTCATTCGGAGTGTCGGCTTCAGTGAAGTTCTGGAACGGAGCGATGAATCCGAGATCCTCGACGACGTACTTCTTGCCCTCATCGGTGTTGAACAGCCAATTGACGAAGTCCTTCGTTGCCTTTTGGGAAGCCTCCGAAGCCTTGGAGTTGACCGTCAGGTAGTTCTCAGTACCAACCGAGATGCCGGTCTTATCCTCGTCCTTCAGGCCCATGTACATAGGCATGAACTTAATCTTGTCCTGCTTGACCACGTTGCCGGAGACATCGTTGATCTGGGACCATGCCCAGTTGCCATTCTGAACCATAGCGGCCTTGCCCTGGGCGAATTCCGCCATCGAGTCGGACACAGCCTTCGACGGGGCCAGAGTCTTTTCGACAGTGGAGTTATTCAGGTACAGATCAAAGAGGTTCTTGAACTCCTTGTTGTACTTGAACTTCACATCAGCGGTTTCCTTGGTGCCAAGGTCCTCGAATTCATAATGAACCGGTCCGTTGGCCAAGTGTGTCTGCCAGCGCCAATCCTCACCGGATGCAAGCGAGGTGGAAGCGAAGGTGCCGGAAATCCCCAGCTTGTCCTTCTTGGCCTGCATGTCCTCAGCAACTTCCTTCAGCTTTCCGAAGGCCTTAATCTCGTCGATGCTCTTGGCCTTGGCATCGGGCAGCGCGAAGTACTTGTCCATGATCTCTTCGTTATAGATCAGGCCAAACCCCTCGACTGCAAACGGGACGCCGTATACCTTGCCGTCCTCGCCCTTCAGCGGCTCGATGCCCTCGTTGAGGTTTTGTGCGATCTCAGTGTCAGACATGTCTGCCATGTATTCCTGCCAAGTACGCAGGCCCGCCGGACCATTGACTTGGAACAGTGTTGGCGCGTCCTTTTTACCAATCTCGGCCTTCAGAGTTTGCTCATAGGAATTCGAAGCAGCAGTAACGACCTTGACCTGGACACCAGTCTTGTCAGTGTATGCCTTCGCAATCTTCTGATATGCGGCATCCTGCTCCGGCTTGAAGTTAAGGAAGTAGACACCACCATCTGCAACCGCATCATCACTCGAGCACGCAACCAAACCAGCGGTTGCCATCAGGCCTGCTGCACACAGAGCTGAAAGGCGCTTGAAGTTCTTCACTATATTTTCTCCCTTGAGAAGAAAGGCCACTTCAATGGCATCCTCCGAGCAATTCGGACGAATATTTGCCAGCAGCCGTGGCCTAATTGGATTATCCCGCCCTGCGGCTAGAAGTAGCCTTTCATGCGAACTTCGACGCCACCCACGCGGGTATTCGGTCTCACCAAAATCTTACTTGACCAAAACCAATTTAGGTTGGCCTTCAGCCAGCTGTGAACAAATGCAAAGGAGAAAAATAGCAAAAGCTCTCGAAAGCACACCTAGAATTTGAGCTGTTTTCGAGCTGTTTTCGCTGAACAGAGCCGCCTACCGGCACCAAAGTAAGCACCTGGCCGCGACAATCACACGCAGACCCGACAACCACCCGACCACCAAAAGCACCCCTGTTTGGCGTGAATGTATATTTTTATAATATCCTGGCGAGTCGTTTACTTGTCACTTTTGAAATAATCGTACGCTCGACAGTCTGCTTCTAGAGAGCTACTCGACCTCATCGCTCGCCGGAAGATATACGGACTCGTCGCGATGCCCGGGCAACACTCGGTCTACGTAGCTCTGCACCGCTTCTTGAAGCGGCACATCCGCACGGCGTTTTTCTGCCATGTACCAGCGATGCTCCAAGACCTCGTGGAAAACCTGCGCATCCTGCAGCCTTCCACGCAGCCCCTCGGGCACAGCCAGGATTGTGGCCTCGAAAACTTCACGCAGCCATCGGTGCGCAACCTGCTCTAGCGGAACCCCTTCAAGACCTTCCGCCAACCGAAAGGTCTGCATACTATTGAGCATCCGCCTCGCTTGCCGTTCTTGAACATCCAACCCCGTCAGTCGCATTAACTGCCTATGGTGATGCCCTGCGTCAACCACTCGTGGTCGGAACACAACGCGGCCACCATCACTGGTGACTTTCAGCTCGCCAACATCGAAACCGAGGTCGTTGAGCCTGCGAATCCGCTCATCGACAAGCCAAGGCTCCTCAACACCAATAGATTCTTCCCCCGTCAGCTCTTGCCACAGGTCCTCATAACGCTCAATAATGCGCCTACCCACCGCAATTACGTCCAACTCAGGATCGAGGAATCCGCCGGCCTGCAGATCCATGAGCTCTCCGATGATGTTGGTATGGGCAACGTCAACGTCGTAAAGCCTGCGGGAATCTGAGAGTGTGCCTTGCAAATCTCCCGTTTCCGCGTCGACAAGGTAGGCGGAGAAAGCGTCTGCGTCACGACGAAACAACGTGTTCGACAGCGACACGTCGCCCCAGTAAAAACCAAGGAGATGTAACCGAACTAGCAGGACTACCAGCGAGTCAATCAGGCGGACCACAGTTTCGCGGGTGACCTGTTGAGAAAAAACTGCACGATACGGCAGCGAATACTCGAGATGTTCTGTGACGAGTGCCGCAGTTAACGGTTCGCCATCTGGATCCTTGCGGCCAGTAATGACCGCGAGCGGGCGAACCGATGGAGCACCGAGCCTGACCAGGTCACGCAGCATTCGATACTCATGATGAGCAGTGAACTCACCAATTTCTTTCACTGCAATGACGCGGTCATCCAAGTTGACGAATCGAACAATGTGCCGCGAAATTCCCTGAGGTAGGGCGGCTAACAAATCATCTGGCCACTGTTCCAGAGGTATATGCCAAGGAAGGCGCAAAAGCTTTGAAGCCACCGTTGTCGCGGCTATTTTCATAGTTTCCGACACGGTGGCTCCTAAAACTGTCTTACTGTCCCACTGCCCTACCAGCTACTCATTTCATCTAAACGAAAGAGTTTAGGCCGGAAGGCGCATACCAGTCGACTTCGAGAACAGGTGCAGCATGCCCGGACGAATCTTGCCGTAAACTACCGAGCCCAACTGCGGCGCGGTGCGCGGGGCGGTACGAATAACCACCTGACCGTGTTCCTCTTCGTCCGGGTTAGAGGAAGATCCGGAGCTCAATGCTCCGCCACCGACGAGATCGCCATACATGAATGCATCGGAGCCCAATTCCTCGACCAAGTTAACCTGCACCGGAATGACGTCATCGCCCGGCCCCTCGACCAGGTCGAATGCCTCCGGACGGAAGCCCACGATAATCTGGTTCTGATCCTCCGGCACGATTGCAGCAAGTGTGGCTTCCGGCAGCTTAATCTTGGCCTCACCCAACGTGGCGTAACCATTAGAGACGTTGAACGTGCCCAGGTTCATCGCAGGCGAGCCAATGAAGCCCGCGACGAATTCGTTTGCCGGGGTTTCGTAGAGTTCCCGCGGGGTACCGACCTGCTGCAGAACACCGAAGTTAATGACCGCGATGCGGTCGCCCATGGTCAGCGCCTCAGTCTGGTCGTGGGTGACATACATGGTGGTCACACCCATCCGACGCTGCATGGCCGCAATCTGAGTACGGGTTTGAACACGCAGCTTCGCGTCCAGGTTCGACAACGGCTCGTCCATCAGGAACACCTGCGGCTTGCGCACAATCGCACGCCCCATTGCCACACGCTGACGCTGACCACCGGATAGAGCCTTAGGCTTACGATCCAGGAACTGAGTTAGATCCAGGGTCTTCGCAGCTTCTTCGACACGACGGTCAATCTCGTCCTTGTCCACACCAGCAATCTTGAGCGCGAAGCCCATGTTCTCGCGCACCGTCATATGCGGGTACAGTGCGTAGTTCTGGAAGACCATCGCAATATCGCGATCCTTGGGCGAGACATTGGTCACATCACGATCTCCAATGAAAATCTTGCCCTCATTGACCTCTTCCAGACCGGCAAGCATGCGCAGTGTTGTGGACTTACCACAACCGGAGGGGCCCACCAGAACCAGGAACTCGCCATCGGCAATTTCCAAGTTGAACTTGTCCACAGAAGGCTTCGTCGCACCAGGGTAAATGCGAGTGGCATCAGCAAAAGTCACAGTAGCCATGTGAATACAAACCTTTCATCGGCAGGTACGTGCCGAACGATCCGAGTGAAAGTAACCGCAGGAACAGCTCCTACGTATCTGCCTCACAAGCTTACTCTTAATCGAGTAGTCCCGTAACGAGCTCCGCAATCTTCGAGCGCTCCGAGCGCTTCAGCGTGATGTGTGCAAAAAGCTCGTTGCCCTTGAGTTTTTCAATCACCGCCTGCACGCCGTCATGGCGGCCGACGCGCAGGTTGTCACGCTGCGCCACATCGTGCGTAAGGATGACTCGGGAATTGCTACCAAGACGCGACAGCACCGTCAGCAGTACGTTGCGCTCCAGCGACTGTGCCTCATCGACAATCACGAAGCTGTCATGCAGGCTACGACCGCGAATGTGTGTCAGTGGCAGTACCTCCAGCATGTCGCGCGAGGCAATCTCATCCATCACGTTGTCTGAAACCAATCCCTCCAGGGTGTCGTAAACAGCCTGCGCCCACGGGTTCATCTTTTCGTCCTCACTACCTGGCAGGTAGCCAAGGTTCTGACCACCTACCGCGTAGAGCGGACGGAACACCACAATCCGGCGATGCAGTCCGCGCTCCAGCACCGACTCCAGTCCCGCGCACAGCGCAAGCGCCGACTTACCCGTACCGGCTCGGCCGCCGAGGGACACAATCCCCACCGAGTCATCCAACAGCAGGTCAAGCGCCACACGCTGCTCCGCCGACCGCCCCTTCAGGCCAAACGCCTCCGTATCGCCCCGCACAAGCTTGACGACGCCCGGGGCGCTCACCCGTGCCAGCGCAGACTGGCTACCAGCGCTGAGCTGCACGCCGCAGTGCAGCGGCTGATCCTGGATCTGCTCGAGCTCAAGGAACCCATTGGCGAAGAGACGATCAATTTCCTCCGGGTCGACGTCTACTTCCACCATTCCCGAGTACCCAGTCAGAACGACGTCCTGGGCGCGGTAATCGTCGGCAGGCAAGCCGACCGCACCAGCCTTGACGCGAAGCGGAATGTCCTTGGTGACCAGCACGACATCATGTCCATCGTGCTGAAGATTAAGGGCGCAAGCGAGAATGCGGTGATCGTTTTCGGCGGTGCGGAAGCCTGCGGGAAGGATGGAGGGATCGGAGTGGTTGAGCTCAATATGCATAAACCCGCCAAGATCATTGGCGGGCACAGGCCGGTCCAGGTGGCCGTAGCGGTAACGCAGCTCTTCGAGGAAACGGAGCGCTTCTCGGGCGAACCACCCCAGCTCTGGGTGGTGGCGCTTGGCCTCCAACTCACTCACCACGACCAGCGGAAGCACAACTTGGTGCTCATCGAACTTCTTGGTGGCGTGGGGATCGGACAGCAGGACCGAGGTATCAAGCACGTAGGTACGCATGCCCTCAGGCTAAAAGTCAGAGGTAGAAATTACGTGGTTGTGAGATGAATGCTTGGTTATCAGATGAACCACAGTTGGTTACAGGCTCTAATCCTCAAGTTGAACCCTAAGGAACTGGCCGAGCACCGAGCACCACTGCCCGGCCACTCCACTGCCCTTTTAATGGCGACTAGTCGTTATGGCGAATCTGTCGACCCAGCAACTTGTGGCGAAGCGGATCAACCGCCAAGGTCACAGCGCCAACTGATACAACTCCCACGAGGTACGCCAGCGCAACAACAAGTGAGCGTTGACCAAACGTGATTTCGTTCGCAATCGGGCCGAACATGGTGGCTCCCAACAGCGCACCCATAACAAAGCCGAAGATGCTGGTCGCAAGCATGGGAAAGAATGTCTGCTTGAAAGTGACCGTGCGGTGGAAGCTGATTGGCGTCCCGATGAAGTCCAGCGCCTTTGTCAGCGATGCCTCTTCATAGACGGCTGAGGCCTGAGTCAAAAGCGTTGACACCAGCAACAGAATGAAACCGATTACGAAAGTGATAGTCACACCGGTTGCAATATCGTGCGCGAATGTGACATCTGCAACCTCTTCAATCTTGTCTTCGCCAGGCACCATCATTGTGTAGCCAAGCAGCAGAGACAGGAAGGCCATGGAACTTACTCGACGCCACGATTCCTTAGCGTTAGTCGCGACTCGTCGCGTCGCCACAAAATCACTTGAAGTACCGAAGAAGCTGGAGATGCGGGCAACAAGCTGGATAAAGAAAGGCGCCACCAGGCCAATTGCCCAGACCATCAGGTACATCATCGCTGCGACACCAAGCGTGGCAGTGACGGTTCCACCCGCGATATTGGAGTTGGCAATCACGTATAGGACGATCGCACCGATAACAACGGCCACAATCATGCGCCAAGCCTTCATCGACTTGGGCACTTCCTTGCGGCTAACGCCGAGTGGTGAAATCATCACCCTTCGCAAACCAACCACAGCCGCATAGAGCGCGAGGAGCACCACGGCAACCCAGACCAGCGGGTAGCCCCACCAGGGCAGCAACATGTCCCAGGTATCCAGGTAGTCATTGTCGAACTTGATTATCGCCCAGAATGGCGCAGTGGCCACCGACAACAACGTGCCCACGACAAGCCCTACAGCTGCCAATACGAGGGTTTCGATAATCACCATGCGCGTAACTGCCCCGTTAGACAGACCAATCAAGCGCAGAGTTGCCAATCGCTGCTCACGTCCTGCAGCGCCAAGCACCGCCGACTGTGCCACGAGCGAAACCATTGCCGGAATCACAAAAACACAGGCCACGAGTGCCAGCTGCAGGTACATCTCGCCCTGACCTTGATTCATGTAATCCTCGGGTGTTGGGTTCGGCGGCAGCTTTGGCTCAGCCTGCCAACGGCGGTAAAACATCGCCGTGCCACCGACGACGACCAACGCCAACCAGGTACTCACGGTCATGGCCACCACGGACAATGCGGACAGCCAGCCGTTTCCCGAATGGGATTCACGCCCGGCGCGCTGCAGCCGCGTGCTCAAGTCCGCTAGTGCGCCGGTAGGAATTCTCTGGGGTTTTGTTGCTTCAGTTACGGTGCTCACTTTGTAACCTCCGCTCCTGCCAGCATGCGGTCGTCGTGAATCAGGCCATCGCGGATCTCCACACGTCGACGACACCAGTCGGCCACCTTCACATCGTGCGTGACCATCACCAATGTCGTGCCAGTCTGCTCCACCAACGCGGTGAGCTGCTGCATGACCTCATGGCCTGTGGACTGGTCCAGCGCGCCAGTCGGCTCATCGGCGAAGATGACACCTGGCTCGCCGGCCATCGCGCGGGCAATTGCCACACGTTGTGCTTGACCGCCGGACATCTGTCCTGGGCGACGGCGCGTGAGGTCCTTGAGCCCCAGGCGGTTGAGGACATCGTCGGCAAGCGCGAGTGACTTCGAGCGCTTCTTGCCCTGCAGAATCATTGGCAGAGCAACGTTTTCCCTGGCAGTCAGCTCGGGAAGGAGCTGGCCATCTTGGAAAACGAAGCCGAAGTCGTGCAGGCGGAGGGCGGAGCGGTCGGCGTCGGAAAGCGAACTGATCTTTGTGTCACCGAAGATGACGTCGCCGTCGTCCGGTAGCAAAACGCCGGACATGCAGTGCAGCAGCGTGGACTTACCAGAACCTGACGGTCCCATGACTGCAACCGTTTCGCCGGGCTCAATGGTCAGCGAAATGCCGGTGAGAACGGGAGCGGAATTGTAGGACTTGGTGATGTCGCGGATACAAAGTCGTGCGTTTCTGGGGCTGTTGTTCTCTGTCATGGCACTCATTTCACTCGCACGGAGGCGATTTCAACACCGTGCCCACTTTCCTTTTGCGGTAGTGCTAGGTCTACCATGCCGGAAATTAATTCCTCCGCACACAGAGCTTTCGTACCATGGGAAACTATGGAGCTGAAGGATTATTTCCGCAAATATATCGGCGCGAACCGTCGCGAAAAAGCGCATAAACGCAGCTACGAGGAATCCGCCGCCGCCCGCATCGCCGAACTTACCGCTTCACGACGAACAATTGCCGAAGCCTTTGAGATTGAACGTCGCCGCATTGAAAATGACCTCCACGACGGAGCTCAGCAATACATTGTTGCGGCTTCAATGAAATTAGGACTTGCGGAATTAGAGGCCTCCAATACTGGCAATGAGGAACTAATGCAGCTCCTGTCGGAAACGCGCGGCCATTTGGAGGATGGCCTGCGGGCCTTGCGGCGAACAGTCCATGGCATCCATCCGCAGGTGTTGCGCGATCGCGGACTGCAAGCGGCTGTTGAGGAAATTGCTGAAGGATATGGCCCTCACGTTGTTGTACACACTCCCTATCCGCTGCCGGAATTGGAGGAAAGCGTGCTCGCCGCGGCATATTTTTTCTGTGCAGAAGTGCTGACAAATGCAGCAAAATATGCGCCGAATGCTCCTGTTTCTGTGCTGCTCACCTCAGATCAAACACTGAATATTTCAATTACGGACCAAGGCCCAGGTGGGGCAAAATTGGGGCGCGGATTGCGGGGCATGAAAGAGCGCCTGGCCACTTTTGACGGTGCGATGACCATGCACTCTCCCGAAGGCGGGCCAACGCAGGTAATAGCCAGAATTCCCTTGATGCTAAATCGCTGGGAATCGGGCATTGGAGAAATAGAAGGCATGGATATGGAAAGCGTGGAGAAGAAAGGTGCGGCGAAATAATGAAAATTGTCATTGCGGATGACTCGGCACTCCTGCGGGAAGGAGTCGCGGGGCTCGTCGAAAAGCGCGGACATGAAGTGATTGCGATGGTCGACACTGCGCACGGTCTGGTGGCGGACATCGATGACCGGTTTGACGACTCGGGCGAGCTGCCAGACCTGGTGATTACCGATGTGCGCATGCCTCCGAAGATGAGTGACGACGGCCTGCGGGCCGCAGTGGAACTGCGCGAGCGTTATCCGCAGCTGAATGTCATGGTGCTGTCGCAGTATGTGGCGCCGGCGTATGCGCGTGAGTTGTTCTCGCCGGGAGGTGCTGGGGTTGGTACTGGGGCCGGCTCAAGTGGCAGCAGCTCGAGTGGCGGGACCGGGTATCTGCTCAAAGACCGCGTTGGCCAGGTGCTGGACTTCTTGGGTTCGCTCGAGGTCGTCGCAGGTGGTGGCGTGGTGATTGACCCTGATGTGGCGACGGCATTGATGCAGTCCGGCAAATCGGGGCTAGCCAGTTTAACGGCGCGCGAACGCGAAGTGCTCGAGCTGATGGCACGCGGCAAGTCCAATAAGCAGATTGCCGATGACCTCGTGCTTTCCGGGGCGGCGGTGGCGAAACACGTGTCCAACATCTTTATGAAGCTGCATCTGGAGCCCGGCGAGGAAAACCGCCGTGTGCGGGCAATTTTGGAATTTCTCACGGCGACGTCGGGGCAGATTTAGGGTCGGCAGCAATCGCATCTCTCGCAAAAGCGATGAAAAAATAAGTGTTGATTATGACACGAGTCACAATTTAAAGTTGGCTCATACGTTTGTTGTTTCCCTATAGAAAGGACGTGTCTACATGACTGTTTACGCCAACCCCGGCACCCCCGATGCAATCTTCACGTACAAGGAGCAGTACGAAAATTTCATCGATGGTAAGTGGACACCTCCAGTAGACGGGCAATACATGGACAACTCCACCCCGGTTACGGGCGAGGTTTTCTGCCGGGTTCCGCGGTCTAACGAGAAAGACATTGAGCTCGCTCTCGACGCCGCGCACAAGGCGAAGGACTCCTGGGCCTCGGTTCCTGCGGCCGAGCGGGCGCTGATCCTCCACCGCATCGCGGACCGTCTGGAGGAAAACCTTGAGAAGATTGCCGTCGCCGAGACCTGGGAGAACGGCAAGGCCATTCGCGAGACCCTCGCCGCTGACATCCCGCTCGCAATCGACCACTTCCGCTACTTCGCCGGGGCCACCCGCACGCAGGAGGGGCGCATCTCACAGATTGACGACAACACGGTCGCCTACCACTTCCACGAGCCACTCGGCGTCGTCGGCCAGATTATCCCGTGGAACTTCCCCCTCCTGATGGCCGCATGGAAGATCGCCCCGGCCCTCGCCGCCGGCAACTGCATCGTGCTCAAGCCAGCAGAGCAGACCCCCGCGTCGATTCTCATGCTCACCGAGATTATCGCCGATTTGCTTCCGGACGGCGTTCTCAACATCGTCAATGGCCTCGGCACCGAGGCCGGTGCTGCGCTGACCGCAAGCGACCGGATCTCCAAAATTGCGTTCACCGGATCGACTGCCGTGGGCCAGCTAATCAACAAGGCAGTGTCCGACAAGATTATTCCAATCACGCTGGAGCTCGGCGGCAAGTCCCCATCCATCTTCTTCCCCGACGTCATGGATGCCGACGACGCGTTCCGTGAGAAGTGCATCGAGGGCCTGGCCATGTTCGCGCTGAACCAGGGCGAGGTCTGCACCTGCCCGTCGCGAGCCCTGGTCCACGAAGACATCGCTGATGAGTTCCTGAAGCTCGCGGTCGAGCGCGTCAAGCAGATTAAGACCGGCAACCCGCTGGATACGTCGGTACAGATGGGTGCCCAGGCGTCCCAGGAGCAGCTGGACAAAATCTCCGGATACTTGGAGTCCGGGCCGACGGAGGGCGCGGAGGTTCTCACCGGCGGCAACGTCGCCAAGCTCGAAGGGCTGGAGGGAGGCTACTACGTCGAGCCGACCATCTTTAAAGGCAACAACTCGATGCGTTTCTTCCGTGAGGAGATCTTCGGCCCGGTCCTGGCCGTGACAACCTTCAAGACTCTGGACGAGGCTCTCGACATTGCCAACGACACTATCTACGGTCTTGGCGCCGGCGTGTGGAGCCGCAACCAGAACAACGCCTACCGCGCTGCCCGCGGTATCCAGGCTGGCCGCGTATGGGTGAATAACTACCACAGCTACCCTGCTCACGCAGCCTTCGGCGGTTACAAGCAGTCCGGTATCGGCCGCGAGAATCACTTGATGATGCTCGAGCACTACCAGGAGACCAAGTGCATGCTCGTCTCTTACGACGAGAACCCGACTGGCCTGTTCTAAGAATCCGACCCCTTGGGGCTAGGCGGTTTGTCGATTCCGATTCACGTCCGATGAAGGTGTCGACAATCGCCTCTGCCCCCCAAAAAAACGCCCTCCGCGCCTGGCAGGTTACGATGGTCGGCCTTAACCTGACGCACCAGGCGCTGGCGACTCCAAAGTTAGAGGCCTAGCTCACGGCCGCCAGCTAGGTCTCTCTTTCTTTCTTCACTTGCCGGTACCACCTACGCATCCGATTAATCGCGGCACTGGCGGCCCATCCGCCAAGAAATAGTAGCGGGATGTAGAAGAACACGACATAGGCGACGGCTAGGCCGTCCTGGCCATCGAGCGGCGTGGTGAGAAATAGGAATGCCAGATCGCCAAGCGCGGCAATTCCTGCGCCGGTAGCTGCTGCGACAATGCTCCGCGCGCTGGTCATCCCCCGAGCCAACGACCCATCACCGGCGAAAACGGCTATTGCTCCGACCAGCATTACTGAGACCAGCATGGACACAATCCACGACGCAATTCCTTCGTCGTAGGCGAGGTTGGGCTCCGGCAAGATTAGCCCACCTAAAACACTCCACGCGACCGCGGCGAAAAAGGACGCCAGCAAGGGGCGAGTTATACTGTCGAGCCTCATGCGTCCCAGGTTACGTGAGATGACCTCCAAAAATGCTGGATCTCCCCTCCTCAGTGGAGAATCGAGTCACGCCCGCAAGAGCAAAAATCCCCCGACCATAGAGTGGGTTAAGTAGCAAAACTGACAACCCCGAAAAATTATGGGCTGCAAATGTGAAACTGTGTGAGTTTA
>NZ_KV799336.1:0-123146 GCF_001809925.1 Corynebacterium sp. HMSC064H12 | reverse complement strand
TCCCGTGTGGGGTTGGGTGCTGCGGCCCACTTTTTGTTACCCACGAGTAAACGGGATTAAATAGGGGTTGGTCTGCTCGGTAGCGGAAGGCGGGCTTACCGGTGTCTTGAGGCTTAAGGGGGCAAAGGGTGTCCGGGTTAATGGACACAGGCGTGTCCGCTTAGAGGATCGCCCGGTTGGCACCTTTCGCTGCTTACCCCAATGTGAGTTACTGACTGCCTTTATGGCTGTCATTGGCGGGTGAATGCGGGGTTAGTTCCTGGGTCTATGGCAGCGGCTGTGGGCTAATTAAAGTTACTGACTGCGTTTATGACAGAAATAGCGCGAAAGATCGCTTGAAAGTGTCATAAACTCATACAGTTTCACGTTTGCAGCCCGTATTTATGCCTGCAGCCTGTACTCACACGTATAGCCTCCAATCGCGTGTACAGCCCGTATTCAAGCGCAGCCCATTCTCGCAAGCAAAGCTCGCAAGCTCATTGTCAACTAGGCCCAACTAGGCCCAACTACGCCCAGCGAGACCCAAACATACGTCGATAGTGCACATGTTACCTTCCGTAGGGCACAAGTTACCCCCGTTAGCGAACGCTGCAATTGTGCCTTTACCAGCACAAATTAGCCAACGCTAAGCCAAGTTCGAAATATGCCCTAAATATTGCGTAATTTCATAACGTATTTACTTGTTAAATAGGGAACCCTAAGCTAATGTTTCACAGGTAATGATTACCTAAGTAAGTGATTGGGTAACGGCGTCTAAGTCGCGTTTGTTTAACAATCCTACTGTGACCGAAGGGATGCCTTTAAGTGGCGCGTTCTAACTCCGGCCGTATTCGCAATATCGTAGTTGCATCTGTTGCGAGCCTTGGACTTGTTCTTGGTGCATGTTCTACTGATGCCGGTAACGAGGATAAGTCTGCAGCTGCAGGCAACGGGTCTACTATTACCGTTACTGATAATCATGGTGAGCAGACCGTACCTGCCGAGATTGACTCTGTTGTGGCCACGGATAACCGTTCCTTCGAGATGCTCGATCAGTGGGGTATTAAGCTGGCTGCAGCTCCTAAACCGATTATCCCGTTCACGGTTTCCGACTACAAGGACAATCCTGACGTTCAGGACATCGGCAATCACCGCGAGCCGAATCTCGAAATTGTTGCTGCTGCTGACCCGGACCTGATTGTGAACGGTCAGCGTTTCGGTCAGTACTACGATGACCTGAAGAAGCTCGCTCCGAACTCCGCGATTGTGGAGTTTGAGCCGCGCGAGGGCAAGCCACTGGACGAGGAGCTCAAGCGCCACGCTAAGGGCCTGGGCACCATCTTCGGTAAGGAGAAGGAAGCCGATCAGCTCATCGCAGACTTTGACAAGGCTCTGGAGCGCGCTCGCAAGGCTTACAACCCGGACGTGAAGGTCATGGCGCTGAACTCGTCGGGCGGCACCCTCGGTTACATTGCTCCGACTGTTGGTCGTACCTTCGGCCCGCTGTTCGACCTGATTGGCATGAAGCCGGCGCTGGAGGTCGACAAGGCCAGCGATGACCACCAGGGTGATGAGATTTCCGCCGAGTCCATCGCTGAGGCAAACCCGGACTTCATCATGGTGCTTGACCGCGATGCTGGCACCTCTGTCCGCGGTACCGATGAGTACCGTTCGGCACAGTCTGTGGTCGAGGAAGCCGCTCCGCTGAAGAACGTGAAGGCAGTCAAGGAGGGCAAGATCTACTACGCCCCAGAGGACACTTACACCAACGAGTCCATCATCACGTACACGGAGATTCTGAACGGGCTTGCCGACGCCTTCGAGCAGGCCTAATAGTTCCCTGACCAGTCACAGGAGTACCTCACCAACTCTATGCAGAAGTTACTGGATTCCCGGCTAGCCATCGGGATTGCCTTTGTGGCAGTCCTGGTGGCTATGTCGCTGTTTGTAGGCCAATACGACATCCTGGGCGCCGACGACGGCTGGGAGATGTTCGCCACTACGCGTATTCCGCGCACCATTGCACTGGTGCTCTCGGGTGCCGCGATGGCGATGTGTGGCTTGGTCATGCAGCTACTTACGCGCAACAAGTTCGTCGAACCCACCACCACGGGAACCACGGAGTGGGCTGGTCTCGGCCTGATTTTCGTGATGTATTTCTTTCCTTCGGCCTCGATGCTTGGCCGGATGGGCGGGGCAATCATCTTCGCTTTCATCGGCACGGCAGTGTTCTTCCTGTTCTTGCGCCGTGTCGCTTTGAAGTCAAGTCTGGTTGTGCCCATCGTGGGCATCATGTTGGGTGCGGTAGTCAGTTCGATTTCGACTTTCTTTGCGTTGCAGACGGACATGCTGCAGTCGCTAGGCGTGTGGTTCGCAGGCTCTTTTACTGCCATTTATAAAGGGCAGTACGAATTCCTGTGGCTGGTCGTCATTGTGGTTGCGATTGTCTTCGTATTCAGCGATCGGTTAACGGTTGCGGGGCTTGGTGAGGACATTGCCACCAACGTCGGTCTGAACTACAAGCGAATCGTGTTCCTGGGAACGGGGCTGATTGCAATCGCAACAGGTTTGGTCACCGTCGTGGTGGGCAACCTCCCATTCCTGGGGCTCATCGTCCCGAATATCGTCTCCATGTTCCGTGGCGATGATCTGCGCTCCAACCTGCCGTGGGTGTGCCTGGTGGGAATTGGCACCGTGACGATTGCGGACCTGATTGGCCGCGTCATTATCGCCCCGTTCGAGATCCCGGTATCGGTGATTCTCGGCATCCTGGGAGCTGCCATCTTCGTCTATCTGATTGTGGAGCGGCGTCGTGCTTAATCTCAGTTCAACTCACACGGTGGCCGACCAGGCCGGGCCGCAAACGACGTCGTTTAGCACGGCCGCCGCGGCGCGCAGGTACTGGATTATCATTGCTGCGCTGGTGGGCCTGGCGGTGTTGTTTACGGCGGGCCTGCTCGCGTGGGATAACCCGTTGCCGTTCGGTACGGATGGTTTTTGGCTGATTGCGCGCCGGCGTCTTGATGCCGTAATTGCCATGATCGTGGTTGCCTGCTGCCATGCCGTCGCGACGGTGGCGTTCCAGTCGATTGCGAATAACCGAATTATTACGCCGTCGATTATGGGTTTTGAGGCGCTGTACGTGGCTATCAGTACCACTGCGGTGTACTTCTTCGGTGCGACGGGGCTGATGAAAGCTGGCTCGGTTGGCGCGTTTGTGCTGCAGCTCGCGCTGATGGTGGGGCTGTCGCTGGTGCTGTATGCGTGGCTGCTGACCGGGCAGGGCGCGGATATGCACAGCATGCTGCTGGTGGGCATTGTCATCGGTGGCGGACTGGCTTCGCTGTCGACGTTCATGCAGCGCATGCTCACGCCTTCGGATTTTGACCTGCTGACGGCGCGGCTGTTCGGCTCTGTCAACAACGCTGACCCGGAGTTTTTCCCGGTGGCGATGCCGCTCGTGATAGGGGCGATCGTGGTGATTGCGTTGCATTCGCGGGTCCTCAATGTCATGTCGCTGGGGCGTGAGGTCGCGACGAATCTGGGTGTGAACTACCAGGTTCGGTCCATCACTGTGCTGGTCGCGGTGTCGGTGCTGATGGCAGTATCGACGGCTATGGTCGGCCCGATGACATTCCTCGGCTTCCTGGTCGCGACCATTGCGTACCAGGCTGCGGATACCTATGACCACCGCTTTGTGCTGCCGATGGCGGCGCTGATTGGCTACGTCACGCTGGCCAGTGCGTATTTCATCCTCAATCACGTTTTCTATGCCCAGGGCGTGGTGTCCATCATTATCGAGCTGGTTGGCGGTTCGATCTTCCTCTACGTCGTTTTGAAGAAGGGACGGCTATGATTCTCCTCGACAGTGTAAGCAAGAGCTATACCAGCGAGGTGTCAATTGGCCCCGTTGACCTGGAAATTCCAACCAACGCAATTACGGCTCTGATCGGCCCGAACGGCGCGGGCAAGTCCACGCTCTTGACTATGATTGGCCGCCTCCTTGCCGTCGATTCCGGTGACATCAACGTCGGTCCATACAACGTGGGCAAGACCAAGTCGAAGGATCTGGCGAAGGTGCTGTCGATTCTGCGCCAGGACAACCACTTCGTCACGCGTCTCACCGTGCGCCAGCTGGTCAGTTTCGGCCGCTTCCCGCACAGCCAGGGGCGCCTGACCGCTGAGGACGAGCGCATCATCTCCCAGTACATCGAGTTCCTCAATCTTGAGGCGCTCCAGGGCCGCTACCTCGACGAGCTCTCCGGTGGGCAGCGTCAGCGCGCGTATGTCGCAATGGTGCTCTGCCAGGAGACGGATTACGTGCTTCTCGACGAGCCGTTGAACAACCTGGATATTTCTCATTCGGTCGACATCATGTCGTACCTGCGCACTGCAGTGCGCGATTTGGGTCGAACCATGGTGGTGGTGTTGCATGACATCAATTTCGCGGCTCGCTACGCCGACTACATCTGTGCGGTCAAGGATGGCCAGATTGTAGAGCACGGCCTTACCGCAGAGCTGATGCGTTCGGAGGTTCTGAGCCCAATCTTCAACACTCAGATTGACATCGTCCAGGGCCCGCACGGCCCGGTCGCCTGCTACGGCTCTTAAGGCAATTCCTGGCCGGACCCACGCAGCCGATACAATCTAGCCTCATGACTATTACTGCTGCCGTTGACGGTTCCGCCCTGCACAACCCCGGACCTGCCGGGTGGTGCTGGTATATCGACGACAGCTGCTGGGCCGCCGGCGGATGGAAAGAGGGAACCAACAACCGCGGGGAGCTCACCGCTCTTGCCGAGCTGCTCCGCGCCACCGCTCACATCCCCGATGAGCCACTGTTCGTCCTGTGCGATTCGCAGTACGTGATTAACTCCGTTACCAAGTGGATGCCGGGATGGAAGCGCAAGGGCTGGAAGAAGCGCGACGGCAAACCCGTCCTCAACGTGGACATCTTGCAGGACATCGACAAGCTGCTCATTGGTCGCAACATTCATCTCGAATGGGTCAAGGGCCACTCTGGCCACGACATGAACGAAGCTGCAGATCAGCGCGCCCGAGCCGCCGCCACCGCGTATCAGAAGGGCACCGCAGTGCCCGAGGGGCCAGGTTTCGCTGGTGCGGGGAGTCGCGGGCAGACGAATGCAGCACAGACGAATGCAGCGCCGACAAAAACCACGCCCGCCACGCCTTCTTCCGACTCCAAGGCGCCCAAGACCGCAACCTTCGAGCAAGAAGGCCTCTTTGACCTCGCTGCCGACACCACCGTGACACCCGAGGACGCAGCCAAGGAAGCGCTCACTGTTTTCCGCCGGGCCGCACATCGCGCTGAGCAGGGTAATGCCCGCGCCCTCAAGGCATTGCTTAACGACGCCCTGGGCGCCAACCTCGCCGTGCCAGACGGGCTTTCGGATGCCGAGCATGAGCTCCGCGTCGAGGGAACCACCGCTACTGCGCAGTTCACTACAGACGACTGGGTTGGCCTGGCTGTCTGGGATTTGTCCCAGGCAGTGGGGAAAGCCACAGGTTCTGCGCGTTTGTTGGGCTGGAATGTAGGCAGGTCTTAGCAGTAGTATGAAAGTTTGGTCTTTTAGGTAGACCACCAGGCAATCCGGGGTTACTGGTAGCCTAAAAACACATAAATTCTTTTACTCATTACATATAAGGAGCTCCGACTTCATGGCTGAGCACGAAGGTCCTCGTTCCGGCGAAGGCCGAGGAAATCGCGGAAACCGCGGGTCTAACCGTTCCCATGGTCGTGGCGAGGGCGGCTTTAACGGGCGCAACCGCAACGATCGTCGTGGACAGGGCGGTGGCCCAGGTGGTCGTGGCCGTGGTGGTCACGGTGGTCATGGCGGTAACCGCGATTCCCGTGGTTCGCGGGGCTTCCGTCGTGATGATCGCGACGATCGTGACTTTAACCGCGGTGACCGCAATGAGCGCGGTGGTCGTGGCGGTCGTGGTTACAACCGCAACAATCGCGATGATCGTAATGAGCGTTTTAACCGCGATGACCGTGGTGGTCGCGGTGGCCGCGGTTACGACCGCAATGATCGTAACGAGCGCAACGACCGGGGCGAGCGCAATGATCGTCGCGGCCCGGGCGGACGTGGCGGCCAGGGAGGTCGCAACTTCGACCGTCGTGGTGGCAAGCCACGTCGCTCTAACCGTGGTGGCCGCTTCCAGGATGAGAAGCGTACGCACCGCACCGGCCCGCAGCGCCCAGGTTTCCGCGAGGAGCGCATTGAGGCCCGCAAGAACGAGCCGAAGCTGCCAGATGACATTCGCGCAGACGAGCTCGACCCGAGCGTCCGCCAGGATCTGAAGAGCCTGGCTAAGGACAACGCCGACAAGGTTGCTCGTCACATGATTATGGCCGCAATCCTGATGGCTGAAGACCCGCAGCGTGCCCTGGAGCACGCCCGCGCAGCGAAGGACCGCGCAGGCCGCGTCGGTGTCGTTCGTGAGACAGCTGGTGTCGCCGCTTACCACGCAGGTGAGTGGAAGGAAGCCCTGGCTGAGTTGCGTGCTGCTCGTCGCATCTCCGGTGGTCCGGGCATGCTCGCAGTGATGGCGGACTGTGAGCGCGGCCTCGGCCGTCCGGAGAAGGCCATCGAGCTGGCTCGATCCGAGGAAGCCAAGCAGCTGGATAACGAGTCCAAGACTGAGCTGGCTATCGTCGCCGCAGGTGCTCGCCGCGATATGGGCCAGATTGATGAGGCTCTGGTTGAGCTGGAGACCCAGGATCTGAACCCGGACCGTGAGGATTTCGAAGCAGCTCGTCTGTTCTACGCCTACGCTGATGCGCTGGTGGAGGCCGGTCGTAAAGATGATGCCAAGGTGTGGTTTACCCGCTGCGCCAAGATCGATGTCGACCAGATGCTCGATGCTCGCGAGCGCATCGAAGAGCTGAGCAAGTAAACAGCCCAGCTGCCCGACTCGCAAAACCATCCACCGCTGGCGCGATGCGGCTGCGCATCTACAATTCGTCGTAAAGCGTTCCTATTTCGTAAAAGGAGAAATGAACCCCCATGGCTTCTGTCGCTTCTTCCTATGATGCCGCTCTGTTGGATCTGGATGGCACGATTTACGAGGGCGGCGCGGCGATTCCGAACGCGCTGGAGGGGCTGACCGAGGCAGCGCTGCCGATGGTGTTCATTACGAACAACGCCTCCCGTGCGCCGCAGACGGTGGCGGATCAGCTCAACGGGCTGGGCTATGACGTTCACGCGGACGATGTGATGACGTCGGCGCAGGCGGCCATTGAGATGGCGGCGGAGGTCATTGAGCCGGGTTCGAACGTTTTTGTGTTGGGCGCGGAGTCGTTTAAGCAGTTGGCTCGTGAGGCGGGGTACAACCTCGTGGATTCCGCTGATGACAACCCTGCGGCGGTGTTCCAGGGGCTCAACCGTGAGATGACGTGGAAGCAGATGTCGGAGGCGGCGCTGGCGGTGTCGCGAGGTGCGCGCTTCCTGGTGTCGAATTTGGATACGACGCTGCCGTCGGAGCGCGGTTTCCTGGTTGGTAATGGTTCGGTCGCTGCGGCGATTTCTACGACCACGGGCGTGGCGCCGCTGTCGGCGGGTAAGCCGAAGCCACCGATGTTTATTAAGGCGGCGGAGCGTGTGGGCGCGAAGAATCCGCTGGCGATTGGGGATCGCCTCGACACCGACATCGCGGGCGGAAATGCGGCAAAGATGGACACGTTTATGGTGGTCACAGGCGTTTCCACGCATATGGATGTCGTTGCGGCGCCGCCTGAGCACCGCCCGACGCTCATCGGTGCTGACATGACTGCGCTGAATCGTGAGCTGGATCAGGCACGTCCGGCTCCGCAGGCTGGTTTCACCGCGCGTTACGACGACGCGGAGGCCGGTGTCATCGTTCTTTCTGGCGGTGACATGGAAGATCTTCGGTTGGTGAACCCGGCGGAGGCCGCGGTGGCGGCTCTGCTGACGGTCGTAGATGTGGTGTGGAACTCTGAGGCTGGTCGTGCTGGCGCAGTCGAGGTCGCGCAGGTCCGCGCGGAGGGCCCGGCTGCTGAGGCGGCGCTGGCTGCCTGGCGGAAGTGATAGCCGATGAGTGAGGTTGCACCGAAGCCGGGGCAGGGGCTGGGGCAGGGCGCTGGTCCTGTGCCGGGGCCGAAACCCGGCCCTGCATCTGTACCGAGCCCTGTACCTAGCCCGGCGGCAATGCCCGGTGCGCGCGAGGTAACTCCGGAGGCCGTCCGGGAGCAGGTTGCGGCTGCACTATCCGCACCTGCGCCGACTCCGCAGGAGAGAGTCGCACAGTTCGAGCGGGCGCATGAGATTTTGTATGAGGCCCTGGGCTCGTCACGCAGGGAAGGAAAGTGAACGCGGTGGCAAAGAAAGCTCCTAAGCGCAGGCTCGATGCTGAGCTGGTGCGGAGGAAGATTGCTCGCTCCCGTGAGGCAGCAGTGGACATGATTAAGGCCGGTCGAGTGGAGGTCGGTGGTTTTGTCGCCTCCAAGCCCGCGACTGCGGTGACAGGCGACGTGTCCATTCGCGTCAGTGGTCTGGAAGAAGACGAGAACTGGGCTTCGCGCGGTGCACACAAGCTGCTCGGCGCGCTGGAAGCTTTCGAGCCGCAGGGCCTGGACTTGAAGGGCCGGAAGGTGCTGGATGCCGGCGCCTCCACAGGCGGTTTCACCGATGTGTGCCTGCGCCGCGATGTCGAGACCGTCTACGCCGTTGATGTCGGCTACGGTCAGCTGATTTGGCGCCTGCAGGATGACCCACGGGTGGTTGTGCTCGACCGAACTAATGTCCGCACGCTGACCCCGGAGATACTTGGCGGCACGGCCGATGTCATGGTTGGCGACCTGTCGTTTATTTCTTTGAAGCTAGTCCTGCCCGCAATTGTCTCCTGCCTCGACGAGGGCGCTGACCTGCTGCCAATGGTCAAGCCGCAGTTCGAGGTGGGCAAGGAGCGCCTTGGCTCCGGTGGTGTCGTGCGCAGCGATGCACTGCGTCAGGAAGTTGTCCAGGAAGTCGCCGAATACGCCCGCACTCTGGGGCTGTCCTTCCGCGCAGCCGTGGCCAGCCCGCTGCCGGGTCCGAGCGGCAACGTGGAGTTCTTCCTGTGGCTGGTGAAAGACGGCGGCGCCAGCGATATTGGTGATGAGGCTATGGCTGCGGCCATCGCCAAGGCTGTTGAGGAGGGGCCGCACAATGACTAGCGCGAAGACTCACTCACGGGAAAGCAAGCCCAAGACCAGCGCCGGCAAGCGCGAGATCCTGCTGGTCCCGCACACCGGCCGCAGCGCCAACCTGGAAATGGCCGCCGAGGCTGCCGAGCTGCTTGAGGCCGCGGGTATCGATATCCGCGTGCTGGCCGGTAAGAACCCGGAGGCGCTGGCCGCGCACCCAACGCTCGGTAAGTACCCGCGTTACTGGCATTCCCCGCAGGCGGCGTCGGGATGCGAACTCGTCCTCGTCCTCGGCGGTGACGGCACCTTCCTGCGCGCCGCAGATATCGCGCACTCGGCTGACCTGCCGGTGCTCGGCATCAACATGGGGCACGTGGGCTTCCTCGCCGAGTGGGAGCAGGAGTCCATGACGGAGGCGATTAGTCGCGTCATCAAGCGCTCCTGGCGTATCGAGGACCGCATGACCATCCGCGTCACCGTCCGTGACACCACCGGCCGTGTGATTGGTTCCGGTTGGGCGTTGAACGAGGTCAGCATCGAAAACGTCAACCGCCGTGGCGTGCTGGATGTCATCCTGGAAGTCGATGGTCGCCCGGTGAGCTCCTACGGCTGCGATGGCGTGCTGATTTCCACGCCGACCGGCTCCACCGCCTACGCCTTTTCCGCAGGTGGGCCTGTGCTGTGGCCGGAGCTCGATGCCATGCTGGTCGTGCCTAACAACGCCCACGCGCTGTTCTCCCGCCCGCTGGTAATCTCTCCGCATTCGACCATCGCTATTGAGACCAACCACGACACCGCCGAGGCGATCGCGGTGCTCGACGGCTTCCGCAACATCACCATGCCGCCGGGTAGCCGCATCGAAATCGAGCGCGGCGCGCAGCCGGTGCGCTGGGTGCGTCTGGACGATCAGCCGTTCGCCGATCGTCTGGTGCACAAGTTCCGCTTGCCGACGTCCGGGTGGCGCGGCCCCGCAGAGGCGCAATAGCCTTTCACCCAACGGCAGACAAGACCCGACACTTCAAGGGAAGGACTGATTGCAAGCGCCATGCTGACTGAGATTTCCATCCGCGACCTCGGCGTTATCCCTGACGCGACGCTTGAATTCAGCCCAGGCCTGACCGTACTCACAGGCGAAACCGGTGCGGGTAAGACCATGGTGGTCACCAGCCTCAAGTTGCTCTGTGGCGCGCGTGCCGACGCCGGCCGCGTGCGCACCGGCGCCGACAAAGCCTTGGTGGAAGGCCGCGTTTCCACCGAACACCTCTCGGAGGAAGAGTCAGCCACCATCGATGCTGTGGTTTCTGAGCTCGGCGGCGAGCGCGATGAGAATGACGAGTACCTGCTTGCTCGACAGGTCTCCGCGAAGGGCCGCTCCCGGGCGTGGGTTGGTGGCCGGAGTGCGTCGGCTGCTGCACTGGCGGATGTCTCCACCCGCCTGATTGCCATTCATGGCCAGAATGATCAGCTGCGCCTGCAAGGCGCCGATGAGCAGCGTGCGGCCATCGACCGCATGGATGCCGACACCATCGCGCCAACCCTGGAAACTTATCGTCAGCAGCGCTCACACTGGCGCACCCTGGTCAAAGAACTGGAAGAAAAGACCTCTAAGCGCCGCGAGCTGGCCATGCGTGCTGACCAACTCAGCTTCGCCATCGAGGAAATCGACGCAGTCTCGCCGGAGCCGGACGAGGACCAGGACCTGGCCTCCCAGATCCGGCGCATGCAGGACCTGGACGGTCTCCGCGACGCGGCGGCCGTGGCGCTTGCCGCCATTGACGGTGCCGCTGCCGTGAGCACTACCGGCATGGATGCCGCCACCGAGGACTCCGGTGCCGCCGAACTCCTCGGAGCCGCCGCAAACGAGCTCGCCGGCGCCAATGATGACGAGCTCACCGAGTTTTCCAACCAGCTCAATGAGCTGACCAGCCAGCTCTCCGAAATTTCCGTTGGTCTCGGCGCGTTTCTCTCTGGCCTGCCGGAGGAAACCGAGTCCCTGGACAAACTCATGCAGCGCCAGGTGGAGATCAAGAACCTCACCCGTAAGTACGCCCCGGACATCGCAGGCGTGCTGGCTTGGCGGGATAAGGCGGAGCGAAAGCTCGCCACGCTGGATGTCTCCGGCGAAGCGCTGGACAAGCTGACCGCAGAGATCAAGGCGGCGGAGAAGAAGCTCGGCACCACCGCGCGGAAGCTCTCCAAGGCTCGCGCAAAGGCCGCGAAGCACCTGGAAGAGGCCGTGACCAAGGAACTCAAGGGCTTGGCCATGCCACACACTTCGCTGGTGGTGGAGATCACCAAGGCCGACACCTTTGGTCCCGCTGGCGTGGACAACATCGAGTTCAAGCTCCGGGCCCACGAAGGTGCCGAGCCGCGCCCGCTGGCTTCTTCCGCATCCGGCGGTGAGCTTTCCCGTATCATGCTGGCATTGGAAGTTGTCCTCGCCGAAGGACAGGCCGGACACACGATGGTTTTCGATGAGGTCGATGCCGGTGTTGGTGGGCGCGCGGCTGTGGAGATTGGTAAGCGCCTGAAGCAGTTGGCGGTGAATAACCAGGTGATCGTCGTCACGCACTTGCCTCAGGTGGCGGCGTTTGCGGATACCCACTTGGTGGTCAGTAAGGATGCGCGCTCGGGTGCGGTGTCGTCGAAGGTGACGAGCCTGGGGGACGAGGAGCGGATTGACGAGCTCGCGCGGATGATGGCGGGCTTGGACGATTCGGACTCCGGACGTGCGCACGCGCAAGATCTTCTGGATCAAGCTCGGCGCGCCTTCGCGGCCAAGTAGCTGCACTTATGTTTCACTAAGTGCCATGAGTCTGTTCTCTCGGAACGAAAAAGATCTTCCTGGCATTTCGGGGACTGTGCGGGACGGTTCCCGCCTGGAGCGTGCGCTCAAGCGCATGGGCGAAGGCGACATCGTGGTGATTGATGCGCCGGATATCTCGCGTCCACTGGCACAGCAGTTGATTGATGCCAAGGTCGCCGCAGTGGTGAACACCGGCGCGTTTACCACGGGTTTTGTGCCGAATTACGGCCCGCAGATGATGCGCGACGCCGACATTGCGATGGTGCAGAACGCCGGCGCCGAGGTCTTCGAGAAGCTCAAGGACGGCAAGAACGCAAGGCTTCACGACGGCAAGCTCTACCACGGTGACCGCCTGATTGGGCAGGGCGACGAGGTCGACCAGGACGAGCTCGAGCGCGCCTTCGATGAGGGCCGCACCAGCATGGTCGACCGCCTGGAGGCTCTCTCCGGTAACTTGGTGGAGTTCGCCAAGACCGAGTCCCCGCTGTACATCGATGGCCTGGGTATTCCGGACGAGACGGAGCCGCTGCGTGGCCGCAAGGTCGTTGTGGTCAGCCCTGGTGAGGGACACCGCAAGACGCTGGAAGACTTGAAGAACTTCATTCGCGAGTACGAGCCGCTGCTCATCGGCGTCGATGCAGGTGCCGACACGCTCTTCGACCTGAAGTACGAGCCGGACTACATCATCGGCGACCCGGAGAACATCAACTCCGAGGCGCTGCGGTCTGCCGGTTGCGTGATCCTGCCCGCTGATCCGGACGGTCACGCAGTGGGCCTTGAGCGCATTCAGGACCTCGGCATTGGTGCTATGACTTTCCCGGCGCTGTCTGATTCCGCCACTGATCTGGCGCTGGTCTTCGCAGCGCATCACGACGCCGACATGGTCGTCTCCGTCGGCGCCCCGCAGAACATCGATAGCATCTACCACGCTGAGAACCAGAGCGGTGTGCCGTCGGCGTTGCTGTCGCGTTTGAAGGTCGGCGAGAAGCTTGTCGACGGTCGCATGGTCGCCGACCTCTACCAGGTCAATAGCCGTGGTTTCGGTGTGGCCTGGGCAATCCTCGCTATCTTTGTCGCCGTTGCGGTGATCTTTGCTATCGCTGGTACCTCCGGTGATGGCTCTGTCAGCGAGAATCTGATTGATACCTGGAACTCCATTGCACTGTGGTTCCAGGGGCTTTTTAAGTAGTTTTAGCGGTATTCGAGCACTATGAGCGCCTAAAAGTTTTCGGCTGTCAGAGCTGATTGAGGCGTCGGCGAAAGGAAAAAGGGACGGGCGATGGCGAAGAAGCGCAGGAGCGGGAAGTTTACAGCCGGTGTGACAGGCGCTGCCCTCGGTGTTGCGGCAGGTGCTGCGCTGGGTGCTTATGTGCTGAACCCCGCTGGTGCTGGTATTGATTTCGGCACCGGTGCCGCCTCTGAGCGCGATGCCGCCGTCGCGCGTGCCGATGCACAGCAAGCGCGTGCCGATGAAGCCAACCGCATCATCGAGCCCATCGTCGGGGAGATTGTCAAGGACTCTTTGAAGGATGTACCGGTCATTGTTGTCGCCACGCCGGATGCCACGGATGAGCAGCTTGCAGGGGTTTCCGAGACCCTGCGCGCTGCTGGCGCTCCCGATGCGGGCGTGCTGAAACTGACCGATAAGTTCCTCTCTTCCGCTGGTGCGGATGAGTTGAAGGACACGGTTTCTACCTCGCTGCCGGCCGATGTGCAGCTGGATGCGGAGCGCCGTGAGCCGGGCCGCCAGGCTGGTCAGGCGTTGGCTCCGGTGTTGGAGCTGGATAAGGATGGGGGAGAGCGGGCTTCCGCTGCGGACAGAAAGCTGTTGCTGGAGGCCTTGAAGGGCGGCGGCTTCGTTGAGTATGACGAGGGGACTCTGCGTCCGGCTGCTGGCATTGTGATTGTTGGTAATCACGGCACTGTGTCACGCGCTGCGATTGATAAGGGCGAGGACCCGGAGTTCGGGGCTGGCCTGGTTGCCGATCTCGCTGTGGCACTGGCTGAGGGCTTCGGTGCTGGTGACGACGTGGCCGGTCATGTCGTGGTGGGGACTGACGGCTTCGGTAAGCGGGGCATCAGTGCCTTGCCTGATGAGCGCTGGGGCGCCGACCCTGCCGTGAAGCGTGTGGACGCTGTGTCGGATGCGGCGGGGCAGGTTGGGGTTGCGAGGGATCTTAAGGGGTAGAAGGGGCATGTCGAATCGAGCGGCAAGTGGCCCTAATCGACCTGCTTCATTTAGCGGAAGCATGAAGTCGCCAGGGATAAGCTTTGGCGAAAGTCTTTCCAACCATCAGGCAAAGTACTTCGCTCACGAGTTGGAGCGGAGCTACGCCAACGACCATGTTGGTAAGCTCGCTGGTTTGCTTTTCGACGCTCAGGTGGAGCCTAAGCCCCACCAGATTGAAGCAGCGTTGTTCGCGTTGAAGGGGAACACGACAAGAGGCGTCATACTGGCTGATGAAGTCGGCCTCGGTAAGACGATCGAGGCGGGTATTGTTATTACGCAGTATTGGGCAGAGCGTAAACGCCGAATCCTTATTATCGCACCCGCGAGTCTTCGCCAACAGTGGAAACAGGAGCTTTACGAGAAGTTTCTAATCCAATCCGAGTTGCTTGACTCGAAGTCCAAGGCCTCACTTTTGGCTAACAAGGAGCCTGGTCAAGTCCTGATTGCTTCCTACGAATTTGTTCAGCAGAACAAAGCTGACCTGATGCGCACTTGGGACTTGGTGGTTGCCGACGAAGCGCATCGTCTGCGCAATTTTTATAAAGGTAAGCAGCACGCCAAAGTAGCGCATTCGGTCGGTGAGGTTTTTGATGGCGCGAGCAAAGTAGTGCTGCTCACAGCAACCCCACTGCAGAATCGTCTTGAAGAGATCTACGGCCTTGTCTCGATTTTCGATCCGGAATACTTCAGGTCCATCGATGTCTTCCGCGAACGGTATGTGAAAACCGGAAGCACCGAATTTAGCCCCGATGACTTGGCGGAGCGCGTCGGCCAGTTGACCAAGCGCACCCTGCGCCGAGATGCGGAGAAGTACATCCGGTTCACCAAGCGCGACCCATTGACGGTGAAGTTCCAGCCTTCGCAGGCGGAACTGGATCTTTACGATTTGGTCAGTTCCTACCTACAGCGCGACACCCTGTATGCGTTCAATGATTCGCAGCGTGCACTGTCCTCGCAGGTGATGCGCAAGCGACTGGGGTCCTCGACGTACGCAGTAGGGATTACTCTTCGCAGAACCGCGAACCGGTTGGCGGAGGAACTGGCAGCTGGCCAACTCCAAAGTAAACGTAGGCCGCTGTTTGATTTCGACAGCGAAATGCTTGATGAAGAACAAGCAGCATATGAGGCCTTCGGAGACCTCGTTGAGCGGAACGAGGACTGGTCGGATCCAGCGGTCCGCAAGCAAGTACAACTGGAGATTGATGAGCTCAACGAATATGCATCACTAGCAGAATCCATTCACCAGAATCAGAAGTCGCTGAAACTAGGGGAGGCCATTGAGCGTGGTTTCTCACGCCTCCGCGAAATTGGGGCACCTGAAAAAGCCATCATCTTTACTGAGTACAGCGATACCCAAAGCTTCATCGCCGAGACGCTGCGACAAGCAGGCTACGGTGACGGGCTGGTGCTGTTCAACGGCCAAAACGACTCTCCTGAGGCGACTGCGATTTATCAAGAGTGGCTTGCAAAGAATGACGGTAGCGACGTCATTACCGGCAACCCGTCAGCGGATCGTCGAAAAGCTCTTGTTGATTACTTCCGCGATTCCGGCTCAATTATGATCGCTACGGAAGCAGCATCCGAAGGTATCAACCTGCAGTTTTGCTCGATGCTGATCAACTACGATTTGCCATGGAATCCGCAGCGAGTAGAACAACGTATCGGTCGCATTCACCGTTATGGCCAAAAGCACGACGTTGTAATCGTTAACTTCTTCAATGAGGGCAATGCCGCTGAGGCGCGCATTCTGGAGCTGCTGGAAAATAAGTTCCATCTCTTCGACAGCGTCTTTGGAGCAAGTGACGAAGTGCTGGGCCGCATTGAAAGCGGGTTCGATTTCGCTCAAGAGGTTGCAAAGATCTACGACAGCTACCGCACTGCTGAAGAGATCAATCAGGCGTTCAAAGAGCTGGAAGAAAAGTATGCGGACACGGTCAGTAAGGACATGGCCGAGGCAAAAGCTAAAGTTTTCGATAACTTTGACCCATCGGTTCGCGACCGCTTGAAGTCTTACGATGAGCAATCTGGTGAGGTACTCAACAAATTTGAGCAGCTGCTCCTACTGTTGACAATCAATCGCCTGCAGGACCTGGCTGCTTTCGAAGGTGATGGTCGTAACTTTGTTCTGAGAATGGCGCCATCGGTAGGTATTGCGACTGGCCGTTACCACTTCAAGTCCTCGCCGAGCGGTAATTCTAAGCAGTATCGCTATCACAGTGACCTGGCGAAGTACGTTATTGATAGTGCTATGACGGCAGCTACCCCGCGGCAGACGCTTGTCTTCGACATCAGTAAGTCTGACCGAGTCAGCTCTCGCATGAAGGAACTAGCTGGGCAGTCCGGTTCGCTGAGCGTTCGGGGTCTGACATTCAAGATGAGAGCAAACGACAGCGATATTTCCGAGAGCTACTTGCTCGCTGCAGGAATAACTGATTCCGACGAGGTACTGAACCAAGAAGATGCAGCAGAGATGATGGATCTGCGCGTCGTCGACTCATTGAATATAGCTGAGCCGCTGAATACCGATTTGTTTGCGGCAGTGATCGAGCGGCAGCGGGAGACTCTGGAAAAGGAAGTCCAACACCGCAACTCGAGCTACTACAACCAGCAAGAGGAATTGCTTGAGAGCCAGATTCTTGACCTCGACACAGAACGCAGGAAAGCCGTTCGTGAGCTTGAAAAGAAGCGGAAGGACCTGCGCAAGAAAGCTACTCAAGCCGACGACCCGATGGAGCAACTGAGGTTCAAGAAGAAGGCCAGAAATCTTGATGACGAGATTGATTTGATCGAGGACCAATATCGAAGAGAGAAGCGAAACTTGCGCGACAATGTCGACGAGTTGCTTGTTCTAATCAGGCAGTCGCTTCAAGGTAAAAGGTCTGAAAAAGAGCTGTTCACTATCCGGTGGCAAATCAAGGCGTAAACGAAGTTAGTTAAAGGGAAAACAATGAGCGAAGAGCGAGACATGATCAACGAAGTTCCTGGCAGCACCCCAGAGTTCCGAACGGAGCTGGCGGCGCAGCTCGCCGAATTGGCTCCGGAAGCGATTGCCGACGGCAAGATTGACGTGGAGAAACTCAAGGAGCTTCTCGAGGGCGACGCCTCAGACACCAGCGAACGTTTCGGCCTGTTCTGGCCAGGTAAGAAGCGCGCTATGCGCGCAGCGCAGACGCCGACGACTGCAACGCTTCGCCCGGATAAGGAAAACTCCAAAGACTGGGACACCACAAAGAACGTGTTCATCGAGGGCGATAACCTCGAAGTGCTGAAGATCCTGCAGAAGCACTACCACGGCAAAATCAAGATGATTTACATCGATCCGCCGTACAACACTGGCAAAGACTTCGTGTACCCCGACAATTACAAGGAGGGACTCGAGTCTTACCTCGAGTGGTCCAAGCAGCTCAACGAAGGCGGTAAGAAACTGTCGTCGAACTCAGAGTCCGAGGGCAGGTACCACTCCAACTGGCTCAACATGATGTATCCGAGGTTAAAGCTTGCTCGGAACCTTTTAACGAACGATGGCGTCATCTTCATTTCAATTGATGATCACGAAGTCGCACAACTTCGAAAGCTCCTCGACGAGATTTTTGGCGAATCCAATTTCATCGAAGGCTATATATGGGAAAGCAATTTCCGACCAGATAATTCTTCTCGAATAGAACGAGAAAATGCGCAACACGTTCTTTGCTACGCGCGCAATAAAGGCCATATTCAAGCTTTAGTAGGAACTGAGAAAGCAACAGATGGTCTGCCATCGCTAACAAAAAACTCCATGAAACGCTCTACGCTTTCTTTAGAGCCAGAATGGGTGGATTTACTCATACCCGATGGCCTTTATGCGCCGGGAGAAAAAGCTGGGGGGTACGTATTAGAAGATGCCCTATCTGTACAAAACGGCATCGCACAGAGTGCCTTCCGGATTACCGGAAGAGTCATTTGGTCACAAGCCTACCTTGAAGATCAAGTCAAGGATGGAACGAGAATCGTCATTAAGAGTGACGGATTTGTGCCATACTCTAAAAAAACTAAAACCGCCAGGTTGGCTCCTAATACCTTGATACCACGAGAAATCGCTGGAGATGTTCTTGCCGGAAATGCTGAAATTAAAAAACTGTTTGGTAAACAAGTTTTCAATCACCCGAAACCCACTACCTTGCTTAAGTATTTAATCCGGTCGGTTATGATTGATGCCCCTGATGGCATCGTCCTCGACTTCTTTGCTGGCTCGGGCTCAACTGCTCACGCAACGATGTCCTTAAACTCAGATGACTCTGGAAGTCGCAGCTGCATTTCGGTACAGCTTCCTGAACCGGTTCCTAATGGGTCAATCTCTGACAAAATGGGATTCAAAACTATTTCCGAGATATCCCGTGAACGTCTAGACCGGGCAGGATCAGTAATTACCAAATCGCTTGCCGGAGATACGAACTGCAGAGAAAATCTATTAGATACCGGTTTCCGGTCCTACAAGCTCGCGGACACCAACTTCACCAAGTGGCGTACCGACTCCGATACCGATGCGACTGAGCTCGAGCAGCACCTGTTGGATCTCCGTGAGAGCGCCGACGATAACGCCACCCCTGATGATCTTCTCACCGAAATCCTGCTCAAGCAGGGACACTCGTTGGTCGAGCAGATTCGCGACCGCGATATCGACGGCCTGCCGTATAAGGCGGTGGTCCGAGTCGATGACGAAGACGGCGAAGAAGACATCCTGGTGCTCGCGTACCTTGACGAACACACCAAGCCGACTCTGGCACAGCTTCGTGTGGCTATGGAGGTCAAGCCAGCCCAGCTCATAATGCTTGAGGACGCGTTCCAAGGCGACGACGAGCTGAAAACCAACTTGGCGCAAATCTGCAAGACCAATGGCATCGAGCTCTGGACGGCGTAGGGAACAAGCATGAAATTCAAGTTTGATGCCAAGCAGGAGTACCAGGTTCAGGCGATTGAATCAGTCACCGACCTGTTCGAAGGTCAGCCGAACGACGCCGGCGACCTTCTCACAACGTTCCGCACCGAACGAGTTCTTCCAGAGACAAGCAACCAGGCGCTCGACATAGATCTGAGTGAAGAGGTTGGGGCCGTCGGCAACAACTTTGTGCTGGATGAAGAAACTGTACTCGAGAATCTCAAGGTGGTACAGAACGAGCAAGGGATTGAACCTGCGAAAGAGCTTATTGACGGCCTCCAGTTCGACATCGAGATGGAGACCGGTACTGGTAAAACCTATGTGTACCTTCGCACGATTTTTGAGCTGGCGGAAAAGTACAACTTCACCAAATTCGTCATTCTCGTGCCCAGTGTTGCGATCCGCGAAGGCGTGAAGACAAGCATTGAGCTGATGCACGACCACTTCCGCCAGTTGTACCCCGCGTCGCCGTTTGACTACATGGTCTACAGCGGTAAGAACGCTGAGGAAGTGCAGTCCTTTGCGACATCGACGAGCATTCAGATCATGATCATGACGATTGGCTCTGTGCGCGGCCGCAGGAAAAACCTGATCATGAACCAAACCCGCGACAAGCTCAACGGACTGCGGCCGATTGACTTCCTGCGTGCGACACGACCAATTCTGATCATGGACGAGCCACAGAACATGGAGTCTGAGCTGTCCAAGACGGCTTTGGCAGGCATGGCCCCAGCGTTCATCCTTCGCTACAGTGCGACGCACCGCGAGACGCGAAACGTCACCTACCGCCTGGACCCGGTTGATGCGCATGAACTGAGGCTGGTCAAACAGATTGTTGTGGCGGAAGCGACGGAACATGGCGGCGACGCCAAGCCATACATCAAGCTACTTTCAATCGACGAGAAGACATTCCAAGCGAAAATGGAGCTTTTATGTCGAAAGAAAGATGGATCATTTGACCGCCGGGTCAAGACGGTGAAGCAGAACCAAGACCTCGAGAAGGTCACTGGTAACCCTGCTTACGGCAACAACTGGCGAATTAACGAGGTTAACATTGGGGAACCCGAGTTTATCGAGCTGACTAACCACGGAATTCTTCAAGTCGGAGAATCAATCGGTGGCAATGACGAGACCGTGCACCGTGAGATGATTCGTGAAACCATCCGCGAACATTTCCGCAAAGAGTCGCTGATGCGACATCTCGGTATCAAGGTGCTGAGCCTTTTCTTCGTGGATAAAGTGGCCAGCTATCTGGGCGACGGCTCCGACAACTCCACCGCCGACGGCAAGTTTGCCCAATGGTTCGACGAGCTCTTCATTGAGGAACGAGAACGATTCCCGAATTACAAAGAGCTGCTTCCACAAGATCCGATTGAGCTGCGGCGCGCGTACTTCTCACAGGTAAAAAAAGGAGTGTTTGGAGATACAAAAGGCGATGAAGCTAAGGATGATGACTCCTACGACCTGATTATGAAGGACAAGGCCCGCCTGCTGAGCGAAGACGAACCAGTGCGGTTCATCTTCTCCCACTCCGCGCTGCGTGAAGGCTGGGACAACCCGAACGTGTTCCAGATTTGCACTCTGCGTGAAATGGGTTCCGAGACCGAGCGCCGCCAAACAATCGGTCGAGGCCTGCGACTCCCCGTGAACCAGAACGGCGAACGTGTAGTGGACCGGTCCATTGCCCAACTCACCGTCGTCGCTAATGAGTCGTACCAAGAGTTCGCCTCGCACCTCCAAAAGGAATACACGAAGGCCGGCGTAGCGATTGGGTACATTCGCAAAGGAGACTTCGCCAAATTGCCGAAACCTGGTTCCGAAGAACAGCAGAACCTGGGGTACACCGCTTCTGTTGCAATCTGGGACCACCTGAGAGAACGTGGCTACCTCAACAAAGATGGCTTCGTCACCGAATCCTTCACCCCGGACGCCGATGACTTCACCCTTGGCTTGGCAGCAGAATACAGTCCGGTGGAACAGGCGATTATCGAAGTACTGCGACGTGCGAATATTGAGCATTACGTAAAACCGAAGCGTGCTCGAACGACGCGCAAGCTGAACAAGCAGCTGTACTTCCAATCACGCGAGTTTGAAGAGTTTTGGGAGAAGATCAGCCAACGTACGACCTATAGCGTCTCAGTTGATCGCGATGTACTAATCAAGAACGCCGTACAGAAGATCAAGAAAGCTGAAGAGATCGAACCCCTTCGAATCGAAGTGAAGAAAGCCAGACTGACTGTTGCTCGCGGTGGTACCAAGGGCTCCGAGACCAGCCGCCGCACCGCCGAACTGCGAGGCGGATACAAGCTGCCGGACATCGTGTCCGAGCTCCAAGAAGCAACATCGCTGACCCGAAAAACGATCATCGATATCCTCATCCAGAGTGACCGGCTTGACGAGTTCATCGCCAACCCAAACGACTACATCAAGATGGTCAAAGGCATCATTGAGGCCGAACTCGCCGCCATTGTCACAGAGGGTGTGCAATACGAAAAGATCGGCGGCAGCGTGTACTCGCTCACCGAACTTCAGCAAGACGGCATCGAAGAAAAGCAGTACTTCCTGGACAACTTGTACAAGGTCAAAAACCGCGAGAAAACCGACTACGATTTCGTCGTCTACGACTCGGAAGCCGAGCGCCGGTTCGCCGAGCTCCTCGACGACCGCGAGGACATCAAACTGTTCCTGAAACTACCGCCGAAGTTCAAGATTGATACCCCGGTCGGGCCATACAACCCCGACTGGGCAATCGTGAAACAGGTAGACGGAAAAGACAAGCTGTACATGATCCGCGAAACAAAGAGCACGATGATCGAGCATCTCCTGCGTACAACCGAGCAAGCCAAGATTGATGCCGCTCACGAGCATTTCAAGACAATCGGTGTTGACTACGCGAAGGCGTCTCCGGCGAATTGGAACCTTGATTAACGAGGGGGCGACAGATGATGCATATGAATTCGGTTATCAGCGAAGAAGTCCACTCGGGTGATAAGAGGAAATTCCATGACTGGTAGGGGACCGAAAACGGTTGAGTCGATTTGGTTATCTCGGTTGAGCGTACGTAATTTCAGATCATGTAAAGATACTGAGGTCAAGTTTCAGCCTGGAATCACGCTGATAGTCGGCGAAAATAATGCAGGAAAGTCAAACATAATTGACGCGATACGTCTTGGACTAGATCCGCTGGGTGGACGAGCCACTCGGTATTTTGAAGCTGACGATCTCTCTGATGGGGCATCGGGCCCAATAGAGGTTGGCCTAGAATTCGCAGGGGCGACAGATTTTCAGAAGGCATTGTTTATTAACGGCCTAAACATAGAGCGGGGAACGATCCATTATCAGACTAAATTCTGGCCGCCAACGCAAGATTTGCCTCGTGGTAAACGGCTCCGGACTGCTGGTGTACCAAGCGGCATTGACTCGGATTTAGATGGACGTTCAAAAATTAATTGCGTTTATGTGGAGCCACTTCGCGATGCTAAGTTCCAACTCGATTCAGGCAATGGTCGACGACTCGGCACGATTCTCAATGCCCTTCTTGACGAGGAAGGTAAAGCAGAGTTTGAAAATCGAGCGAAAGCGGCTTTCGACAGCATCGCATCGGAAGACCCGGTCACGAAAGTCAATTCTACGATTCAAACTCATCTTGCGGCCCTAACTAATCCTATCCGGGGCCAAAAAGTCGAGGTAGGCTTCGATTCGCCAAGACTAGAGAAGCTAGCGCGTAGTCTTCGGATGAAAATGGCCGAAGAAGGGGTTAGCCCACGAGACCTGAGTTCATCAGGCCTGGGCTATGCAAACTTACTCTTCCTCTCAACAGTGCTCCTTGAGCTTTCAGTAGTACGGGATTCAGAGTTGACAGTGCTCCTTATTGAAGAGCCGGAGGCGCACCTTCATCCCCAATTACAAAGTGTTCTTCTTAACTTCTTGCGTAAGGCTGCAGAAGGTGAATTTGATGAAGCAGCCGATGTCAAGATTGGCGGTAGATTGCAAGTAATCGCGACTACTCACTCACCGTCGATTGCCAGTGCCGTTGGAGTCAAAGATATAGTTGTGGCCAGATCGGACGAGGAATCGGGTACCTACGCGCTGGATCTATGCTCAATTGATTTTGGTAAAGGAAAAGAAGGAGAAAACAACGTTCGAAAGATAAATCAATATCTCGATGTAACACGGTCTGAACTGTTGTTCGCTCGGCGAGTACTACTTGTAGAGGGGATTTCTGAAGCTGTTCTGTTGCCCGCAATCGCTGAGCGAGTTCTTAGAAATGATGTAGAGAAGCTCCAAAGATTCAAGGCTTCTAGCATTATCATTGTCGGATCGGTTGATTTTAAACCGTATATCAAGCTACTTACGCATTCTACCTCGGCTACGAAGAGGCTTGTTGAGAAAGTAGCAATATTGACAGATCAAGATCCTGATCTAGGTTCTGCGGCCAGGGGCGAATCCTTGGAGTTAGAGTCTGCAGAAGATGCGAAGGAAAATGCTCGTCGGAAAATAATTGTTACTCCGTATACATTAGAAGTGTCACTTTTGGGGGACAATAGCGAAAATCTAGATCTTCTCGAAGAAGCATATTTACGGCAGCACCCTAAGTCGAGCGATAAGTGGCAGAAAGTAAAAGATAGCGCGGATCCGCAACAAACAATGTACGAAATGATGCGTCCAGGCTTATCTTCTCGCGAATCGCTGGATATTTTGAAGGGACAGTTTGCGCATGACCTGGCGATACTCTTGCGCGAGAATGACTTCAATGAAGAGAATAAGTTTCGTTTCGCGTGCCCCAAGCATCTAGATGATTTAATCAATTTTATGACGCGTGATTGACCATGGAAGATTTTAGACCAACGCCTGATCAGAAAGCGCTGATTGAACACTCAGGGGAATCCCTATTTGCCACTGCGGTTCCTGGTGCCGGGAAAACGAGAACTATGGCGCAGCGTTTCATCCGGCTCACAAATTCTTCTGAACCTGGCGAAGATTACCGCGGAGTCGCTGCTCTTTCGTTTACAAGGGTTGCATCGGAAGAGATTGATAAGAAGGTTAATATCGATGGGGGCAACGGAGTGTCACCTAACTTCATTGGTACTATTGATAGTTTTCTTCGTCGATTTCTTGTAATTCCAATGGTTAAAGCTAAATTAGGTCTCGTTCCAGATTTTCGTGATGAGTGGACTGAATTTGGCGAGTTGAGTTATTTTGAAATCCCGAAGGGTGTGTTTAGGAACTCTTATCTAAAACGAGCTTCACTTGCGGAAGTTGATTTGGTCAATCAAAAGGTCCCTTCCGTATTGTTGAAAAAGGGTGGCTTTTATCGAGAAGGACTATCGAGGGAATATTGCCGCAAGAAAGTACTAGAGAAGGCCGACGAGCGAAGGAAAGAGCTGAATCGGCGGGGATACTTCGATGCCTTTTCAGCAAGGCGGGTTTCCAATTATATCCTTAAGAAGAATTCTTACGGTCTCATCGATATAATTGCAGCTCGATTCCGTGAGATAATTTTGGATGAGGCTCAGGATTGCAATTCGACCGACTTGTTACTACTCAAGAGTCTGCACGACCGAGGTGTGAGGCTCACGCTGATTGGTGATCTCAATCAAGACATTTACAAATTCAGGGGCTCTGATGCCCAAAAAGTCCGTGAATTCTGTCTGCAACGTCAGTTTAAAGAGATAACGATGAAAGCCAATTTTCGTAGTACTCCCGAAATTTGTGATTTGGTAAGCTACCTCCGCTACGGTGACTCCGTCGTGGACGCTCCTGAAAGGCCAGGTGAAGGGAACCTTATCAAGGTATTTGGGTACGACGATTTATCCAAGGTGGCTGATTTATGCGATGAAATTGACGCTTTTGACAACGGCAGGGCAACATCGACAATCTTAGCCGCAACCCATGAACTAGTTGCCGAGGCGAGTAGAAGTAAAAGCAAGAAGCCCGTAACTGTAATCTCCAAGACAAAAAGAATCTTGGTGGGTATACTTCTGTTGCTAGATGCTTTTGGCTCTCCATCCCAAAGAATGAGGGGTATTAGGCTTATTGAAACTGGAATTATAGAAAATTGTGAATTCATCGACGGGACTGAGATTTCTGGTCGCGCCCTCTTCGAGGAGAAGGCTCTACTACATGGGGGAACAACAGCTTTGATAGCGCTCCACGTGGCCTTCGGGGTGAAGAAGTGCCTGCAAGATGGTGGCCGACGGAAAGCGGTCTTGAATCAACTTATTGGCATATTAAACGAATGGGGGATTCGCCCTAAGAAAGCTGCGCGGTTACTGCCAAGTGGCCAGAGCTGGGACGAAGTTCTATCAAGTGCTGACCGTACTTCACTTAACGTTGACGCTCAGACAATTCACGCTAGCAAAGGTGCTGAGTATGACCGTGTTGTCCTAGTCCTGAATAAAAGGAGTTCCCACAGTAGGTACGAATCTAAGGCAGAGAAGTTGCTCAATTTGCTTAGTGAAAACGAGGACGATGAGGCTCGACGCTTGTTCTATGTTGGCGCATCTCGAGCGCGTAACGAGTTAATTCTTGCAGTTGATAAACAACTACAGAGTGAACTTGAAAGACTCTTAATGATGAACTCGATAAGATTCGAGAGGATTAATTTATCACATCGATAGCGCGTCATTCTATTTTTTGAAGGGGCAAAGCCCCAACTATTTTAATAATGGTTCTCGATAGGGAATATTTAGGTAAAGTAAGGTTTGCGATTCTGTAAAACTTCCTCCGCCGAATGTGAGCGGTTATTATTTCGTGATTTATGAAGTTTTATCGATAATCAAATTATCTAGGAAAATGAGTGGGTCATAATATGGATGATTCCTCCTATTCGTTTTCGCTCGAAATAAGTTCGGGGAGGGTGATGCCGCCGTATTGCAGCATAAGCTCTAGTGGAATGGTACTTTTCAGTCGGTTTATTTCCCTTTCTAGCCAGTTACTTTCTGCGTATCGATGAACCTAATCATCGTGTTACAGGAACAATTTCTTTTTAGGATGCCAAATGGTCACATCAGGAAAGCAGGATCCGTCGCCGATGGAAATCAGAACTCTCGTTTTGCGGCCGTGGTGCTGGTCTTGGGGTGCTTGATTGAAGGTCTAGGTGGCAGGGAATCATCCATTATGTTGTTCGACTTGGCTGGCGATAGTACCGCTTTGGGGCTTCAGCGTTTGAGCATTGGCTGCCAGCTGGGGCAGGGATGAAGAAATCGGCTGCGTCGGGCTCGAAGAAAGTATCGGTTTGCACTGCTAGTAACGCGGGGATGTTGTCTACCGGTGATGCGGCTTCGTGAGGGGGCGTATAGTCACGGCATAGCCCGAGTACGGTGAATATGTGTTCTAAGGGGCTGTACATAGGATTCGGTATGCAAGATGCGGCATCCTAGTATCTTTGCACTGTGGACTTTGAGGGATTCTTGAGTCGCAGTGCGGCGTTAGACTCGATAATAAATCGTGTTGACGTTGAGCGCAGATTAATGATGAGTGTCGTTCTGATATCGCTGTGAGTCTAGTTGTCTAGTTAATCTTGACATAGCGTGGCTCTCAAAAAACGCCCCAATCGTGGACTCCACCTCCGCAGGCACATCCTCCAGCGCAATTGGCTCCGACACAACGGTGTCCCAATCAATCTGGGATTCAGCAAGGAACTCCACAGCCTGTTCCAGATGCCGCGGTTCATAGTTATGGACACCGGTGATGGTGCGCCAGCCACGAACGAGCCACTCCGGATCGAGGGCATAGCTCGGGGAAGTTGCCACACTGCCTGCGAGGACGGCGCGGCCACCGATGTCGAGGCTGCCGATGCAGGTAGTGACTCCAATCTCACTGCCGGAGAACTCGAGGCTGACATCGAAAGGTGCTGGTTCGGCATCGTCACCAGCAGCTGACGGGGCGGGCACAACCGCGCCCAACTCTCGTGCCCACATCAGCCGCGTCACATCGCGGTCAATGGCCACAACCTCAGCAGCGCCTCCGCGAACAGCTGCCTCAACTGCAATGAGTCCGAGCATGCCAATGCCCATGACCAGGACGCGCTTTCCGGACACCGAGCCAGCCTGCTCCATACAAGCCATCACTGTGGCACCGGCGCAGGTGGCGATGGAGGCGGCGACATCGGGAACCGAGTCGGGGACTACTACCACCGGCTGATGGTTGCGCAGCACAATGTGGGAAGCATAGGTTCCCGAAAGAGACCAGTCGCTATCGAAAGCCTCGTGACCAGTCTTTTTCAAGTTCCGGCATTTAGCAGTCATGCCGCGTTCACAGCGGTCGCACTCCATACATGGCGCGGTGACAGAGAACACGACGCGCTGGCCAACCTGCAAATCTGGGTTACGGGTGGCGCGGACGACTCCGACTCCCTCATGGCCAAGGACGCTGGGGCAAGGCGCGCTGCGGCGACCGAGCACGGTGTGACGGTCAGAGCCGCAAATCGTCGCAGTGGTGATTTCAACTAAGGTTTCGCCTTCTTGCAAAGCAGGGATGGCAACCTCTTGCATGCGAAAGTCGCTACCGCCGTGCCAGACAAGCGCCTGGGCCTTTTCCACCGGTGCCGTCGAAGTGGAAGATGCTGAGGGAGTCGGAGTTGTCATTAGCGTTGTGTGCTTACGTGGTCAGATTTAGAGTGCAGATCCTATTTTCCAACAATGTCCAGCAGGTTCGCGGAGGAATCCAGAATGTGGTCAGCGCCGAGAGACTTGAACTGTTCGCGGGTCAGGTGGCCGGTAAGAACGCCAACGCTGGTGACGCCAGCAGCCTGCGCGGAGCGGACATCGGCCTCGGTGTCACCGGAGCTGATGACAACCGACTTGTCGGTGATGCCGAGCTTCTCCATAACGGCCAGGATCTGGTCGGGCTTGGGGCGACCGTGCTCGACTTCGTCACCGGCGACAACTGTGTCGATAATTCCGTTGTCCCAGCCCATGGAGGAGACAATGATATCGACGATTTCGCGCGCAAAGCCCGTCGTCAAGCCAACTTTGATGCCCTTTTCGTGCAGTGCCTTCAGCATGTCTTCGACGCCTGGCAGTGGGGTTGGAGGGTTGTCCTTGTAGGTGCGAGCAAGTTCGGCGCGGAAGAACTCCCAGGCGTGGTTGTGGACCTCTGGCGTCGGTTCGATGCCGCCTTCACGGAGCAGATTGCCGATCGCCCAGAACTTTTCGGTACCCATGTAACGTTGGAAAGTCTCGTCGGAGTAGCGGGCACCTTCGCGTACGGTGGCTTCGCGGAGGACGCGGTAGACCTCATCACGGTCGTCGATGGTGGTGCCAGCCATGTCGAAGATAGCGAGCTGGTAAGTCATGGAGTTTTCCTTTTCAGTAGAAGGGGGCGGGGACTAAGGAGGGGATTAGCGGGCGGCGGCACGCAGCCACATGGACAGCGCCTCGACGACGAGGACGACAGCGACCATGAGAATGAGGATGTAGGTGACGACGTCGAACTGGTTGACTCGAGAGGTATTGAGCAGCTGGAAGCCAATGCCAGCTGTGCCGACGACACCCAGCAGCGTGGCCGAACGGATGTTGGTGTCCAACAGGTAGAGGCAGTGGGCAATGAACGACGGGATCGTCTGGTGAACGGTGGCGGGTACCTCCGTACTCAGGTTCCGGCTTGTGGATGCGGAGCCAGCTATGGTCGAGAGGCTGAATTACCCTCTGGACGTCGGCAAGCACATTCTGACCTTTGATACTGATTCGGGTTCCATCTACCGGCACCTGCTGGATAGTGGTGTGGACATTGCGTATTCGACGCACACCATTGATGCGGTTCCGGCCAATGAAGAGGATGCTGCACTGCTGAAGATTCAGATGGGGGCGCCTTTGCTGCGAGTCCGGCGCCGTGCATTCACGCTGGCCTGAGTGCCGATTGAGGCCTCCGATGACCGCTACCTGGCGAGTAAGGCGAACTTCTCGGTGACGACGGCACGGGGCAATGCGTCACCAATCTCGCTGCAGGCTGGGGAGGGCGTGCGGTAGGGGATTGTGGGGATTTTTTTTGGGGGGGGTGGCGATGAATTGAATTGGCGTAGCTGTCGCTGCGAATGTTTCTTGTTGAAGGCGGCAGCGGCTTCTTAATTCAACATCGCTCGGCACTCTTCCTCAGAATGGCCAGAGTTTAGGCAGTCAGCCCAGTCGATTTGGCCTTGAACCCAAGGGGATGGCTCGTTGTTCTGAGGTTCCGGGGCGGTGTTCGTGGAAGGGCCGTCATAGAAATTGTTGGCGCAATACTGTGTCCAGCCGGAGGTGCCGTCGGTAAACCAGGTGGTGCCCTGCTCGTAGAGTCCCTGCGAGGATTTCGCGCAATGCGAAATCGTTTTGTTTATAGCTGTCGGTTCGCCGTTGGGTGCGCCGGTGTAACCGGTGGGTCTCGAGCTTTCTGTCGTCCGGGTCGGGGGTGTTGACGGGTTAGGGGTCTTGGTGGTGGATTGCGTCGTCGATTCTGTGCTGCTTTCTGGGCTGGTGACAGTTTTTGTAACGGTAGTCGGTTCCGGTGCTTTTTCTGGTTCTCTGTTGGAGCAAGCCGAAAGGCACAGTACTGGAATAGTCAGTGAGAGGACGAAAACGTATCGTTTGTGCATATGAAATACCATACTGTACGGGCAGGTGAGAGGGTGTTCTCTAAGTTCTGCTATTGGTGACTCAGTTTCCTCGCTGACGATATCAAGCGTCCGCATCACTGGTTGTTTGAAATATTCGTGGAGCAGGCGCTTATCCTTAATGGCGATGTCAGTATCAGCGATGCTCCTGTGGTGCTGCGAGGGGGGTCTCGCCTCGTTTCGCGCTGTGGTCGATATCACTTTAAAAGCTTGCAGGCCTGTAAATGAATAGCGTTATAGTTATATTTAGTTCACTTTCTATTCACCCTTTTGAGGGGCTTTCATTGATTTCCTTTCAGAGTACGATAACGATTCGTAGCCTGATTTTTGCTCTTGCCCATGCCGTAGTTCTTATTGGAAGCGTTTTACTATTCACTGTTCTAGGCAAGGAGTAATCATGGGCACTCATCGAGCATTTGCAAAGCTGACACGGTCAGCCACAGCACTGTTGGCTGCGGCTGGTGTCGCTCTGGCGGCGGCTCCTATCGCGGCCGCTGCACCGGCTGCGGCAACAGGTAATAATCAGGTCCTGTCCTGGACCGAAATGGGCGAGTGGGGGCCAAAGGCAAATGATTTCCCCACCGTCATGGTCAATCAGGGGATGACGGAGAACATCAGCCCAGAGGGCACAAATGTGCAGTGTGTTCCCGCTCCTGGTGAGAATCCAGTGGTCATGATCCACGGAATGAACTCGAACTCGTACCAGACCTATGCCCGCATGGCACCGGAGCTAAAGGCAATGGGGAAGTGCCTGTACGCATTTAACGTTGGCAAGCTAGGCCCTGACGAGTTTTCGGTGCTGGGCTCTATTCCAACCATGCGTAACATGACCCCGTTGGATACCGCTTTGGCTGAGCTGACTGCGAAGATTGACACTCTCAAGGCGGAAACTGGTGCTACCGCCGTCGATATTGTTGGACACTCTGCCGGTGGCGCCTTGGCTGCCGCCTACGCCAAGCAGGAGCAGGGCCGGGGGATTGGCACCGTCGTTTCCCTGGCGGGCGTGCTGCATGGCACAACCCTGCTCGGCGCTTCCTACGGCTTGGAACAGCTCAACCAGTTCGACAATGCCGGTGACAAGGCTGCGGGTTTCATTGTCAGCCCGAGCCTGGTGGATCTGATGCAGCACGGCCAGTTCATGGCCAAGATCAATGAAGGCGGCTTGGAGCAGCCGGGCGTCAACTACGTTGCGATCTCGACTCAGGTTGATGAAGCCGTCACGCCAATGGCTGCAAGCCAGTGGAACGCACCGACTTCCAACAACATCCTCCTACAGGATGGTTGCTCTGCGGACCTGTCGGGCCATATTGGGCTGACTTTCTCGCCGCGAGCAATCGCGCTGGTAGCGAATGCGCTTGGACGTAATGTTGAGGTTCCGTGCGTGCCGGTAACCGCCGTTTTTGAAGGCGGCATCAACGACAACGCTAATGTTCGCCCAGAACACGTCAATGCCGTCTCTGACGGAATCACGGAAATCGACGGACGCATCGCTCAGGCTGCCGGGTCGCGGTAGCGATAGTCGCGAGCAGTAGCTCTTGATAAAAGGCGCGAGCCGACAGCGAAATCAGCTAGTCGGATTGCGCCTTTTTCGCCATCAAATCCAGGGCAATGGCGGCACCAATGATCGACGCGCGCAATTGTGGTGGCAAATCATCCTTGAGCTGCAGCACATAGCGTTCATTGCCGGATAGGAGATTCGCAAACCCCGACCACTTGCGTGACATCTGTGCGACTCTGACGTCGTTGATCATAAAAGTGGCGTCGTAATGCCAGACGTCGCCGTCGACCTCGCAATTGGCAAAACCGGGGATGGAAATCTCCAGCCGCCGCTTAAAGAACGCAAACTTCTGCTGAATAGTGGCCAGAAGGTGCGATGACTCTGCTCCACCTTGCTGCTTGCCTTCGGTATCAGTCGCATGCGGGTCGGGGTAGTAGACCTCGTAACGGTCAAGGGCAAGATCGGTCGGATCGGTAATAACGAATACCGGAGTGCCGTCTGGCTCGGAAACTGTCAGGCGACGAGAGCCCATAAACATGCGGCTCAGCGTGCCACCGGTAGTTTCGATCTTTCCGATGCAATTGCCCTCGGTATCCAGGATGTCGAAATCATCCGCCATGAAGTTTCGAATCTGCTGGATAACGATGCTGTTGTGCGAGAGCAATCCCTGATAGCGCCCTTGCTGTGGCGGAAGCTGCTGCGGTGCGGGAGGCTGCTCGGGCGCGGAAAGTTGCTCAGGCGCGGCAGGCTGTGTGGCCGCGGAAGGTTGCTCCGGTGCGGGAGGCTGCTGCCCGGAAGCATCTTCCTGATCGTGCTGTGGAATCTGATCCCACAGCGACTTTGGGTTATCCCAATATGAAGTCATGGCAACAGCCGTCCTTTGGTGGTGCTAAAAGCTGAGTGGCTTAGAAGTTCTCTACGAGTGCCTTGTTGAAAGCCTCAAGGTCGGCCGGGGTGCGGGAGGAAATCAGGTTGCCGTCAACGACAACTTCCTCATCGACCCAGTTGGCTCCAGCGTTAATCAGGTCAGTCTTGACGCTGATGTAGGAGGTAATAGTGCGGCCCTTCAGCACATCCGCATCGGTGAGAATCCAACCGCCGTGGCAAATCACGCCGATTGGCTTGTTGGCTGCGGCGAATCCCTTCACCAAAGCCACGGCATCCTTATCGATGCGAATCTGGTCGGCATTCACGGTGCCGCCCGGCAGAATCAGGGCATCGTAATCATCAGCAGAAACGCTGCTGGTCAGCTTATCGACGTCCACCTTCGTGCCGTTCTTGCCCTCAATGGAGCCTTCCTCCGTGGAGATAACGTGCACGGTCGCACCGGCATTCTTCACGGCCTCAGCCGGGCTCGTCAGCTCGGAGTCCTCAAATCCATCGGTGGCCAAAACTGCAATGGTCTTATTCGTTAAATCAGGCATAGCCCCGAGGGTAACGACGTGATCGCGTTTATGCATCCGCCCGAGTATTGTTTTGCGTGCAATATTGAAAAATACTTTAACGGAGGGCGGAAAATGCCTCATTATGAAGTTCTTCAGGTGGTTCTGAAGGAAAAGTTCATCGGTACCGGCTCAGCTAATCTGACAGAGCTTGAGAGGGTAATCAACGACAAGGCTTCGCAGGGGTTTCGGCTGCACACGATTACTACTGCCTCTTCGGGCAGTAAGGGGCTGATGGGCGGGGACCGCATCCAGGCGACCACTCTCTTCGAGAGTATCGCGTAGTTCGCATTTGTCGCTGCGTTCCTGCTGGCGGATGGGGCGCAACTCCGAAAAAGTTACCCAAATATGAAGAAATTATCCGCCATTATGAAAAGGCGCTTGCGCTTGCACCTGCGCAAGCGATATTCTGAAGTCCCGTGGTTACGAAATACATCATCGTTACGGGAGGCGTAGCCTCCTCCCTCGGCAAAGGCTTAACCGCGGCTTCGCTCGGCCGCCTGCTTACCTCGCGTGGTCTGAAAGTGACTATGCAGAAGCTCGATCCCTACCTCAACGTGGATCCGGGCACCATGAACCCCTTCCAGCACGGCGAGGTCTTCGTCACTGAAGATGGCGCAGAAACTGACCTGGACCTCGGTCACTACGAGCGCTTCCTCGATCGCAACCTCTCCGCCGGCGGTAACGTCACCACCGGCAAGGTCTATTCCTCGGTCATCGCCAAGGAGCGCCGCGGCGAATTCCTCGGCCAGACCGTGCAGGTCATCCCGCACATCACCGACGAGATCAAATCCCGCATCGTCGCTATGGGCAATGCCGACGCAAACGGCGAAAAGCCCGACGTGGTCATCACCGAAATCGGCGGCACCGTCGGCGATATCGAATCGCAGCCCTTCCTGGAGGCCGCGCGGCAAGTGCGTCACGACGTCGGCCGCGAGAACGTCTTCTACCTGCACGTGTCACTGGTTCCGTACCTCGGCCCCTCCAAGGAATTGAAGACCAAGCCCACCCAGCACTCGGTGGCCGAACTTCGCTCGATTGGCCTGGTTCCCGATGCCGTCGTTTTGCGATGCGACCGCGACGTTCCCGATTCCCTCAAAAACAAGATTGCGCTGATGTGCGACATCGACCGCGAGGGCGTGGTGTCCTGCCCGGATGCGCCGAGCATCTACGACATCCCGAAGGTTCTCTACGACGAGCACCTGGACACCTTCATCATCCGCCGCCTGAACCTGCCGTTCCGCGACATGGATTGGGCCGTGTGGGGAGACCTGCTCGAACGCGTCCACAACCCGAAGGGCGAGGTCACGGTGGCGCTCGTCGGCAAGTACATCGACCTGCCGGACGCCTACCTGTCCGTCGCGGAAGCTGTGCGTGCCGCAGGTTTCGCCCACCGCGTGAAGGCGAACATCCGCTGGGTTGCCTCCGATGACTGCGAAACCCCTGAGGGACTGAAGAAAAATATGGCCGGCGTTGACGCGATTGTCATCCCTGGCGGCTTCGGCGGGCGCGGCATCGAAGGCAAGATCGCGACCATCCGCTACGCCAAGGAAACCGGTACGCCACTTTTGGGAATCTGCCTGGGAATGCAGTGTGTTGTCATCGAGGCGGCGCGTACCGCAGGCGTCGAAGGTGCGTCTTCGACCGAGTTCGATGAGAACGCGGCCGAGCCGGTCATCGCCACTATGGAGGAACAGCTGCAGGCCGTCTCCGGTGAGGCTGACCTGGGCGGATCCATGCGCTTGGGTTCCTACCCGGCGAAGCTTGCCGAAGACTCCGTCGTCGCCGGCCTCTACGGCACCACCGATGTCACTGAGCGCCACCGCCACCGTTACGAGGTCAACAACGCCTACCGCGCCCAGCTCAAAGAGGCAGGCCTGGTCATCTCGGGCACCTCGCCGGACGCCAAACTCGTCGAATTCGTCGAATACCCCACGGACGTGCACCCATACCTCGTGGCCACGCAGGCGCACCCGGAGCTGAAGTCACGCCCCACCAGCGCCCATCCGCTTTTCGACGGCCTCATCGCCGCAGCCCTCAAGCGCGCTTAGCTTAGCTCCGCGAGGGCGAATCCGGCCTACCTATTAGAGTGAAGCTCATGGCGCACCAATTTGACGTTGTTGATTCCGAGATTGTTCTCGAGGCACCTATCATCGCGGTCCGCCGCGACCAGGTGCGAATGCCAGGCGGGAATGTGTCCGCCCGCGAGATCGTGGAGCATTTCGGCGCTGTCGCAGTCGTTGCCACAGATGAGGATAACCGCCTCTACCTGCTGAATCAGTGGCGGCAGGCAGCGGGGCAGCGCTTGGTGGAGTTGCCGGCCGGACTTCTCGATGTCGCGGACGAGGACCCACTGGAGGCCGCCAAGCGTGAGCTGGTCGAGGAAGCCGGACTGGAGGCCGAGTCCTGGTCCCTGCTTACCGATATGTTCAGCTCGCCCGGGTTCGCAGAGGAAGCGGTCCGGATCTATCTGGCCAGGGGGCTCCGTGCCGTCGATAAGCCGGAAGCCCACGATGAGGAAGCGGACATGACTGCGTCGTGGATTGCGGTCGACGATGCGGTGGCGATGGCGCTGCGCGGAGAGATCCTCAACGGCATCGCGCTGTCCGGTATTTTGCTGGCGGCGGAGGTGCTGCTGAGGGGTGCGACGCCGCGCTCGGTCGCGGAGCCGTTCGACATCCGACCGACGGCCCTGGCGAAGCGTCGAACAGAGCAGCTCGGCGCCGGCGCGGATCTGAAACGCATCCGATGAGTTCGATTGACGCGCTTGTCGACGCCTTCGTCACCTACCTCGCGGTGGAAAAAGGCCTGTCGGCGAATACGCTCGCCAGTTATAAGCGTGACCTGGAGAAGTACCGCACCTATCTGCGGGAGATTGGCCGCGCGGAATTGGCGCAGGTCACCGAGCAGGATGTGTCAGAGTTCCTGGCGTACCTCGCGCGGGGAGACAAGTCGGCGGGCAGGCCGGCACTGGCCCCGACCTCGGTGACGCGTTCGCTGTCCGCAGTGCGGAGCTTCCATAAGTTCGCGGTGGGTGAGGGCGCGTTGGATGTGGATGTCGCCAAGCGGGTGTCGCCGCCGAAGCAGCCCTCGCGGTATCCGAAGGCACTCAGCATTGATGAGGTCACCCGGCTTATCGAGTCCATCCCCGACGATGAGACCGCCGACGTGACGGATTTGCGCAACCGTGCACTGGTGGAGTTTCTGTACTCGACAGGAGCTCGCGTCTCCGAGGTCACCGGCCTGGATATCGATGACGTGGACCGCGAAACCAACCTCGTGCTGCTGCGCGGCAAGGGCGGCAAGGAGCGCATCGTGCCCGTGGGATTGCCGGCTATGGCGGCGCTGGATGCGTGGCTGACACGCGGGCGGCCAAGCTGGGTGCGGGCGAACTCCGGGCCGGCACTGTTTATTAACTCGCTGGGGCGCAGGCTGTCTCGGCAGTCGGCGGGAAATACACTGACGGAGCTAGGCGAGCGCGCCGGGCTGAGCGTGAAAATCTCCCCGCACACCCTGCGCCACAGTTTCGGCACACACCTCATTGAGGGCGGTGCCGATGTGCGCGTGGTCCAGGAGCTGCTTGGGCACGCCTCGGTGACGACGACTCAGATTTACACCATGATTACCGCGGAGAATATGCGACGAGTCTGGGCGGGGGCTCACCCACGGGCTGAATACTCGCGGTAATATGTGGCGGTAATATATCGCGCAGTAGAATTGATGAGAAATCTTCAAGGAAGAGGGATTGACTGTGGCTGAAGAAGGGTTGTTTGAGGCCGATCGAGTTGAACTCGGTCTCACCGGTCGTCCGGCACGTGAGCTGCCGGAACCCGCACCCCTGAACAGTCACGGCCCCGCAGTCATCCTGGCAATGTGTAACCAGAAGGGCGGCGTGGGTAAGACCACCTCGACCATTAACCTGGGTGCGGCGCTGGCAGAGTTCGGTCGTAAAGTCCTGCTCGTTGACTTAGACCCACAAGGCGCACTATCCGCCGGTCTTGGTGTCCCGCATGAGGAGCTCGACCTGACCGTCTACAACCTCATCGTCGATGACACCACCGACGTTCGCGATGCCATCCACCACACCAAGGTCTCCGGCCTGGACCTCGTTCCGGCCAACATCGACCTGTCGGCTGCGGAGATTCAGCTTGTCAACGAAGTCGGCCGCGAGCAGGCCCTCGGACGCGCGCTGCGCCCAGTGATGAATGACTACGACTTCATCATCATTGACTGCCAGCCGTCGCTAGGCCTGTTGACTGTCAATGCGCTGACCATCTCCGAGGGCGTCATCATCCCAATGGTGGCGGAGTACTTCTCCCTGCGCGGTCTGGCACTACTCACCGACACGGTGGCCAAGGTCCGCGACCGCCTGAACTTCAACCTGGAAGTCTCGGGCATTTTGGTCACCATGTTTGACCGCCGGACCCGCCACGCCAAAGAAGTCATGGAACGCCTCATCGAGGTCTTCGGTGACAAGGTCTTCGACACGGTCATCACCCGTACCGTCCGCTTCCCGGAAACCTCCGTCGCCGGCGAGCCCATCACCACCTGGGCACCGAACACCCCAGCTGCGGCACAGTACCGCAACCTGGCCCGCGAGGTCATCGAGCGCAAAGGCCGCAAATAATAGGTGACTTCCCCGGATAGTTACACTCCCGAACCGTCGTCAAGCGAGGGCGTGCAGGAAGAGATCACCGGCTTCCGCGTCGCGCTCGCGAACTTCAACGGGCCTTTCGACCTGCTGCTGCAGCTCATCAGCAGCAAAAAGATGGACGTCACCGAGGTCGCGCTGGCGGCGGTGACGGACGAGTTCATCTCGTACACGCGCAGCCTCGACGCAGTCAGCGATCTCGACGAAATCACCGAATTCCTCGTCGTGGCAGCGACGCTGCTCGACCTCAAGACCGCACGACTTCTGCCGCGTGGCGACGTCGACAGCGAAGAAGACCTCGAACTGCTAGAAGCACGCGACCTGCTGTTCGCCCGACTGCTGCAATACCAGGCGTATGGCAAGGTAGCCGACCAATTCGAGGAGTGGCAGAAGACCGCGCCGCGGCGCTATCCGCGAGCTGTGGGGCCGGACAAGCAGTTCGAGGAGCTGCTGCCGCCCGTGCGCCTGGGCATGACGCTCGGGGAGTTTGCCGAGTTTGCGGCCGTCGTGATGCGGCCGAAGCCGCCGGAGGAAGTCGGCGTCGGGCACATCCACGGTGTGCCCGTGTCCGTGCCGGAGCAGGCGGGCAAAATTCTGGACTCGCTGCGGCTGGCCGGCGAGGGGACCTGGTTGACGTTTACGCAGCTGACCTCGGAGTGCCGCGTGTCCATGGAGGTTGTCGGGCGGTTCCTGGCGCTGCTGGAGCTCTACCGAGCCAAGGCGATCGGTGTGGAGCAGGAGGAGGCGCTGGAGGAAATCCACGTGGCCTGGACCGGACTGGACGTGGACCCGGCCGTCGTGGCGGCGGCGAACTGGGAGTAGGTGGCTGGGCTGCGTTGGGGCTGGGCTGCGTTGGGGCTGGGCTGTTGGGACTTGGCTGTTGGGCGTGGGCTTGGTCGGGCGTGGGCTTGGTTGGGCTGGCGCTAACAGCTGATTAGCGCCCGGCCAATTAGCGCCCGGCGCGGGAGGTTGCGTAATCTGACGCGCATGAGCGAAACCAGTTCCGCACCATCCGAGCAGGCCGTGGAGCCCGTGTCTGCTTCTTCGGCGCAATTGCCGCCCATTGACCCGTTGCGAGCAGGCGTGGAGTCGATTCTGCTGGTAGTCGATACGCCGGTGGCGGCGGAGGATATGGCGCGGGCGCTGGATGTTTCCGCAAGTGATGTCCGTGACGTGCTTCGCGAGATTGAGTACGAACACCGTGCACGTCGCAGCGGCATTGAGCTGCGTGAAACGGATGAGGGCTGGCGGTTTTACACAGCTCCCGCGCACGCCAGCGCGGTCGAGCGATTCTTGCTGGATGGCTCGCAGTCGAAGCTCTCACGTGCAGCTATGGAGACGCTGGCAGTAGTGGCTTACCGACAGCCGGCCACGCGTGCGCAGGTCTCCGGTGTGCGTGGTGTCAATGTTGATGGCGTGATGCGCACGCTGGTCGCGCGCGGTCTGATTGCGGAGTCCGGAGAGGACCCGGCAACCGGTGCGCATTTGTACGTTACGACGACGCTGTTCCTGGAGCTTTTGGGGATTGATTCGCTGGACCAGCTGCCTGATTTGGCTCCGCTGCTGCCTGAGGTCGACTTGATCGACGAGCCGTTGGACTAGGCGGGGTTCACTCTATTGAACGACCCACTTCACGGTTTTCGATTCGCCTGACGGTCATCGATCCACTTCACGACACGGGTGTCACCTCATGCCACCTCCACAGCTGCCACGAGGTGACATAGGTGTCGTGAAGTCGCATTTTGGGGCTGCGGTTGCCGCTCACGACGGCTCACTGCGAGCCTTTGCACCCACCACACCCACACCGCACACCACACCCACCACACACACCACACGCATTGTGGATAACTCCCGAAAACTGCAAACTATCCACAGTCGATGCCAAATCGATGCCTCCTGAGTCTCCGTGTGAGCCCAAAAATGAGAACGTAGCACTCGCAAGCACTCGCAAACACTCACAAACCCACAAACACTCACATCGCCACCCACCAACCAGCAGTTGCCTGGACCTCAGGAGCGCAATCCGATGCCGCAGTGGATCTACGACGCCGACGACATCATCCGTACCGGCCAGCAGCGCGAATGCGCCCGCCCCAGCACATTCGCAATTTCCCGAATCGGCCAGCACTCCGACCGAGATCTCCTCCGGCGGGCCAAAAGCGGCAGCCTCCTGTGGCTCGCATACGGCGCGTACGTGCCTGTCGACAGGTGGCTCACCCTAAACAGCACCGAACGTTACATCCTGGAAATCAAAGCGCTCGTCCATCGCGGCACCACCACCGTAGTCACCCGCGATGCCGCCGCTGCTCTCCACGGTTTACCTCTACTCACGCACAACACTCCCATCGCAATCGCCAACTCCGGCCGCACGCGCGGGCAATCGCGAAGCACACCGAATGGCCCGTACCAGCCGCACAAACGCCTCATCCGCGTCTCCGGCCGGATTCTCCCCGAGGACATCGTAGAAGTCGATGGCCGCCTCGTCACCGATGTCCCAAAGTCCGTCATCGACGTCTGCCGTTCCCGCACCCCGCACAATGCGCTAGTGCTTGCCGACGCCGCCCTCCAGCGCCACACCGACACCGAGGAACTGTCGGCTACGCTGGCTGCATATCCTCGCGCTCCGGGAAATGCGCAGGCCAGGAGATTGTTGGGGCAAGCGACAGCGTCGTCGGAAAGCATTGGGGAATCGCTCACTAAAGAAGCAATCGTCCAGGCGGGGCTAGCTGCTGTCGACGATTCTCGGGCTCCGTTGCTTCAGCAGGTTTCCTTTCGGGATGATCGTGGCTTCATCGCACGCGTGGACTTTTACCTGCCCGAACTTGGGCTGGTCGTCGAGTTCGACGGCCGTATGAAATACACCGACGGTGGAGTCGCGGACACGCAGGTGGCAATCGCAAAGGAGCTGGAGCGCGAAAAGCGCCTGAAGAACCTCGGGTTGAATGTCATCCGGATCGTCTGGTCACAGCTTTTCGACGGCTCCGCCGTAGCCACCTTGCGGCAAGCAGCCGCGGAAATCCGGCGTCACCTAGCAAATGGTGGTAGTTGCTATCGCGGTAACTACGCCTTCGCGCGGCAGCCCATCACGATCACAGGTAAGGCGGCCGAGTTGGCCATGCGTCGCCGACGGGTGTGGAGCAAAGCGGGGCGGCTGTACTAGGCGGCGTCGGCACCGCTCTCGGCCCGCTTCCACAGGCCCTAAGTCCACTTCACGACACGAGTGTCACCTCATGCCACCTCCACAGCTGCCACGAGGTGACATGGGTGTCGTAAAGTCACTGAGACTGTCTGTAATCCTTGCGAGAAGCTCCACCACCAACCCCGAAAGGCGTTCAAGTCTGGCGCTGTACAGGTATTATGCTGAGTATCATGACAGCCTCGGAAACCGCCCAGCCGCACACCCCGCAGCACTCCCAGTCGCACACCCCGCAGCACTCCCAACCACCCGCCCAACCACACACCCCGCCAACCATCGCCGACCTCGCCCAATTCGACGCCGACCACATCTGGCACCCATACGCACCCGAAGCTGATCGCAGCCGCGAAGAAGCAGGCCACCACGATGTCGCATGTCATGTTCGGCGGACTCACACACCGTCCGGCCATCGAACTGGCGGAGAAGCTCCTAAAGCTCGCAGGCCCCGGCTTCGATGCCATTTTTTACTCCGACTCGGGTTCGGTCTCCGTCGAGGTGGCGATCAAAATGGCGTTGCAGTATCAGCAGGCCAAAGGCCATCCCGAGCGCACCCGACTGGCCACGTGGCGCGGCGGCTATCACGGCGACACTCGCGCACCCATGACTGTCTGCGACCCCCAGGGCGGCATGCATTCGCTGTGGACGGGGCAGTGGACTCCGCAGGTCTTCGCCGACAAACCGCCCGCCCGCGGCGCAACCGAAGAGGAACGCGCACGCTATCTCGCGCACTTCGATTCGCTTATCGACGACTCCGTCGCCGGCATCATCATTGAGCCGGTAGTCCAAGGCGCTGGTGGCATGCGGTTCCATGACCACGAGCTGCTTGTGGGGCTCCGGAAGCTGTGTGACAAGCACGGCATTCTCCTTATTGCGGATGAGATCGCCACCGGCTTCGGCCGAGCTGGCGACCTGTTCACGACGCAGGCGGCCGGGATTGTGCCGGATATTATGTGTGTCGGCAAGGCGCTGACCGGCGGCTTTATGAGCTTCGCAGCCACCCTCGCCACCGCCGACGTGGCTCGCAACATTTCCAGTGGCGCAGGCGGAGGCATCATGCACGGCCCGACCTTCATGGGCAACCCGTTGGCCTGTGCCGTGGCCTGCGCGCAGCTCGACCTGATTGCAGAGGGGCAGTGGCGTGAGGATGTCCCGCGCATCGAGTCCCGACTTCGCAACCAGCTCCAGCCCCTAGCCAGCAGCGATGCTGTGGCCGACGTGCGTGTCCTTGGCGCAATCGGTGTCGTGGAGATGCAGCGTCCAGTGGACATGGGCCTGGCCACCGCAGCGGCCGTCGATGCCGGGGTGTGGCTGCGGCCATTCGGCAAATTGGTGTACACCATGCCGCCGTACATCAGCACCAATGACGAGGTCGACCGTATCTGCGAGGCCATCGCCGCCATCGTCGCCGCCGAGGAAGAACGCAAGTAGCGCAACCAAAAGGAGCACCAACCACCATGAGCATCGTCCTTGTCACCGGCACCGGTACCGATATTGGAAAGACCATCGGCACGGCAGCCCTGGCGGCGGCACTACGCGAAGAGGGCAGGCAGGTGCACGTCGTCAAGCCGATTCAGACCGGTTTCCCGGGCCCAAATGGCGGCGATTTGGACACTGTCGCAGAGCTGACGGGGATCGATAACCTGCATGGTTTCGAGCGTTACCCCGAGCCGATGGCGCCGTTGGCGGCGGCGCAGCGCGCGGGAATGCGCCTGCCGAACGCCACGGAGATCGCGGAGAAGATCAAGCTTATCGACGGGCCGAACCGCGTTGTCCTCGTGGAGGGCGCGGGCGGACTGCTGGTGCGACTCGGCGAGGATTGGGCGCTGCCGGAGCTGGCGGGGTTGTTGCCGGGTAGTCAGATGGTGGTCGTGACGCGGTTGGACCTGGGTTGCCTGAACGAGGCGGAGCTCACCGTCGAGGTGGCGCGGGGCCGTGGAGTCAATGTCACGGCGCTGGTCGGAGGTTCATTGCCGGCGGAGATCGACCCGATCATCGAGACCAACCTGGAAGAATTGCCGCGCATCACCGGGGTGCCGCTGCTGGGGTCGGTGCAGGCCGGAGCGGGCAGGTTGGAGCGGCAGGAGTTTGTGGCGAAAGCTACGCAGTGGCTGCCGGGCGTGCGAGAGTGGGCCGCAGCGCTGTAAAAGGCGCTGTAGGTGGAGGCCGCGCGCGACGTCGTTAAGCTGGCGTTTTGCGAAAAACGTGCTAAGGTGGCTAGACGACAAGGCGCGAGGCTTTCTCTGTAATTCTCTTTATTAACCTGCTTCCACCGGCCATTTTGGGCCCACGGGGGAGAGAACAGCGTCGCCTGGCGCTGACGTTCTAACAAACAGAACATTCTCCAACGCTTGAAAAGGATGTAGGTCAAGTGGCTAAACCCGCTCGCCGAGAAGGCACACCGGCACACAAGAACCGTAAGAATCAATCCAACCGCGGCTCCACTAACGCCCAGCGCAACCGCAGCCGTCGCGACAGCGGCGCGAAGGTGGAGACCTCCAACGTCCACGCGAAGGACATCTACGTATCCAACGCCCGCCCGGCGCGCCACCAGCACGTGGACTCCGACCGCCGCGGCTCGGGCAAGCGCGTGCACAGCGAAGCAGGTGAAGGCGTACGTCTGCAGAAGGTGCTTGCACAGGCAGGCGTGGCGTCGCGTCGTATGGCGGAAAAGCTTATCGACGAAGGCCGCGTCGAGGTCGATGGCAAGATTGTGACGCGGCAGGGCGTGCGGGTGGACCCGAACACGTCTGTGATTCGCGTCGATGGTTCCCGCGTCATCGTCAATGAGGACATGCAGTACTTCGTCCTGAACAAGCCGCGTGGCGTGCAGTCGACCATGCACGATGACATGGGCCGCCCGTGTGTGGGCGACATCATCGGTGAGAAGATCAGCGCTGGTCAGCGACTCTTCCACGTGGGTCGCCTGGATGCGCCCACCGAGGGCCTGCTGCTGCTCACCAACGATGGTGAGCTGGCCAACCGTCTGATGCACCCGAGCTACGAGGTCACCAAGACCTACATGGCCACCGTCGTCGGCGAGGTCGACGCCAAGGTCATGCGTGAGCTGGAAAAGGGCATTGAGCTTGATGACGGCATCGCTAAGGCGGACATGGCACAGATCATCGATGTCTGGCAGGGTCGCTCTATCGTCCGCATCGAGCTGCACGAGGGCCGCAAGCACATCGTCCGCCGGATGCTCAAGACTGCGGGCTTCCCGGTCGAGCGTCTGGTGCGCACTAAGATTCACACTGTCCAGCTGGGCGAGCAGACCCCGGGCGCTCTCCGCGCACTCAACCGCGCTGAGCTGACCTCCCTCTACAACGCGGTGGGGCTGTAAATGGCACTAGTGAAGAAGAACGAAGAGAACCAAGGAGCTGAAGGAGCCCACATGAGCGAGCAGAACACTGACGACATGCTGTTGGTTGCCATTGATGGCCCTTCCGGCACTGGCAAGTCGACTGTCTCTCGGATGGTCGCAACCGAGCTGGGTGCAAAGTACTTGGACACCGGCGCTATGTACCGCGTGGCCACCCTGTGGGTGCTGCGCCAGGGTATCGACCCGACTGATGAGGAAGCCGTGGCCAAGGCGACGGCCGCCCTACCGCTGGAAGTCTCCGATGACCCGAACTCCACTGCGGTCCTCCTCGACGGCGAGGATGTTTCCGGCGAGATTCGCGGCCCGGAGGTCACCCGCAACGTGTCGGCGGTCTCCGCGATTCCGGCCGTGCGCACCAACCTGGTCGCACTCCAGCGTTCGCTGGCCGCATCGGCTGTGCGCTGTGTGGTGGAAGGTCGCGACATCGGCACGGTCGTTCTCCCGGACGTCCCGGCGAAGATTTTCATGACCGCCTCCGCAGAGGTCCGTGCTCGCCGCCGCTACGACCAGGACATCGCCGCTGGTCGTGAGGCCGACTTCGACACCGTGCTTGCCGACGTCATCCGCCGCGATGAACTCGACAGCAACCGTGCGACCTCTCCGCTGAAGCCAGCCGAGGACGCATTCATTCTGGACACCTCTGAGATGGACATTGAAGAGGTCGTGGAAAACGTCCTCGATGTCGTTGAGGCCGGTTACCCGGGGTCCACCATGGACTGGGACGATGTCGACAACGAGGAGTTCGAGGGCTCTTACGACGATTCCGAGGACGACACCGCCGGACACCTGGTCGCAAACGTGGAGAGCGAAAACGCGCCGGGCACCGCAGGTAGCCACACCAGCGCAGATGAGTTCATCGACCGCACGATTGCCGACCACGAGACGATCATCTCCGAAGCCATCGAGCGCGCCGAAACCGGCCAGATTGACGACGATGCCGACTGGGAAGAACTGGAAAACGCCTTCGCAGCGCTTGGCGTGAGCGACGAGGAGGAAGAAGCTCTTCCGACCGTGGCCATTGTGGGACGACCGAATGTTGGTAAGTCCACCATGGTTAACAGGTTCATTGGCCGTCGTGAAGCAGTTGTCGAAGACTTCCCGGGCGTGACCCGCGACCGCATCTCCTACCTGGGTGAATGGGGCGGACGTCGCTTCTGGGTGCAGGACACCGGCGGCTGGGACCCGGATGCGAAGGGTATGCATGCGGCGATTGCTCGTCAGGCGGAGACCGCCATGGAGACCGCCGATGTGATTGTCATGGTCGTCGACACCACCGTCGGCATCACCGCCACGGAAGAGGTCATGGCCCGCCGCCTGCAGCGCGCGGAGCAGCCAGTTATTCTCGCCGCCAACAAGTTTGAGTCGGATTCGCAGCTTGGCGACGTCGCGGAGTTCTGGGCCCTCGGGCTCGGCGAGCCGCACCCAACCTCGGCCCTCCACGGTCGTGGCAATGCCGACGTGATGGACGAAGTGGTGTCCTCCTTCCCGGAGGTGCCGCGTGCGAAGTCGCTGCCGACCGGGCCGCGTCGTGTGGCGCTGGTGGGCAAGCCGAATGTGGGCAAGTCTTCGCTGCTGAACAAGCTCTCCGGTGAAGATCGCGCAGTGGTCAGCGACGTGGCCGGTACCACGGTTGACCCGGTGGACTCCCTGGTGCAGATGGACGAGGCGCTCTGGCGTTTTGTGGATACCGCTGGTATCCGCAAGAAGACCAAGACCGCCAAGGGCCACGAGTTCTACGCCTCGCTGCGTACCCGTTCGACGATTGACAACGCCGAGGTCGTGATTTTCCTGGTCGATGCCTCCGAGCAGATTACCGAGCAGGACCAGCGCGTGCTGCGCATGATTCTCGACTCCGGCCGCGCACTTGTGGTCGCCTACAACAAGTGGGACCTCATGGATGAGGACCGTCGCGATCTGCTCGAGCGCGAAATTGAAGAGCAGCTGGCACACGTGCCGTGGGCTCGTCGGGTGAACATCTCCGCCAAGACTGGTCGCGCTGTGCAGAAGCTGGAGCCGGCCATGCTGGAGGCCGTGGAGTCGTGGGATAAGCGTATCTCCACTGGTCGCCTGAACACTTGGTTGCGTGCGATCATGCAGCAGAACCCGCCACCGCTGCGTGGTGGCCGCCAGCCGCGCGTGCTGTTTGCCACCCAGGCATCCTCGCGCCCGCCGGTAATTGTGCTGTTCACCACCGGGTTCCTGGAGCACGGCTACCGTCGCTTCTTGGAGCGCAAGCTGCGTGAAGAATTCGGTTTTGAGGGCTCGCCGGTGCGCATCGCGGTGCGTGTCCGCGAGAAGAAGAAGCGCCGCTAGGAAGCTCCGCCAGTTGCGCGTGGCGAGCTGAGAAAAGCCCAAAATGTGATTTAGGCGATTGCATTTTGGGCTTTTCGTTGGCATTTTAGAGTTTCAGTAAATTAGCGATAAGGAGAACTGACAATGGTCAGGCGCGGCAACAACCGTGACGGCTCTCAGCACGATGGCCGAGACAACAGCTACGGACGCGATTCCTCAAGCGCATACGGCGATGACTCCGCGACTCGCTACATTCCGCGGGACGAGGGATACCGCGGATACAACCCAGATGCCGACTTCGCGGGCGAGCAGCCGACCGAATACTTCGGTGGCGACTCCTCTGAGACACAATTCCTGCAGCGTGGCGATGAAACACGTTTTGAGAACTCGCGAGGTGCCGGAGCCGGTGCAGGTGCTGGTGCCGCCGGTGCACAAGGCAGTGGCGCACAGGGTAGCGGCCAGTACTGGGCCCCGCTTTCTGAAGAAGAACGCGGCTATGGTCAGGCGGGCCAGCAGGCAGGTGCAACCCAGCAGTACTCCGCAGGCGGCGCAGGCGGTTACGGCGACATGAATAACGGCAACAACCGCGGTAATAACCGTGGCAACAGTGGCAATGATGACTCTAAGAAGGGCTGGGGCAAGCCTGTCGCCATTGTGGCCATCGCCGCCATGGTGGCCGTAGTCGCGCTGGTAGCCCTGGTCTTGTCCTTTACTTCCGGAACCGAGGACAAAAACGACAATACTGCGGAGCCGACGCAGGAGACGTCGTCAAGCCCGACGCCGACGACAACCTCGCCGGAAGAAACCACGACAAGCCCAACCGATCGTTTGGACCCGTCGGGCACGATTAACGACACCCGTGAGCGCCTTGAGCAGGAGCTCGACCAACTTCGCGAGTCGCCGCCAGCTATCCCTGGCCCCGGTGAGCGCAGCAGCGGTTGGGGCACCATCCCGCAGGGCGTGGTGGGCAAGAGCCCGGCATCGGTTGAGGTGGAATTGCGTACCAACGGCTACCAGAATGTGACTGTCGTCGACGCCGAGGGCAATCCGACCAACTCTGTGGCCGCGATTATGGGTAAGGTTGCCTCGATTGATCCGCCGGAGGGACAGATGGCGGAGACATCCACGCCTGTGACCATCTACCTGCAGTAATGCGGTAGGCAGGGCAGGGGTCTGGGGCGATTTTCGCCTTCAAACTCCAATGATGTAACCTATAGCTCGTTGCACTTTCGTGCACGCGGGCTGTAGCGCAGTTTGGTAGCGCACCTCACTGGGGGTGAGGGGGTCGTCGGTTCAAATCCGGTCAGCCCGACAAAAATAGCCGCCGTCTTCTGGAAGATTCCGGGAGGCGGCGGCTTTTGTTTACGGCTATTGCTTGCGGTTTTGTCTGCCGTCTAGCGCACAAGCGCACTAGCGCACGACAATACCGTCGGAGTCAGCGTAGAGCGTCTCGCCCGGAACGAAGTCAATGCCGCCGAAGGAGACAACGACGTCGCGCTCGCCCTCGCCGGTCTTGGTGGACTTGCGCGGGTTGGTGCCAAGCGCCTTGCAGCCGAAGTCCATCTCGCCAATCAGCTTGGAGTCGCGAATCGCGCCGTTGACGACCACGCCAGCCCAGCCATTGTCCTTGCCGAGCCCCGCAATAACGTCACCGACCAGAGCCGTGTGCACAGAAGCGTCACCGTCGATGACGAGGACACCGCCTTCAGACGGCTCGGAGAGAACCTTCTTCAGCAGCGCGTTGTCCTGGAAGCACTTGACCGTGGAGATCTTGCCGCAGAACTCCAGGCGACCGCCGAGGTTACGCATCTGGGTATCGCAGGAACGCACGTCCGGGCCGATCTCGTCAACCAGGTCAGCGGTGGGGATGAATTCGATTGCCATAGGGGATTCAAGTCCTTCCGAAAATTGCTCGCATCAAGTGTTAAACCCATTGTTTCAAACTCAAGATGTGACTAAAGACATATGGTGCAAATTCGCTGGCAGCGATTGGTGCTCCGAAGGGCGGTCCAGATTGATTACTCTGGTGAGTCAGAACGCGCCGACAACCACACGTGCGCAGGAAGGGTAGAAGATGGCTGGGTTTAATTGGTTTTGGAAGGCTCTTAGCGGCAAGCAAGGGCGCAACCAAAAACGCAGCGTAGGGCTGGTGGCGCGTGCCGCTGAGCTCGAGCCACAGGTACAGGCGCTTTCCGACGCTGACCTCGCCGACTTCCCCCGCCAACACGCCACCGACGCACCGGAGCTTTTAGCCGCGCTCCGCGAAGTTTCCCAGCGCACCCTGTCCATGCGCCCCTTTGATGTGCAGCTGCAGGGCGCACTGGCGCTCATGGAGGGAGACGTTGTCCAGATGGCCACCGGTGAGGGCAAGACTCTCTCCGGCGCCCTGGCTGCAGCCGGTTTCGCGCTGCGCGGCCACCGCGTGCATTCGGTGACCGTCAACGACTACCTCGCAGGCCGCGACGCGCAGTGGATGCAACCGCTGTTCGGGTTCCTAGGGCTCTCGGTGTCGGCTATTTCGCCGCAGGAGGGACCGGGGGAGCGTCGTAAAGCATATGCGGCAGACATCGTCTACGCCGCCGTCAACGAACTCGGCTTCGACGTTCTGCGCGACCGCTGCGCGCCGACCATCGAAGACCGCGTGCAGTCGCCCGCTGATGTCGCGATCATCGACGAGGCCGACTCCGTGTTGGTGGATGAAGCGCTGGTCCCGCTTGTGCTTGCCGGCAATGAGCCGGGCACCGCACCGACCGGACAGATTACCGACGTGGTGCGCCGCCTGCAGCTCGGCGACGACTACACCGTCGACGAAGGTCGTCGCAACGTCTTCCTCACCGATACCGGCGCCGCACGCGTCGAACGGCTGCTTGGCATCGGCTCACTGTACGACGCCGAGCACGTCGGCACCACTCTGGTTCAGGTCAACGTTGCACTGCACGCCCACGAGCTGCTGCAGCGCGATGTCGACTACATCGTGCGCGACGGCAAGGTCCAGCTCATCGACGCTTCGAAGGGACGCGTGGCGGAACTGCAGCGCTGGCCGGACGGTCTACAGGCGGCGGTAGAAGCCAAGGAGGGCCTGCAGGTCTCTGAGGGCGGTCGCATCCTCGACTCCATGACCATCCAGCAACTCGTCGGCCGCTATGACATCACCTGCGGCATGACCGGCACCGCCACCTCCGCGGGCGACCAGTTCCGCGAGTTCTACGGACTTCACGTCTCCGTCATCGAACCCAACGTCCCATGCATTCGTGACGACGAGCCCGACCGCATCTACGCCACCACCGACGACGCGTTCGCCGCGCTTGTCGACGAGGTCGTGGAACTCAACGGCACTGGTCGACCAATACTCGTAGGCACCCGTGACGTGGCCGAATCGGAACGACTGGCCGATGCGCTAGTCCTGCGCGGCATCGAATCCTCGGTACTGAACGCGAAAAATGACGAGCTGGAGGCCCAAGTCATCGCGGGTGCTGGCGATATTGGCCGCGTCACGGTGTCCACCCAGATGGCCGGCCGCGGTACCGACATCCGCCTCGGAGGGGCAGACGAATCCAACCGCGATGCGGTGGTCGAGCGCGGTGGCCTATGCGTCATTGGTCTGGGCAAGCACCGCACTGACCGACTGGACAACCAGTTGCGTGGCCGTGCCGGGCGCCAGGGCGATCCAGGCTCGTCGGTGTTCTTTGTCTCCCTGGATGACCCGGTGATTTCCGAAGGTGCTGCCGGCGAAACACTGAGCGTGCTGCCTGAGGACGATGGACGCGTTCGCGATAAGAGGGCCTACCAGTTCATCGACCGCGCGCAGCGGGTGACAGAGGCGACCATGCTGTCGATTCATGCGACGACATGGAAGTACAACAAGCTCATCGGCGACCAGCGCGAGATTCTGGATGAGCGCCGGGAGAAACTGCTGACTACGAATGCTGCCTGGGAAGAACTGTCCAAGCTGGCATCGGCGCGAGCGAAGGAAGTGGAAGCCGCAGTTGGGCGCGACGTCGCCGAGGACGCTGCCCGGGAAATTATGCTGAGCCACCTGGATCGCGGGTGGTCGGACCACCTGGCGGATCTGGACGACCTGCGGGAGTCGATTCACCTGCGCGCGCTGGCTAAGGAAAGCCCCATTGATGAGTTCCACCGCGCCGCCATCGGAGCCTTTAAAAACCTGGTCAACAATGCTGTGACCGACTCAGTGCAGACCTTCCAGGAGGTCGAAATCGATAGCGATGGCGCGCATCTGGAGGACACGGGACTTGCCCGCCCGAGCTCGACGTGGACGTACATGGTCAACGACAACCCATTGAGCAATGGTGGTGGCTCGGTCGTCGGTTCAATTGCAGCGATGTTTAGGTAAGTCGTAACCACAGGTTTGGTAACAATTTGAAAATATTTCTCAGGTGACCGGCCTAGGTACACCCACGGAGAAAGCTCTCCGATGTCGGTATTTACGCATATCAATCATGTTGTACATACCCTGTCGGTGAGCTGCGTCACAACATGGTTGGGATTAGATAACAACATGAAATCGGTTGGGGCGCTATTATCTAAAAAGTAACGAGTAAATCGCCCAAGGTTATCCCGGAGGGAAAGATATGACTAGCAATAGCGGCCAGCCAGAGGCATCGGTCGAGACCACCTCGGTCTTCCGTGCAGATTTGCTGAAGGAGATGGAGTCCAGCTCTAACACGGACTCCACGGTCTCCGGTGTTGAAGGACTTCCGGCAGGCTCGGCACTCTTGGTCGTCAAGCGGGGGCCAAACGCGGGTTCGCGTTTCCTGCTCGATCAGGCAGTCACCACCGCTGGTCGTCACCCGGAAAGCGACATTTTCCTCGATGACGTGACTGTTTCCCGTCGCCACGCAGAGTTCCGCAAGAACGGTGACTCTTACGAGGTTGTCGACGTGGGATCGCTGAACGGCACCTACGTTAACCGCGAGCCGAAGAACTCCGCGGTTCTGGCTAATGGTGACGAGGTCCAGGTCGGTAAGTTCCGCCTCGTATTCCTTATCGGTAACTAATTCGACATCGGTTAGTGTCGACGTCTGTCGGCATTAACCCTCCCTTATTTTTGTAAAGGCTCGGAAAAGACCAGTGGCAGCAGTACACAAATCAGCGGTTTCGCAGCCGGCTTCGTCAGAAAGCACTGCGAAGCAAGCACGCTCGGTGGGCAAGAAGAAGACCATCGGTGCTGTGCTGAAGGAAGTCAAGGTTGAGTTCCCTGATGTAACGCTGTCCAAAATTCGTTTTCTCGAGTCGGAAGGGCTGCTGTGCCCGTCGCGTAGTTCCTCGGGCTATCGTCGCTACAGCCAAGCGGACATTGACCGTCTGCGCTACATTCTGACCGTTCAGCGCGATAACTACTTGCCGCTGAAGGTTATTAAAGAGCAGCTCGACGAAATTGATGCGGGCAACGCTGGCGGCGACGGTCTGGCTTCGGTTACTCCACTGGTGACGGCGGATCAGTTCCGCGAAGCTGCAGTGGTCTCGCTGACGCAGGCGGAGCTGGCAGAGCGCACCGGCGCTAGCGAGAAGTTCATCACTGAGCTGGTCCGCGTCGGCCTGATTACTCCGGATACGCTGAACATGTTCGACGGCGATGACCTGCTCATCACTGAGACGGCAGTCAAGCTGGCTGAGTTCGGCCTGGATGCCCGCCACCTCAAAACTGTGCGTACCGCTGCGACCCGTGAGGCTGATTTGGTGTCGCTGGCAGCTAGTCCGCTGAGTAAGTCGCGTGCGGCTAGTGGCAAGCAGAAGGCTGTGGAGATGGGCCGTGAGATGACCGCGCTGATGGTCACGCTGCACGGCACGTTGGTCAAGCGCCAGGTCAACAAAGATCTGGGGAAGTAGTCAGTAGTCGCGCGTGAATAGCGGCTCGCTACAATTATCGCTGTTATGGACGAAAAACTCGTAGAAGTCAAGTTTCTAGACTGGATGGCGCATCCTCCTGAGGACGATCCAGTGCTGCTCCTGCATGCCGAAGAGACCAATCGGATTATCCCGATTTGGATTGATTTGGCGACGGCGACGAAGTACTCCGCCCGTGAGACCGGCGCTACGCAGCGTCGCCCGGGCATGCATGAGGTCTTCGTCGATACGCTGGACATGGTGGGGCAGAGCGCCCTGCGCGGCCAGATTACGGGCGTGCATGAGGGCGTTTTCATCGCCAGCCTGGTGCTCGAAGGTGGTGCAGAGATTGATATGCGGCCCTCCGACCTCATCCTTATCGCTAGCGAGCTTGAGGTTCCGCTGTATGTCGCGCGTGATGTGCTCGACGCCACGTCGGTAGCGGCGCGTCTCGTCGCAACCAATGGCGGTTCGCTTGCCGACGAGTCGGAGACCGACTCCGTCGAGGCATCGGTGTCGGAGTTTGCGGAATTCCTCGACAGTATTGATGCTGACTACTTCGCCGAGCCGCATGGTGATGCGGAGGACAAGAAGTCTGATGGTGAAGCCGACGGTGGCGCCGATTCAGCTTCCGATGGCGACCGTTAAACGTGTGACTGGAGTGAATAACTGGCTACTTTTGAGGTAGTTGTGACGCTTATTTCCTCCGGCGTGTCGCTGAATGACCCCATAAAAGGGGTAACTTTTCGTAAGTTATAGTTTCATTCCGTCCTGCGGTTTTGCTCCCGGGTTGTGCTTGAGCTGGGGAAACTGTGGCTCCAAACTCTAAACCTTAACTTTAGGTTTAGAGATTCGGCGTGTCGTCCTGTGATGTATTGACAGCCGATTAACCTTGGCGAAAGATAAATAACGGCAGTGAAACTACCTCGGGAGAATTTATATGGTCGACGACAACAGCGGTTCGCTCTTTGGCGACAATGAGCTCCGTGCGTCGGACTCGCAAGAGCCACGCGCGGTTCAGGAATCCCTGTTCGACATGGGGCCGGACGAGCAGGTTGGCTACCGCGTTCCTATCGCATGTCAGGTAGCGGGCATTTCTTACCGCCAGCTGGACTACTGGGCACGCACCAAGCTGGTGGAGCCTTCTATTCGTACCGCCAAGGGCTCAGGTACCCAGCGTCTGTACTCCTTCCGTGACATCCTCGTTTTGAAGATTGTCCGCGGACTGCTGGACACCGGTATTTCCCTGCAGAACATCCGTCTGGCTGTCGACCGCCTGCGCGACCTCGGCGTCGATGACCTGGCTACCATCACTCTGGTTTCCGACGGTCGCACCGTCTACCAGTGTCGCTCCAATGAAGAGGTCATCGACCTGCTCAACGGTGGCCAGGGAGTGTTCGGCATTGCTGTCCCGGGCATTATGAAGGAACTGACTGGCACCATCGCCTCCTTCCCGTCCGAGCGTATCGACGGTACTCAGGAGAACCCAGGCACTGGCATCGACGAGCTGGCTGAGCGTCGTCGCCGTCGCATCTCCTAACAGCCAACAGATACGGTAACCGCCAACGATACGGCTGAATAGCGGCGTCGCTGCTACGGCCGCCGCTCAAATAGCCGAAACAAACTAAACGAAAACCGCCTTCCACAACTGGTTCCGTCTTACCTCTCCCGAGGTTGGACCAGATGGAGGCGGTTTTTTCTACTTACTCCGTACCGATAGCCGCAGCCAACTGAGAGGCCAGGCCATCGCCGTAGTCAGCCGCAATGCGCAGAGAGCCAGTGGTCATATTTGCCACTTCCTGCAGCTCGGGGCTGGAGCTGTCCCCGTCGGGAAGCACGATGACCTCAATCGTTACCGGGCGGTCCGGGCTAATGAGTTCCTTGATCCTCTCGACAGACTCGGCGGCATCGGCGCCCGAGGCATCGCGACCCGAGGTGAGCACGACGAGACGGTTCGGCTTGTCAGGGGAGTAGGTGTCGCGGGCGGCCTGGTAGGCATCGATAAGTGCTGGCCAGAACTGCGCCTCACCACCGGCCGGAAGTTCGGCCAGCGAACCCTTTACGGCGTCTGCACCATTGTTGGCCTCGTCATCGGGGGCGGGAAGTTCCGCGAGACGGTTCACCTCGGGGGCGAATGTCCACAGGCCGTAACGGCCGCCAGGTGCCGCATCGATAGCGCCGGTCAGTGCCGCAGACAGCGCCCCGACATCGACGCCTTCGGAGGTGTCAGCAAGCAGGAGTGCCGAACCCACCGCAGTTGCGGGCTGTTGCGCGTCCGGCTGCTCCAGTGCTGGCGGCAGCGCAAAGGAATCCGTCTGAATCTGCGAGAGCACCCCAAAGTTCTCCGCTACTTCAGGGCCGAAAGTGCTCTCAGCAGCTTCGCCGTCGGCGCCGTGATCTGCGGCGAAGTTCCGTAAGTCCTCGGCCGCGCGAGCCGTGTTCTCGTCAATCTTGCCGCCGGAGCCAAAGGTGACAACTGGCGCGTGCAACTGGGGTGCATCCGCAGGGGAGACCAGCTTCAGCCCCTCGCCGGCCATCTGCAGCATGGGCTGGGTCGCGGCCACGCCGTCGAAATCAGCGACGTTCTGGCTGAGCATGGTCAGCAGAGTATTGGAGGTGTAGACCTCACCCAAGCCCGCGCGTTCGCGAGCGACATCCGGGCCACCGCCAAGTCGAGCACTGATCACCGCAGACAGTGCCGCATCGGAGCCACCGGGGGCGGCCACGCGCAATCCCGCAAGCTCTTCCCAAGTGGCGTTGTTCAGCTGGTCAGCACGATTGGTTGTGAAGGCCACGCCGCTGGCAATCGGCGGCAACCACGTCTTGGGGTTGTTGACCTTGACCTTGTCCGAGTTCTTCGCCTGGTCCACGAAAGAGATATCGGCGGGAATCCAGACGCCCGGAGTCATAATTCCGGTACCAGCTTCATCCGCAGCGGGGTCCTCCGGAGCTCCCTCACCAGCTTCAGCACCGCCAGCCTCAGTCAGGGCGTTCACAACCTCCTGCGAGCCCGCCACCGTAATCTGTGGCCGCACACAGAAGTCCCTCACCACGGGATTCGACTCGCCATAGTCCTGCACAAGCTTCTGTGCCGAGCCCACCGCAGCAGGATCAGCGGTCACCACCAGCGTCAGGTCACCCTTCGTACACCGTGCACGGTCAGCATCAATCGACGAATCGTTGCTCTTGCGCAGATTAACCCAGGCAAAAACCGCAGCCACCAGAACAATTACCACCAAGACGGCAATAAAAGGCCCCTTAGCCACTCGATAGTTGTTCTCTCCCGAGGCGTGTCGTCCCATGTCGTTCTAGCCCTTTCTATGCTGAGTGTGCTCGGCACTGTCGACTCGCAGCAGACCTCGTCGTAAAGCACAAACGCGCACGTAACTCCTGCCAACTTTACTGCGTGGACAAGGCGACATCTACCACTTCGAGAAGACGGCCGCGCAGAACATCGGCACGCGCGCTGAGCTCACGCTGGCGGCGGACGTACTCGGCCTTGCCTTCGGGCGTTTCGATGCGAATGGGCGCAAAACCCCAATCCCGCAGATCGTAGGGAGCGGCGCGCATATCCAACTCACGGGCACTGCACGCGAGCTCGAAAGTATCCAGCCACAGGTCGCCGGGGACCGCCTCGCCGAGCTTGGTCGCCCATTTATACAAGTCCATGTTGGCGTGCAGACACCCCATCTGCTCACAGTGCGGCTGTGTCTCGCGCGTCGGGGCAAACTCGTTGAGCGGCACGGCGTCGGGCGTGAAGAAACGGAAGGCGTCGAAGTGCGTACATCGAACCGTGTGGGCCTCGACGACCTCGTCCGTGCCTGCCTGACCCAGCCGCAGGGGCTCCGGGTGACGATGCTCGGGCTGGCGATACACCATCGCCCATTCATGCAGGCCAAAGCAGTCAAAGTGCGCCGGATTCGCGCGCGTCGAACGCAACAGATTGCCGATGTACGCCACCGTCGTACCTCGCTTATCGACGTACGCCGAAACATCCATGCGCGCCGTCCCAGAGGCGGTATCGGTGGGCTCCTTGCGGGCAGGGCTATCGGTAGTGTCGTCCGTGTCGAGGGTAAAGAACTTCAGGTGACTGATGTCTTTGGCCGTCGCACCGGGAAGATCTACGCCGATGCCCGGTGACCAGCGGCGGAGTTGGCCGGGTTTAACGGGGTAGTACTCGAAGATGAAGTCCCAGACCGGGTGGCGCTGGCCGCGACTGCGACGGGACAGGCGGTCGCGGGTCAGGACATCGACGCGGGCGATATGCCTTGCTTTGGCTTCACGCCAATCGAAAGACGAATCGGGCGTAGGCGTCACGGCTGGCGCCGCTGCGTGCTGCCCGGTCGGGTCCGGGGCTGGTTCACGGTCGAGTGCTGCTTTGGCGCACCGCTGCGACGCGGGGAGACCTCGTGGGTCCAGTCGCGCACGACACCGACCTGCTCCTCGATGAGGTCCTCCAGAGCCACGATGCCGATCTGCTCCGCGCCGGAGAAAGCACCAGTCTTCGGAGCGATGCTTGCCGGGGCGTTTGCGCGCAGGTGCGGCTTTGGCATGCGAGCGCGTACAGCCACTGCCATGTGGGCGCTGTAGCGGCGCATGATGCGCAATCCCTCATCCAGCGTGGCATCGATCGGAATCTCAATCATCGGGCGAATCTCGTCATCGGGGATGGCTGTCTCTGGGCCGGAGGCAGGATCCATGACGCGGTCGAGGACATCTTTCACGTGAACATAGCCGCGGTACTCGTTGGGTTCATTGTTGGCTGCAGCGACGGGGAACCGGGAGAATCCAGTTTCGGTGACCGCCGTCTCTAGGTCGCCCACAGTCGGTGCGGTGGGGAGGCGCCGAATTTGCTCGTGCGGAATCAGTACCTCCTCAATGGTGCGCGTGGCCGAAGCCAGTGTGCGACGAAGGCGGACGTGCTCCTCGCTGTCAAGGAGCCCCTCTTGACGAGACTCCGCAATCATCGATGCCAACTCAGTGGAATCGACAGTGGTGTCGAGCTCATCGCGCTGCTCAATGCCGAACAGCTTAAGCGTATGGCGAGCCATCCAGTTAAACAGCAGCAACAGCGGCTTGGTCAAGCGGTAGAAGACCATGTGAACAGGAATAAGCAGCATGGCCATCGTTTCCGGTCCTGCCAGCGCGATATTCTTCGGCACCATCTCACCGAGCATGATGTGCAGCACTGACACCAGCATCAATGCGATGGCAAAGCTCAGCGGGTGCAGCAGCGACTCCGGAATACCCATGGCGTGGAAAGGAGCTTCCAGCAGATGTGCCAGCGCCGGTTCAGAGACCTTACCCAGCAGTAGCGAGGCAATGGTGATGCCCAGCTGTGCGGCGGCGAGCATCATCGACAGGTGCTCAGAAGCATTGATAACTGTGCGTGCGCGCTTCTTTCCCTGAGCCAGCAGCGCTTCCAAACGGTCACGGCGCGCAGCAATAAGTGAGAACTCCGCGCCCACGAAAAACGCGTTGACCAACAACAAGAAGAAAGTCAGGAGGATTCCAAACCAGTCACTCATAGGTTGAACATCTCCTTAGCGCGCTCGTTGGTCACAGGAATCAAAATGGCACGGTCCACGCGGCGGTCATCCATCGCCAGAATGCGGGCGTACCAGCGTCCGGCGATACCCGATTCGAACTCGTACATGAAGTCGCGTTCGGTCTCTGGCAGCAGGACGACGTCACCGACCTCCGGGATGCGACCGAGCGCAAACATAATCAAGCCACCGAGCGTTTCGAAGCTACCTTCTGGGGCGAAGTATCCGACCTTGGTCGGCAGCTCGTCGGTACGCACAAGGCCAGAGCAGTTCCAACCTTCGATCGCGCGTTTGACTTCCTGCTCGGACTCCTTGTCGTCGTACTCATCCCAGACCTCGCCAAGAATTTCCTCGACGACATCCTCGATGGTGACAATGCCGGCGATGCCGCCGTACTCATCGGCGACCAGCGCAATCTGCGAGCCGGCCGAACGCACGGCCTCCAGTACGGCATCGCCGTCCAGCGACTGCGGCAGCGTCGGCACAGGCCGTGCAATCTCCCGCATGGTGGTGGTTGAGCGCTTCGCCGCAGGCACCGCAAATGCGTCCTTGACGTGGACAACACCGACAGTGGCATCGAGGTCCCCGTCAGTAATGGGGAAGCGGGAATGCCCCGATTCGATAGCGACAGCCAGCAGATCCAGCGCCGTGTCATCGACATCGAGGGAGGTAATCGTCGACCGCGGCGTCATTAGGTCCTCCGCCGTCGTTTCGCCAAAGCGTAACGACGACTCGAGTACAGCGGCCTTCGACTCATCCAATGCACCCTGCTCCGCAGAATTACGTACCAGTGCTTCCAGCTCCTGAGGGGAACGCGCTGAAGCCAACTCATCCGCCGGTTCAATACCGAGCTTGCGCACCAGCCAGTTCGCCGTGGCATTCAGCGAATGGATGAAGTAGTGGAACACCCAGTTAAACGCCATCACCGGACGAGCCGTAACTCGCGCTACTGCCAGCGGCTCTGTAATCGCGACATTCTTTGGCACCAACTCGCCATAGACCATCGACAACATCGTGGCCACGATGAGGGCAAGAATCAGTGCGGTCGGTCCCGCTGCAGACTCGCTGAGCCCCATCCAATGCAACATCGGCGTGAAGTACTGTGCCAGCACCGGTTCCGCGAGGAAACCAGTTGCCAGCGTGGTCAACGTAATGCCCAGCTGTGCACCGGAAAGATGGAAGGACAGTCGATTATGCGCCTTGTGAACGGCCTCAGCAGGTGCATCCGCTGAACGGGCGCGGTCGGCGTCAATCGTAGATCGCTCCAGTCCCGTCAGCGCGAATTCAAACGCCACAAAGAGGCCGGTGCCAGCGGTTAGCGCGATAAAGCCGACAACCGCGACAATATTGAGAACAATATCCACTGATTATCTCTTCTTCTTTTTCCCTCGCTTGGGGCGGTGTACGCGACCGCCAGCACGATTCTTTCCGCTTGCCGACGGACCGCCGCGCCCGCGGTAACCGGCACCACCAGCACCGCCTGCCGATTGGCTCTGATCTTGACGAGCCCGGCGCGGACGCCGTGCGCCCAGTTCCTTGACAAATCGCGGCAGTCCCGGAGCGGCGCGCAGCTCTTCAGCTTCAACGCCGGCCCCTGCCAGCAGCTCGCGGGCCTGATCAACCTGGCGGTCACGCACAATCATCGCTACCGTGCCGGAAGCACCTGCACGAGCCGTCCGACCCGAGCGGTGAATATACGTCGCGGAATCCCTTGGCGGATCCGCGTGCACAACCAAGTCAAGAGCATCGATATCAATGCCACGAGCGGCCACATCCGTGGTGACGAGGACATTGATTTCACCCTCGGCAAAGGCCTTGAGGACCGCGCGACGAGTTGCCTGGCCACGATCGCCGTGGAGGAAACCTAACTTGATGTCGTAGAACTGTAGAAACTTAGCCAGCTGCACGACACGCGCCTTAGAGTTGGCGAAGATGACGCACTGATCCTTGCGGGAGGCAATCCAGGCGACCACTTCGTCGGCTTCGTTGTTGTCCTCCACCCGAAGTAACAGATGCCGCATATTGCGCATGGTCAACCGGGAGGCAGTGACCTTGTGCTTCGCAACTTCAGTGCTACTTGCGCGACGATCGCGAATAAGCCCCGCGGCGTCGTCGTTAATCGTGGCGGAAAAGACCATGCGCTGTGCCGACTTCGGGCACGCACGGACCAGGCCCAGAACATCGGGCAGAAAGCCCATGTCAGCGAGCATGTCCGCTTCGTCGACGACGACAGCGAGGACGTGCTCAAGGCTGAGTAGACCGCGGCGGCGCAAATCGTGTGCGCGACCCGGTGTGACCACAGCGATATCGACTGGTGCCGCGAGCAGAGTCTGCTGCTTGGCCACGGAATCACCGCCGACCAAGCTCAAGACACGCAGACCTGCAGCGGCACCGATGTCAGCCAGGACATCAGCAATCTGATCTGCGAGTTCGCGCGTTGGCGAAATAATTAGCGCGCGCGGGTAACCGGGAAGCGCTGGAGAGGCGTTATTGAGTAACGCGACCAGCGGAATGCCGAATGCGAGCGTTTTGCCCGAGCCTGTAGGGGCCTGCGCAAGAACGTCCTTGCCAGCGAAAGCATCTGGCAAAGTCGCCACCTGCACGGCAGTAGGCGAAGTTATGTGCTGGGCACGCAGAATACTCACAATCGCTTCCGGCGTGCCCAACTGTCTGAAATCACTGGACTCAGCAGGAGGGGGCATGCTTGTTAGAATACCGCTATCCCCGGACAGCCATGCAATAGGCACGTCCGGTGAACTGGAAAACTACCGTCCCATGACATTTACCAACCGCGACCCGGTTGCGCATAGGCCTCGCGCTCGAGAATGGCGGCTCGACGGAAGATGTTGCGGATAGATTTGAGCTCCGCATCGCTGGCCGTAGACATATTCTCTTCAAGGACCTCGAGAGCCTGCTGAACACTGTCAACATACTCGGGGTCGGAATACACCTCCACCCAGTTCGCGATCGCGGAATCCTCATCAACCAGCGATTTTCCTTGCAGAGTCAGCTCGGTTGCAATCCACATTTCGGCGACGATACTGGTTACGGCGACCCGATATGGGTTGAAAGCGCTACAGGAAGAATGCACGTCCAGCAAAAGCTGTGTGATGGTTGTCGGCTCGATGTCCTCGAGCGCCGAAGAAGTCTCTTCCAGCCCGTTATTGCTCAATTCCAACGCACGCACCAGGGCTTCCTGTGCGAGTGACGACCACAGAACCTGTTCCTTCGGGCAGGGTGCTTTGGTTGCCAGATGCGACAGGACTGGGAAAACTTGGTGCAAGTACCAGGCCTCTTGCGCTACGAAGAAGTTGGTTTCGTCCGAGGAAAGGTCGCCGCGGAGCATCGTGGGGACGCTGAACATTCCGCCAATCTCGGCAACGATGTCCTCGATGTCCCGCCACAGCTGGGAAGTAAAAGGACCAGCCGGAGCAATCTGGAGTGAGTGGCCGAAGAAAGATTCCAGCTCCTTCGGCGGCTGCTCAGTATCAGTGCCTTCGACGGCCTCCGGGTAAAAACTGGAGTTCAGATGCACTGGTTGCATTCGGCGAAGCGCGACCTTTTCCAGGCGACGAGCCCTGTGGCCGTGGTCAATGGGGCCGTGCCCCTGGCCGACGTTGAGGTTATCCGCGAAACGAATGGACTCGCTGAGCCAGCGCGTAGTCCAGCGCAGGGCGTCGTTGATCGCTGAGCCCCCACCAATCCGTGTGGCTAGAGCAGCGGACAGCGAACAACCCGTGCCATGGGTGTTCTCAGTGTGAATGCGGGGAGAAGAGCTGAAGAAAACCTGGCCATCGGGGAAGGCCACGGCATTGCCGGCTTCCTCATCACTTAAGTGACCAGTCTTTGCAATCACGATGACATCGTTTTTGCTCGCGAACTCCAGTGCCTGTTCAATCAGCTCAGTGAAGTCGCTGGCCTCCGGGGCGTCGGCAAGCAATGCCAGTTCGGGAACATTCGGCGTGATGACGGTGGCTTCCGCGACCAAGTCGCGCATTGCGTCCATGGCATCTTCGTCAAGCAGACGGTCGCCAGAGGTGGCGACCATAACCGGATCGAGAACAACCACGGCTGGCTTGGTCTCCCGAACCCAGTTGGTGACGGCCTGCGTGAGTTCGCGTGAACCCAACATGCCAATCTTCACCGCGTCGATGGTGACATCCTCAGTTACAGCAGCCAGCTGCTCGACGAGGAAGTCAACAGGTGGGGTGTGGACGGCACGAACGCCCACGGTGTTCTGAGATACCAAAGCGGTGACCACGCCCATGCCATAACCACCGGCGGCGGCGATTGATTTTAAATCGGCATGGAGCCCAGCGCCACCTGTTGGGTCTGTGCCGGCGATGGAAAGAACTCGTGGCACAAAATCAGGCTTTGCCTTCTTGGGAAATGGCATCTCAGACCCCTTTTAACTTCAAGAGCGTGAAGCGACAGACTTCAAGACTACGCTTCAACCTCGGAGCGGTCGCCAGACCAGAGGGTGTGGAAAGCACCCTCGCGGTCAACACGCTGGTAAGTGTGCGCACCGAAGTAGTCACGCTGCCCCTGAACCAGTGCTGCCGGCAGACGCTCCGCACGCAGGCCGTCGTAGTAAGCCAGCGAAGAGGAGAACACCGGAGCCGGGATACCCATCTGTGCTGCAGTGACGACAACGTCGCGCCACGCGTCGAGGCACTCGGTGACCTGGTCACGGAAGTACTCGTCGAGTACCAGCGCCGGCAGCTCCGGATTGCGGTCGTACGCTTCCTTGATGCGGTTCAGGAACTGTGCGCGGATGATGCAGCCACCACGCCAGATGGTCGCCAGCGCACCGCGGTCAATCTCCCAGCCGTACTCCTTGGCACCAGCGTTAATCTCATCGAAGCCCTGCGAGTAGGCAACGATCTTGGAAGCGTAGAGCGCCTTACGGACGCGCTCCACAAAAGCATCGCGATCTTCCGGTGCCTTAGCCAGGCTTCCCGACGGCAGGTTGCGGGCAGCCTCACGCTGAGCAAGGGAAGACGACAGGGCGCGAGCGAACACGGCCTCGCCAATACCAGTTACTGGAATGCCCAAGTCCAAAGCGGCCTTGACCGTCCAACGGCCGGTGCCCTTCTGGCCAGCAGCATCAACGATGACATCCACCAGCGGCTTGCCTGTCTTCTCATCGGCCTGAGAGAGAACCTCAGCGGTAATCTCGACCAGGTAGGAGTCCAGGTCGCCCTTATTCCACTCGCGGAAGATATCTGCAATCTCGGCAGGGGTGAGGCCAGCGGCCTCACGCAGCAGGTGGTAGGCCTCGCCAATGACCTGCATATCCGCATACTCGATGCCGTTGTGGACCATCTTTACAAAGTGGCCAGCGCCATCGGAAGAAATGTGAGTACAGCACGGAACGCCATCAACGTGAGCGGAGATGGACTCCAGCAGCGGGCCGAGGGACTCGTAGGACTCCTTCGTTCCACCCGGCATAATGGATGGGCCAGTCAGAGCACCTTCTTCACCACCGGAAATACCAGTGCCAACGTAGTGCAGGCCACGGGCGCGAATAGCCTTCTCGCGACGGATGGTGTCCGTGTAAAGAGAGTTACCGCCATCAATGATGATGTCGCCGGGCTCCATCACGTCGGCAAGCTGATCGATGACCGCATCAGTAGCGGCACCTGCCTGAACCATGATCAGAGCGCGACGCGGGCGCTCCAGCGAAGCGACGAACTCTTCAATGGTCTCGGACGGGATGAATGAGCCTTCATCACCGTGTTCAGCGATGAGGGTGCGAGTTTTCTCCGGACTGCGGTTGTACACGGCAACGGTGTGTCCCTTGTGGGCGAAGTTGCGTGCGATATTCGAGCCCATGACGGCGAGCCCGACGACACCAATTTGTGCGAGTTCATTGTTATCGGTCATGCCCACCATCTTAAAGCCTGGCCGGGGTTCGTTGTATCTGGGACTCAGAAATTGTTACTGCTTTTAACGTTGAAACTGCCACGAGTGATGGCGTGCGCTGGCACAATGTTTGGCATGACTGACGAGACTATTGCGAATAATGGCAGTTCACAGGACTCTAACTCTGCAGCTTCCGTCGCCGAGCAGGCGAAGAGGAAGGCGCTGCGCGATTATATGACACTGGCGACGAAGGCTAGCCAGGAAGCGCTGAGCGATGAGGAGCTGGCTGTTTTTAACAGCACCTTGGGCGATAACGGAATCGGCGGTCTAGATACCTTGCTGGGCACGAAGTTTGTCCATGTCGGGCCGGAGCGAATTCAGATGGAGCTCGAGGTCGGGCCCGACCACCTGCAACCGTGGGGCCTAGCCAATGGCGGTGTTTATTGCTCGCTAGGTGAGACTGCTGGCTCTATTGCTGGTTTCGTTGCCTGCGGTGCGAAGAAGCCGGTCGTCGGTGTGAACAATAACACCGATTTTTACCGCTCCGCCCGAGCTGGCGAGGTAATCGTTACCACGGCGGAGCCAGAGTACCTGGGGCGCACCATGCAACTGTGGCGTATTGAGCACACCCGCAAGGCAGATGAAAAACTGCTGGCCCGCACCAACCTACGAATTGCGGTACTCGACAAGCCGCTGTAGCAAATCGTTATAGGTGGTAACGGGCCTGGTAGGAAGCTCGCAGGTGGCTTGTCGTGATTAGCTGTTTTCTAATCTGGCCACCTGCAAGTTAACTACTTGTTCCTTTTTGCGCGGTGCTCGCGGCGAGTGTCGCGAACCTCCAGCGGCAGATCCTGCTCAGCCTTGTCCTTGTTGAACTCGGCCAGGCGGTCGATGGCGTTGCGTGCGTACATCTGCTGGCGGGTGGAAACCATCTGCCAACGGTTGCGGTCCAGGACGTTCAGGCCCCAGCTGACGCAGGAGACGAGGCGGTTGCGGAAGCCCACCAGGAACATCAGGTGGACGGCCAGCCACAGAATCCAGCCGATGAAGCCGGTGACCTCAACCTTGCCCATCTTCACCACTGCGGAGAAGCGGGAGACGGTTGCCATGGAGCCCTTATCGAAGTACTCGAACGGCTGACGCTCAGCGACGTCGCGGCCGTCGGCCTCAGCTGCAATGTTGGCGGCGACGTACTCGCCACCCTGAATAGCAACCTGAGCAACACCCGGCAGGTTCTCGCGGTTGGACATGTCGCCCACGACGTAGACGTTCTTGTAGTCACCAGCTGTCATGTCCTCGTTGACAACGACACGGCCAGCGCGGTCGGTCTCGGCGCCAGTCTGCTCGGCAATCATCTTGCCCAGCGGGGAAGCGGACACGCCGGCGGACCAAATCTTGCAGAACGACGGGATGAACTCCTCGGTTCCATCCTTCATGTTCTTGTAGGTGACTCCCTCTTCATTGACGTCAGTCACCATCGCGCCCAGCTTGACGATGACGCCCATCTTCTCCAGGGACTTCTGAGCCTTGCGGCCCAGACGCTTGCCAAACGGCGGCAGAACCTGCGGTGCGCCGTCGAGCAGGACGACGCGTGCAGCGTGCGGGTTGTAGCTGCGGTAGGACGATGCGAGGGTGCGGTTAGCCAGCTCGGCCAGCTGGCCAGCAAGCTCAACACCAGTCGGACCAGCGCCGACAACAACGAAGGTCAGCAGGCGCTCGCGCTCAGCCGGATCGTCGGTCAGCTCGGCGCGCTCAAACGCGCCGATGATGCGGGCACGGATTTCGAGTGCGTCGTCGATGTTCTTCATGCCCGGAGCAAACTCGGCAAAGTGATCATTGCCGAAGTAGGACTGGCCAGCGCCAGCGGCAACCAGGAGGTGGTCGTATTCCCACTTGGAAGTCTGGTGACCCAGTTCCGAAGTCACAACCTGCTTTTCGACGTCGATGTCGGTGACATCGCCCTTGACAACACGAACGTTCTGAACACCGTCGAAGATTGTACGAGTGGACGGAGCGATTTCGCCCGAGGACAGGATGCCCGTTGCTACCTGGTAGAGCAGTGGCTGGAACAGGTGGTGGTTAGTGCGGTCGATGAGAGTGACGTCGACCTCGGCGCCCTGCAACTTCTTCGCCGCGAACAAGCCACCGAAACCCGAACCGATGACGACCACGTGCGGGCGTCCGGAGTGCGGGCGGTACGGAGTCTCGGTCATGTATTTTCTCCTCACAGACTTGAAAGTTCTCGAAGTTTTAGATTCGGCTTTTAGCCGGCAAGCCACAATAGTAATCCTCTCGGTGCGCCACCGCCTATTCTGGGTCCCTGCGCGGTAGGCTGCGAGAGCAAACTCAGTTCGTTATTCGTACCTTTATGCGGCGCGATTGTTAGGAGGTTCGGGCAGGGTGAATTCGGCAAGCCGGCAGGCAATTGACGCAGAGCGATGGCCTCGGGTTGCGCGTATTCCAGAGGGGCGTTTTCTAGCGAAACGTGCCGAAATGATGGAACGCTCTTTTGAGCGACTCTGCCAGGATAACGGCATTGAACTGGTTGAATCCGGTGAGTTTGTCGGGGAGTCTTTCATTACTCGGTCGACGGGTGACGCCGATTTGGCTATCGACGGAGTCGGTGGTGCCAGCTCTAGCGGCGGCAGTGAATCTCCCACTAGTTCTGAATCGTTTCGTCCAGTCGTTTTCAGCGTCATTGATCCTGTTTTCTATTCTCGACTAGCTGATTCAGAATGGCTCGGATTGGGGGAGGCCTATCTCGCGGGCGAATGGTCCAGTGATGATTTGCCAGAGCTTCTCAGCCGACTGCTCAGCGCCGAGCTTGATATTGCTTCGTTGGGGCCGCTGGCACGTGGTCTGATGAAAGTCGCGCGTTCACGTCCGCGTCTCGATGGGCCAGATATGGCGGGAGAGTTGCCGACCTCATTGCTCGAGCTCTATTCCGGCGAATTGCTGATGGGCGGTTCCGGCCTGTTCGCCTCCGGAGTGCGAACCTCGTCGCGGGAACAGATTCAAAACTATGCCCGTGGTGCTGGCAAGGGTGGGGTTCCCTCGCACTGGTCAGTTGACGTGACTTATGTCGATGCCCCGAAATCCGTCGCGCGTGCCGATTTTCTGCATGCCCAGGTGCGCAATATTGAGCACATCCTCGATCTTGCTCGAGTCCGGGCCGGAGACCGTGTCGCCGAATGGCCGTCGGCAGGCGGAGAAATTTCCCTTCGGGCTGCAGAAAGAGGAGCGGGCGCGGAGGTTATTACCGTCTCTGATGACCACACCGAAACGGTGCTGGAACGGGTGGAAAAAGCCGGATTGCGCGGCGCGGTCGATGTGATCCAGATGGATCGCAACATTCCGTCGCCACGCGAATTCGAGTCCGACTTCGAGGCGGTTATCAACGTCGGGCGTCTGGAGACCTTCGGTCGTGCAGGTGCGCTGCGCTGGCTGAAGAGCGCCGAGCGTCTGCTTGTCGACCGCGGCACCATCGTAGTCCAAATGGTGGTAGCGACGGACAAATTCGATGCGCTCGCCGAGCGCAGCTTGGACCTCGTACGCGCTTACGTGTGGCCGCAGCTGCAGCTTTTCACCATGGAAGAGCTGCGCAAGATGGTGGACCGGGAAACCGGCCTGCGTATCGCGGCGGAAGAGTACATTCCGGCGCACTTCGCGACGACCTTGCAGCTCCAGCGAGATTTCTTTGCGGCGCATGCGCGCGAAGCCGCTGGTATCGGCTACGACAGAGTGTTCCGGAGGATGTGGAATTACTATCTGTCGCTGTTTGAAGCGCTCGTGCGCGCAGAGAAAGTCACGCTCGTACAGGTCGAGCTCGTGCATGCGCCACGCAGGCCTCACTAGCAGTGGGCGGCTCCGGGCGCGTTGGAAATTCGCCAGATAAATAATGCCTGTAAAAATAAATCACGTTTTTAGGCAAAACCACCTCAAAGGTGATGTTTAGGGTCTAAAAACGAAACTATGAACGCTCAGAGCACCACACGTACTGCAGACATTGTTGTCGTCGGCGCCGGACTTGCCGGATTGGTCGCGACGTATGAGGCCACGCAGGCCGGCAAGAAGGTCATCCTTGTCGATCAGGAGAATGCCAACAACCTCGGCGGACAGGCTTTCTGGTCGCTGGGAGGAATCTTTCTCGTCGACTCGCCAGAGCAGCGCCGCCTGGGAGTCAAGGACAACCGCGAGCTCGCTGAAGCTGACTGGTTCAACTCCGCGCAGTTCGACCGCGAGGAAGACAACTGGGGACGCAAGTGGGCCAAGGCCTACCTGAACTTCGCGGCAGGGGAGAAGCGTGACTACCTCCGCAATCTCGGCGTGAAGTTCCTGCCTGTCGTCGGGTGGGCTGAGCGCGGTGAAGGGCGTGCCGACGGTCACGGCAACTCGGTACCCCGATTCCACCTCACCTGGGGCACAGGCCCCGAAATCGTCCGCGTATTCGCAGAGCCGGTCGCTGAAGCTGCGAAGAAGGGGCTGGTGGAATACTGCCATCGCCACCGCGTTGACGAGTTGATTGTCGAAGATGGCCGCGCCGTCGGCGTGCGTGGCAAGATTCTGGTTCCCTGTGAATCTTTAGAGCGAGGAGTGGCGTCGTCACGCGAGGAAACAGGGGAGGACTTTGAGATCCGCGGGTCGGCCGTGTGCATTGCGACGGGCGGTGTTGGCGGCAACCTGGAAGCCGTGCGTAAGTGCTGGCCGACCGAGCGCCTGGGCGAGATGCCGAAGGACATGGTCTGCGGTGTGCCAGAGCATGTTGACGGCCGTGGTATCGAGATTGCAGAGCAGGCCGGCGCAAACCTCGTCAACCGTGACCGCATGTGGCATTACACCGAGGGCATGAAGAACTGGAATCCCGTGTGGCCGAATCACGGTATCCGTATCATCCCGGGGCCGTCGGCCATGTGGTTTGACGCAGAAGGAAGCCGCCTGCCAGCGCCATATATTCCGGGCGCCGATACTGTCGGCACGATGAAGCACATTCTGGCCACCGGACACTCGTATTCCTGGTTTGTGCTGAATAAGAACATCGTGGGCAAGGAGTTTATTTTCTCTGGCTCAGAACAGAATCCGGATCTGACCGACAAGGAGATCAAGAAGCTGATTGGCAAGGTGACCTCTGGTGTTGCCGCACCTATTCAGGCGTTCATGGACAACGGCGAAGACTGGGTGGTTGCCGACAATCTGCCAAAGCTGGTCGAGGGGATGAACGAGATTGTGGAGGCGAGCTCGGGCGGGGAGTCCGGAGCCGCAGCGCCGAAGATTGACCTGGAGAAGCTCGAGGAGCAGATTCGTCAGCGCGATATGCAGACCGGTAATCCCTTCTCCAAGGACTACCAGGTCAATTACGTCAACGTGGCCCGGAACTTCCTCGGGGACAAGATCATCCGCTCCGTGCCGCCATCACCGATTTTGGATCCGAAGAACGGCCCACTGATTGCTATTCGTCTGCGCATGCTGACCCGCAAGACGCTCGGTGGCATCGAGACCACCCTCGACGGCCAGTGCTTGCACCCGGACGGAACACCTTTTGAGGGGCTCTACGCTGCAGGCGAGGCCTCTGGCTTCGGTGGCGGTGGCGTTCACGGCAACAACGCGCTGGAAGGTACATTCCTGGGCGGCTGTATTTTCAGTGGCCGCCAGGCAGGCCGCGCGATGGCGGAAGTGGTTAAGTAGCTCCCGCATACCGCACGGCTCGGTGGAAGAATCCGCGGCTACTCCAGCCCGATGGAGAATGCACTTTCCAGGTCGTGCTGAGAGTAGGTGCGGAAAGCCAGCTGAGTCTGAGTGCGAATAACACCGTCGACCTTGCTGATGAGATTTGGAATGATTTCCGCCAAATCATCGTGATTAGTTGCGCGCACCACGACGACCAAGTCCCAGTCACCAGTAACGGAGTAGACCTCAGTCACGCCGTCGATCTCGACGATGGTCTCGGCGGCCTCCGGAATCTTGTCAGCTTCGACATCGATGGACACAATTGCGGTAATCAAACTCATGGCTGCCTTTCCTCGGAGTATAAACGTGGGGCCCGCTGAATAGCGTGGCCCGGACCGCAAGGTACGAAAGATTGCTCAAGATACTGCGGCCCGGAATTTCATTTCTGTCACGATTCTACTGATTTCCAGGAAACAGCCTGGAGGATCCGGACGAAAGGCGGTAAAAAGGGCGCTATGACACAAACCGCATTTCAGTCCAACCCAGTCCAGCTTTCCGGAGACCTGCCCCAGGTGGGCAACAAGGCTCCGGAGTTTACCCTCACCGGTGGTGACCTCGCCGAGGTCACCAATGAGACCTTCGCTGGTAAGAAGGTCGTCTACAACATCTTCCCGTCGGTAGACACCGGTGTTTGTGCAGCTTCGGTGCGTCACTTCAACGAGGACGCTGCTGGGCTGGACAACACCGTCGTGGTTAATGTTTCGCGTGACCTGCCGTTCGCTCTCGGCCGCTTCTGCGCTGCAGAAGGCCTGGACAACGTTGAGGTTGCCTCGGACTTCCGCCACGGCTTCGGCGAAGCCTTCGGTGTTGTCCAGCAGGATGGCCCGCTCGCTGGCCTGCTTGCTCGTGCCGTAGTCGTCACTGACGAAGAGGGCAAGGTCATTTACAACCAGCTGGTCGATGAGATCACCACGGAGCCGGACTACGACTCCGCACTGGCTGCACTGAAGTAATTAGCTAACAAGCTTTCAGCAGCAAGTAACCAGCTGGAATCGACGGGGCTCGTCGGCGCACGCGCTAGGCTGTTGCCTGGCGGACTTCGCCGACGAGCTCTTCTAGTACGTCCTCCAGCGCAACGATTCCGCTGACAGAGTTCTCCGAAGTACTATTTTCCTCCGTCACCAAGGCAAAGTGAGCCTGCTCGCGCTGCATCAGCCGCATGACCGTCTGGAGCTTGGCATCCGGGCTGACGCTTGCGAAGGTGCGAATCAGATTCCGCGGGAAGGGTCGGTCGCGGTGACCGTCGTCAAGCGAGAGCAAATCCTTGACATGAAGGTAGCCGATGAAGCTGCCATCGGCATCGGTGATGGGGAAGCGGGAAAAGCGCGTGCGTGCGCTGAGCTCTTCGATGTCGGCGACGGTGGCGTCGGGGCCAATGGTAACGAGGGTGTCGAGTTGCATAGTGACATCCGCGGCGGTGAGATGCTCGAAGCCGAGAGCTTTGTGGAGGAGCGCGAGCTCGTCATTGTCGAGAAGGCCCTGACGCCCGGACTCGGCGACGAAATCCTGCACCTGACTAGCGGTGAAGGAGGAATCGACCTCGTCCTTCGGAGTGGCGCGAAGAATCTTGCGAACCACGATGTTCGCGGTCGTATTCATCGCCCAGATAACCGGATTGAGCACCCGCACAATCACATACAGCGGAATAGCCACGAACTTCGCCGTCGGGCTGGGGGCCGCAATAGCGATGTTCTTCGGCACCATTTCGCCGACAACCATGTGTAAGAAAGTGACAATCAGCAGCGCCAACGCCAGCGCAACCACGTGGGCGGTGCCCGCGGGGAGTCCCAGCGCTGTCATGTAGGGCTCGAAGAAGTGCGCAATCGCAGGCTCGCCGACGGCACCGATGAGCAGGGAACAGGCGGTAATGCCCAGCTGTGTTGCCGCCAGGGAGACCGACACGTTTTCGATACCGCGCAGCGCGTACTTTGCGCTGGTAGAGCCGCTGACGGCATCCGGTTCAATTTGATCGCGGCGAGCCGAGACCATCGCAAATTCAGCGGCGACAAACCAGGCATTGAGGGCCAACAGCAAAATAAGAGTAAGTAGTGGCATGTTCTAGCCCTCCTTTTCGCTGTTGTGCTCGACGTGGTTGTGACTGGTTCCGTCCTGGTGAGCGCCTTCATCCGTGCGCGTGACCTTGTTGCCGGCGCGGTCCACCTGGACACGAATACGGCCAACGCGGTGACGCGCCATGCGCTCGACTCGAAATGCAACTTCAGCGGTGGTAGGCAAGTTCTCCTCATCGAGGTTTTCGTGGTCGGTGGCTTCGACCGTAATCGTGTCGCCGAAGCGAGGCATGCGATCCAAGCGTTCGGTGATAAATCCACCAATAGTGTCGGATTCTTCGCCCTCCGGCAGGACCAGGTTTAGGATCTCTCCCAACTCATCAGGGCGCATGAGACCGGAAACAATCACCGTATTGGGGCTAATCCGGCTGTAGAGCAACGAACGATCGTCCTGTTCATCGTCAATTTCACCGACGATTTCCTCGACGAGATCCTCCAACGTCACAATGCCGTCCGTGCCGCCGTACTCATCGACAACCACCGCGAACTGGTATGCATCCTCACGCAGTTGACGCATCAGCGGATCAAGTGTGGTCGAGTCATTTACCACGAGTACATCTTTGGCCAGGCTCGCAGCCGACGTCGTCAAGCGTTGTGCGTGTGGCACGCTGAGCAGGTCGGTGTAATGCACCACGCCGCGAATGTCGTCGACGCTATTGCCAACGACGGGGAAGCGTGCATGTCCAGAATCTGCGACGACCGTCAGCATCTCTGCGACGCTCTGATCTTCGATAAAGATAATCTGCGTGCGTGGCGTCATCACATCAGCCGCAGTGCGCTCGCCGAACTCAATTGATCGCGCCACCAACTCGGCGGTCTGCGGGTTAATCTTTCCTTCATCGCTAGAGCGCGTGACGACGGCACGGAGTTCCTCCGCGGTTCTGGCACTGGCAACCTCTTCCTCAGGGGAGAAGCCGAGCCGTTTTAGTACCCAATTAGCCGCGCTGTTGAGCAGCCAGACCAGCCAGCCGAATGCAAACATGAAGGCATTTTGCGGCCTGACCACGAGATTTGCGACTTTGATGGGCTCGGCGATGGCCCAGTTTTTGGGAACGAGTTCACCAAAGACCATTTGAGTGAAGGTTGCGATAATGAAAGCGCCCGTAGTGCTGATTGCAGTGACGGTGGCGGGAGAGACGCTAGTGCCACCAAAAGCGGCTTCGAGGAGCACGCCGAGGGAAGGACCGGTAAGAAAACCAGCGACGAGGCTGGTGACCGTAATTCCCAGCTGTGCGCCGGAGAGGTTAGTAGAGGTGCGTGATAGAGCACGGTCTACTAAATATGCGGACTTTGAGCCGGAGTCTGCGGCCTTCTTGACGTCATTCCTATTAACCGTGAGGTAGGAAAACTCGACAGCAACGAAAACTGCGTTGGCGAAAACGAGAAAAAGAAAAGCTGCGAATACAATGAGCGCGGATACAATCACGCGGCATCACCTGGAGTGTTTGCTGCGTTCGCTGAGGATGTTGCGGTTGCTACGGTTATTGCGCTTACTGCGGCTACAGAGAGCCCGTTTACCTTGGTTCGAGGCTCAGGGTCGTCGGACGAGTCAGCTCTATCTGACGTGTCTGACGTATCGGGTCTGTCGGAGCTACTGGATGTGTCTGAGAGGTCAGGCATGCGAGAAATTTTACTAAAAATTCCTGAATAGCCGTGTAGCGAAAAATAGTTGTTTGCTGAGTGGGCATGGCGGTGCGGGTTGGCGGGACAATCTGACTGACTGGCTGGCTGGATGACTGGCTAGATCTGGCGGTAGCTGCGGTATCGGCGCTAATGGGGAGGACGGACCCCTAAAGCCAAAATGTCATAATGTATATTATCGGACAAATATTGACAGTGGCCAGCCCTGGGGGGTTCTGAATTTCTAGGGCTGCCACGTTTTCCGCCGCCGCGTTCTACCTTGGCGCTTGATCCATGCTGTCGGGCTTATTGTTCATTGGTCTTGGTGTCTGCTGCAAGCTCATCCGCGTTGCGGACGGCAATCTCTTCCCGCAGTCGCTTGTTCTGCCACAGCGTCATGCCAATCAGGAATATGCCAACAGCCACGAGCCACCACACGCCCTTGTAGGCCACGAATGCAATGAAGATAATCAGTAGCACCATTCGCACCTTTCGTGCGAGCAACATTGCTTCGTAGGTGTTCATATTGTTGCGGCTCCCAACTGGCCTATCAAAATTGTTTTTTGGCGGGACTTCTGTGGTGTGTGACTAAATGTCTTTATTACGTCACAGTGACGAAACGGGGCATATTTTCCCTGGCTAGAAGCCTCTTTTAGATTCGTTCTCGTGCGATCAATCTTTAGATGGCCGTTCCTGCTAGCCGAAACCTACGTGTCCTGCTTCTCCGCGACAATGCGTAGATTGAGTTCGCCGTTCTCCTCGATGGATGCAGCTACAAACTGTGGCAGGCGCACGTTGTAATCCAGGCGGTTGATTGGCAAGGTGCCCGACAGCAAAACCAGGTTTTCGGTGCGAGCGACCTTCATTGGCACGGTGACATCATTGGTGACACCGCGAATGGTCAGGCGTCCCGGAATCTCGATATTTGCCCATTGGCCGTTATCTGGAATGCTTGAAATATCGAGCGGCTCTGCAAGCTCAAACTTAGCTTCTGGGTACTGCTCAACGCTGAAAATATTGTTGCGGACATTGATGTCACGACGTTCAATATCGCTAGTCAGAGTTGCCATGTCAACAACAACGGATGCGTCCTCAAGATTGTTGTTAGCAACCTTCAGCTCGCCAGTGACATCGTGGGTGGAACCGGACGTCGTCCGCCTACTGCCTGGCAGCACCTCGTTAAAAGTAAAGCCAACGGAGGTGTTCTGTGAGTTATCGCCACCGACAATCTTCCAGGTGCCATTCGCGTCAGTCGTTGCTGCAGGCAGCTCGTTAGCCTCGAAATCCCCAGTACGCACCCCTTCATGCGTGAAAACGCGATACAAAACTGGTCCCACAATAACAATTGCGAGCGCAACAACTGCAACGGCTATCAAAGTAATAATTGATTTACGGACACCAGAATTCATAGTGCTCATCCTATCCTTTTAATCCGCTATGGGATAAACCGTTCCACCTCACGCGTTTTCATAATCAATTCCTGCGTAATCTCCTGTAGGACGGAAGTCTCCATGTCGTCGTCAAGCGCGGTGCGCAAGTCTTCGGCGAGACAACGTACTTCGAAGAGCCCGTCCCCTATTCGCTTTACGACGTCATCGCCCGCCGACCTGCTCGTGGCATCGGTGGTCTTCAGCGTGAGATCCGAATTGATTCGTTCGGCAATCGGCCTGGAGGCGCCTTTTGCTACGCCGGTGCGTTTTTCATACGCGCGCTGCCGGCAGGCTTGGCTGCAGAATTTGCGCCGGCGACCGCGGATCGCGACCTCCATTTCGCGGCCACACCACTGGCAATTGGCGATAGTTGTGCTCGGCTTTTGATCTGACACAGAAGTCAATTATGGCATGAATGCTGACTAAGGCGTTATAATGTGTGGTCTAGTATTTCTACCAAAGGGGGCACGTTCCACATGGCAGATCGAGTTCTTCGTGGCAGTCGCATGGGCGCCGTTTCGTATGAGACCGATCGCGATCATGACCTCGCGCCGCGAATGATGGTCCGCTACCGCACTGAATCCGGTGAGATCTTCGAGGTCCCATTCGCGGATGACGCGGAAATTCCAGGTGAATGGCTGTGCAAGAATGGCCAGATTGGTGAGCTGGTTGAAGGCGAAGGCACTGAAGCTAAGCCGGTGAAGCCGCCGAGGACTCACTGGGACATGCTCCGTGAGCGCCGCTCCATTGAGGAGCTCGACGTGCTGCTGGATGAGCGCGTTGACTTGCTGCGCAAGCGTCGTCGTAACGCCGCTCGCCTGCTGAAGGCTCAGAAGGAAGCCGAAGAGGCAGAGAAGAACGCGTAAGGTTTGAGCTGGCTTGCGCTAGTGAGCTTTAGGGCGCTGCAGCTGTGAATTACATGCTGCAAAATGGGTCCGGATAAGGTTTTGCTCCTTATTCGGGCCCGTTTTTTGTTGGTGCCTGGCTGCGGCGGGCCGATCCGAGTTACTGACTGCGTTTATGACAAAAATGGCCTGAAAAATGGCTTGAAACTGTCATAAACTAAGACAGTTTCACATTTGCAGCCCCCATTCATACAGGCAGCCCGTATTCACATTTGCAGCCCGCAGTCATACAGGCAGCCCGTCTCCACACAGGTAGGCCGCAATCTTTGGGGCTGCCCTAGCCCTACTTGCGGAATCGCTGCTTAAACTCGTGACCAGCCAGGCGACCAATCTCCGACCCCAGGTTTTTTACCTGCTGCGAGCGGTGCTTGAATCCCCACTTGGTGACCTGCAGCAGAGACTGCTTCACAAAGCTGCCATCCATCTTGGACTCGCCGTACTCGCGCTCAGTAAAGGTGATCGGAACCTCCTCCACCAAGAAGCCCGCCTGTACAGCCTCAAAAGCGAGCTCGGTCTGGAACAGGTACGCAGCCTTGCCAATGTTCTCGAGGTCAAGGGTTTCGAGAACTTCCCGTCGATAAGCACGGTAGCCAGCGGTGATATCCGAGATGCCCGCGCCGAGCGCCAGCGAGATGTAGAGGTTGCCGCCGCGGGAGAGAACCTGACGGCTCATTGGCCAGTTGACGGTCTTGCCGCCCGGAATGTAGCGGGAACCGATGACGACATCGGCACCGTCCTCGAGCTTCTCCAGCAGCAGATGGAACTGCTCTGGTGCGTGGGAGCCGTCGGCATCCATCTCGCAGAGAACCTCGTAGTCGCGCTCGAGACCCCAAGCGAAGCCCGCGCGGTACGCACCCCAGAGACCGCCCTTGCCCTCGCGGTGCAGGACGTAGATGTGCTCTTCGCCGTTGTCCGACTTGTCAGCGGCAGCGATTTCATCGGCGAGCTCACCGGTGCCGTCTGGTGAAGAGTCATCGACAACCAAAATGTCGACGCGAGGCTCCGCTGCGCGCAGGCGTGCAATCACGCCCGGCAGGTTTTCCCGCTCGTTGAAAGTGGGAATGACAACCAGCGTCGACTCATTTAGGGCAGTCACTCGTGATTCTCCTTAGTGCATGTTCTGCTCAGTATCCCGGCCATCAACTTCATCTGCGCCTGCCCTGGCATCTCCGCCACGGCGACGCAGGACGGCACCAACCACACAAAGAATACCGAATGCGGTCAGTAGACCTTCAATCCACGTCCCGAAGCGGGCTGCAAAAGTCAGGTGGGCGTACTGAGGCAGAGTTTCAGTGAGTACCTTCTGCTCGAAGATTTTGCTCCGCTTTACGACGTCTCCGTGCGCATCCACAATCGCGCTCACACCGCTGGTTGCGGCGACGGCCGTGGAGCGTTGGAACTCCATGGCTCGCATGCGGCTCATGGCCAGCTGTTGGTAGGTCATGTCGGTGAAACCGAAGGTGGCGTTATTTGTGGGCGTGGCCAGCATGGTTGCGCCGTGTTTGACTGCGTTGCGGAAGGCACCATCGAAGACCACTTCGTAACAGGTGGCCACGCCTAGATTGACCTTCTTTAAACCATCGGTGCCTGGCGTTGTAACCACGGCATCGCCGTTGCCCGGAGTCATGTCTCCGGCGTGAGCGACCATGTCGGAAAAGTGACGTAGCAGTTCGCGGAATGGCATGGTCTCGCCGAAGGGCTGGAGATAGATTTTCTCGTGCTGGTCGCCGGGGCCGGTCTGCGGATCCCAGACCACCATGGTGTTTTGCACCCCATTGGTGTAGGTAAAGGTGCCGACCACGATGGGAGCGCCAATATTCATCGCGGCGTTTTCGATAATGCGTGCCGCTTCCCCATCCGTAAACGGGCTGACATCGGAGGAGTTTTCGGGCCAGATGACGATGTCCGGCTGCTCTTCCTTACCTTGGTGGACACGTCGGGCCAGCTCATTGGTGGCATCGGCGTGGTTTTGCAGGACTGCGCGGCGCTGGGCATTGAACTCTAAACCGAGGCGCGGAACATTGCCCTGGATAACCGCGACACGGGTGTTGTCAGCGGCCGTAGGCTCAGGCAGCGGTTGGGTCCACGCAGGAAGAACCCAGCCGACGAATAACGCTCCCACCAAAAGCGCAGCGGAGGTTGCATAGGAACGTAGCGTGAGCGCGACCAGTCCCGCACCAACGCAAGCAGCGAGGAAAGTGACCAATGCAGTGCTGCCGATTGCCACTGCTGGGGCCAGCGGGCCGTCGACCTGCCCCCAGGCAACGCGGAGCCAGGGGAAGCCTCCGAAAGGCCAGCGGGCTAGCAGCGCCTCCCCTGCCACGAGCGCAGCGGCCATGCCAGGGAGCTTCAGCGCGAGGGGGAAACTGGATTGGGCAATCAGCCACATCGCAAGCGCCGCCGGAATTGCGAGCAGTCCCAGCACAATTGAGAGCGCCACGTAGGGGCCAATGCCGACGAAGGAGCCGATCCACGGCAGTGAGAAAAGAGCCGTCGCTGTTGCCCAGCTGAAGCCCACCACTACGCTGGATTTCCAATCGGCTGCGCAGAAGAAGGCAAAAATGAGCAGGGCGAGGCCGATCCAGGCCGTCCACCACCAGCTCATGGGCGCATAGCTTAAGAACTGCAATCCACCAGCGAGGATTGCAATGAAGGCGAGAACGAGGCGCTGCTTTAGTGGGGTAAGCGCGCGAAAGCGCGCCTGCCAGCGATTCGGATTCTCCAGAATGTCTTTCGAAGCGTCTTTCTGAGCGACGTTCCCGTGCTCGCTGGAGCGCGCTTGGCGGTTAGTGTGCACTTGTATAAGAGAACTCTCTACGTTTGCGAGTTTTTGAGTTAGCGCTTGTCGCTGTCGTCCTGGTCATCATCCCAGGCGTTGTCCGGTGCCGGTGGGACGATTTTATCCTGTGGGAAGGCCTTGCCATCCGCACCCGGGAAACCACCAGAGAATCCAGGGAAACCCGAAAAACCGCCAGCACCAGCGCCAGTTCCTGGAGCACCCGGGTTCATGCCGTACTGAGAGACCACCATCATGCTGCGGTCACTGAAGTTGCGGAGTCCGTTGAGCAGCGCCACCGATCCGCTCTTACGAATCAGCCAGCGAGTCGGCGGTAGCACCATGAGGAAACCAACAACCGTGGAGACGACGCCCGGCAGGGCAATCAGCCAAGAGCCAACCAACAGGATTGCCGAGTCAGCCACAAAGTGTCCCGCGCCCTTTGCCGAGCGCTTGATTGCCTCCTCCGGATGCTTCTGTCCGTACTCAGTAAGAGTACGAGAAGTATCCAGCAGCAACTTCTGGTAGATGCGCTTGAACTCGATGGCGGCGAAAACCAATCCCAGAATGAATAGACCCAGAACCAGCAGGACGGTCCAGCCATAGCCAATCCATTCACCAAGTGCGATAAAGGCCGCAATCTCGGCGATGAGGTAAATAATTGTGAACCACTTGCTCATAGTTCCCCAGTGTAACCGCCACTAGATGAGCAAGTGGTTACGGCTATCGGCCGGTTAGACGACGACTAGCGGTCGCCTACCGGTCAGCGCGCTCCTCCAAGTCGCCCTCTGTATCCAGGTAGGTCTGGCGCAGCAGATCCATGCGTTCCTGGTCGGGGTTTTCCCACATACCGCGCTCGGCGGCCTCCATCAGGCGCTCGGAAATATCGTGCAGAGCCCACGGATTCGACTGTTCAAAGAACTCGCGGTTTTCCGGGTTCGCAACGTACTCGTCGGTAAGCGTTTCGTACATCCAGTCATCCATGACCTGCGCCGTCGCGTCGTAACCGAAGAGGTAGTCGACGGTTGCGGCCATTTCGAAGGCGCCCTTGTAGCCGTGGTTACGCATTGCCTGCATCCAGCGTGGGTTGACCACGCGGGCACGGAAGACGCGTCGCGTCTCCTCGTGCAGGGTGCGGGTGCGCACGGCGTCCGGGCGGGTGGAATCGCCCACATAGGCCTCCGGAGCGGAACCCGTCAGTGCGCGGACCGTGGCGATCATGCCGCCGTGGAACTGGAAGTAGTCATCGGAGTCGGCGATATCGTGCTCGCGGGTATCGGCATTCTTCGCGGCAACCTGAATACGGCGGTAGGCCGTCTTCATGTCGTCAGCTGCCTCTTCCCCATCGACACCGCGGCCATAGGCGTAGCCACCCCAGGTCGTGTAGACCTTTGCCAGGTCCGCGTCATCGCGCCAGGAACCGGAATCGATCAGCTGCAGCAGGCCAGCTCCATAGGTGCCCGGCTTGGAACCGAAGATGCGACGCGGGCGCTCCTGCTGGTCGGCCTTCGCATGGGCGCGCACGTAGTTGTCCTCATCGGATTCATCAAGCTTGACGACGAGCTGAAACGCATCATCCAAAAGGTCGATAACATGCGGAAACGCATCACGGAAGAAGCCGGAAATACGGACGGTCACGTCAATGCGCGGGCGGCCCAGCTCCTCCAGCGGAATCGGCTCAAGGCCGACAATACGGCGAGATGCGTCATCCCACACCGGATGCACACCAATCAACGCGAGCACCTCGGCGATGTCATCGCCCGAGGTACGCATGGCGGAAGTGCCCCACACCGACAGACCAACCGACTTGGGGTACTCACCGTGGTCGGCGCGGTAGCGCTCAATCAGGCCATCGGCGAGGTTAACACCGGTTTCCCAAGCCAGGCGCGACGGCACCGCCTTGGGGTCAACCGAGTAGAAGTTGCGGGCAGTCGGCAGCACGTTGACCAGGCCACGCAACGGTGAGCCGGAGGGGCCAGCCGGGACGAATTCGCCATCGAGAGCAGAAAGAATGCGTGGGATCTCCTCGCTGGTAGCAGCCAGGCGCGGGAGAATTTCGTCGCGGGTGAACTGCAGCAGCTCGACGACCTGGTCGAGGCCGTTTGGTGCCGCGATATCGGCAAATTCCTCGGAGCCGAGCACATCAGCCGCGATCTGTGTCACCGGTTGGTCGGGATTCTTCACCACGGCGGTTACCAGCGCCGTAGCCAGTGCATCGATAGAGTCCACAGCGTGGCGTTCATCGGTGCCGTCCTCGGCCAGGCCGAGAGCTTCGCGCAGGCCCGGCAGGGTCTGCTTGCCGCCCCACAGCTGGCGGGCGCGCAACATGGTGGTCACAGTGCCGATTAGAGATTCGTCTTCCGGTGCCTGGCTGAGCACGTGGAGGCCACCGCGGATGGCGACGTCCTTAATCTCGCAGAGCCAGCCGTCGACATGCATGAGCATGTCATCGAAGATCTCCTCGTCCGGGCGCTCGTCCCAGCCGAGGTCGCGGTCCATCTTCGCGGCGGTCAGCAGCGTCCAAATCTCCTGGCGGATGGCCGGCAGCTTGGCCGGATCCATGGCGGAGATGTTCTGGTGCTCGTCGAGAAGCTGTTCCAGACGGGTGATGTCACCGTAGGATTCGGCGCGGGCCATTGGCGGAATGAGGTGGTCGACAAGCGTGGCGTGAGCACGGCGCTTGGCCTGTGTGCCTTCGCCCGGGTCGTTGACCAGGAAGGGGTAGATCATTGGCAGCTCGCCGATGGCAGCATCCGGGCCGCAGGAAGCGGAAAGGCCGACGGTCTTGCCCGGCAGCCACTCCAGGTTGCCGTGCTTGCCCATGTGAACCACGGCATCGGCGCCGAAACCGCCCTCCGCCTGCGGCAGCGACAGGAAGCGGTAGCAGGCCAGGTAATGGTGCGTCGGCGGCAGATCCGGGTCGTGGTAGATACCCACCGGGTTGTCACCGAAACCGCGCGGTGGCTGCACCATGACCACGACATTGCCGAAGGTCAGGCCCGCAATGTAGATGTCCTGGGTATCCGGGTGGACGTACAGGGTGCCCGGCGCGGCACCCCACTTGTCCTGCATGTCGGAGCGAAGTTCTTCCGGCAAGGTAGCGAAGAACTTCTCGTAGGTGGCAGCGGGCAGGCGAAGCTCGGCTGCCTCCATAACCTCTTCGGTCAGCCAGTCCGGGTCCTGGCCGCCGGCCTCGATGATGGCGTGCATGAACGCATCTGGTTCATCGGCACCATCATCGGCGGTGGCATATCCGGGGATTTTGGTGGTGTCGCCGAGGTTGTATCCGGCGTCGGCAAGCGCGTGTAGCACCTTTAACGTGGATGCTGGTGTGTCCAGGCCGACGGCGTTGCCGATGCGGGCGTGCTTGGTCGGGTACGCAGAGAGCATGACGGCGACGCGCTTGTCAGCGTTGTCGATGTGGCGAAGTGCGGCGTAACGGGTGGCGATGCCGGCGAGGCGGTCGCAACGCTCGAGATCTGGAACGTAGGAAATGAGCTCGTCGGAGTCGATTTCCTTAAACGAGAACGCGACCGAGATGATGCGGCCGTCGAATTCGGGGACGGCGACCTGCGTTGCGACGTCCAGCGGTGACAGGCCCTCGTCGTTGTCTTCCCACGCCGCCTTGGAGGATGTCAGAGCCAACCCCTGGATGATGGGGATGTTCAGGTCTGCGAGTGCGGCGACATCCCAACCGTCGTCGTCCTGACCGGCCTGCGCGAGCGCCGGGCGGTTGCCGCCAGCGGCGAGCACCGTGGTGATAAGCGCGTCGCAGGAAGCCAACTCTGCCAGCAGTTCATCGCTGGCGGTGCGCAGGGACGCGGCGAAGATGGGCTTGGCGACGTAGCCACGAGCCTCGACTGCGTCAGCGAGCGCCTCAATGTAGTGCGTATTTCCCGCCAGGTGCTGGGCGCGGTAATAGATAATGCCGACGGTGCCACGCGAATCTTCCGTGGCCACCTTGGAGTCGCGCTCCAGGAAACCCCAGGCCGGCATGCGAGTGGGCTCTTCAAAGCCAAGACCGGTCAGAAGCAGCGTGTCCGACAGGAAATTGTGCAGCTGTGCGAGGTTTTTCGCGCCGCCTTCCGCCAGGTAGATGTGCGTTTGCGTGGTGACGTTTGCGGGAACCGTCGAGTACTCGGTGAGTTCGGCATCGGGCGCCTGCTCACCCGAGACGAGGACGGTGGGAATACCGGAGTTCACAAAGTAGTCGATGCCGGATTCCCATGCGCGGCGGCCACCGAGAAGTCGGATGATGACGACATCGGCGCCGTCGGCAAGCGTGGGCAAATCATCGTCGAGCAGACGCGCCGGGTTTGCCCAACGGTAGGACACCTCCGGGTTGGCCTGAGCGGCCGCGCGGGCGGACAGAAGGTCGGTATCCGAGGTCGACAGCAGCAGAATCACGGTGTAGTCATTCACTTCCTGGGGAGCAACGCGTCCCCGGTCGGCGGGAGTCTGCCTTCTAACCGATGACGAGGTCTGACTGTGACAGTGGCGCGACCGTGCGGATTTTCACCGAGCTTCTCGTCAGCGGCATGGCAGTGGATTTCTCCATCACTCTACTGCAGGGGCTATTGCTAGAGTTCCAGCGACTGCTCCGCCGGCTGATCTGGGAAGTGGGACCAGAGGAAGTCGGTGGCATTAGTCAGTTCCGCGAGCATCGGAACGATATGGTTAATGCCCGTCTTCGGTAGCACCGGTGAAGTCGTGTTTTCGACGTACTCCAGGTCGGTGAAGCCGAGATTCAGCCAGGAATCGCGCAGCTTGCGAACCTGGTTGATGGGGATGATGTCATCATGCTCACCCGAGTAGAGGTACACCGGCGCATTTGGGACGAAGTTGCCGACGCGCTGGCGTGCGAGTTCCTTCTGTACCGGCTCGTAGCGCTTAATCATCTCGCTGAGTGACTCACCGCTAGTCGTGTACTGGTCAGTGGTTTCAAACGAGTGATGGAAACCCAAGCCACCCGCGCAGTAGTTGCCCACGTTGTCCAGCAGTTCTTTGCCTTCGGGGCTGATTTCTTCCTTGAGGACTCGGCGCAGCTCCGGATCCTTATCCAGGACAGAATTGATTGCCAGTGCAATCGCGGCGGTCAGCGTAGTGCCATCAATCTGGTCGAGGACGTTTGCGAGATCGGACGGCGGGCCGCCGGCGGCAGATGCGGCGACGTTGAGCTCTGGAGCGTAGACACCTGCACGCTCAGCGGCTGCAGCGGCTGCGGAGCCACCCTGGGAGTAGCCATAAATTCCCACGGGCGCATTTTTGTCCACGCCGAGCTCGTGTGAGGCAGACACGGCATCAAACAGTGACTGTGCCGAGGCGATGTTGTCGACGTAGTCCTGGTTACCCTGGGAATTGCGGTGGTGGTCGATCATCACCACAGTCGCGCCTCGCTTCAAGTTCGCGACCATCGGAATCGTCTCGTATGGAGCAATAATGTCCAACGGGCCGAACTCAATCTTCAGGCCGGTCTGTGAGGAGATTGATGGGTCGCACTTTTCCGCGCCACCCTGCGTGCCCGGCGCGATTGCCACGACCGGACGCGGACCGCTGCCCTTCCACACCGTCTTCGGAGTCACCACAAGGGCTGTGTCCACACTGGGATTGCCGAGGGAATCCGTGGAGTTGTAGTGAATACGCTTGGCATCCACATTCCACAGCTTGTCGTTCACCATCATCTCGGCATCCTCGCTGCTGACCAGCGTGCCGGCATTTGCCGTGCGCGACGGGGTCAGCGGCAGAGAATTCAGCGGAGAGGCTGCGGCCACGCGAGCCTGTTCCGGGGTCAGCTGCCTGCCTGCGCCCTCGCTACCAGACTCCTCATCGTCTTTCTCGATGCCGAGTAGCCTCTCCATATTCGGGTTCGGTACATGGCCGAAACCAGGCAGTTCGCGGTTTGCGCTTGACGACGACACCTTATCCGCCAGCCCACTATCCGATAGGCCCGGGATGTTTAGTGGCTGTGCGTTTGCAGGTGTAGCCAGGCCGATGGTCATAAGACCTGCTAGCGCTACCCCGATTCCCGTTCGGATTGTGCGACGGTTTCGTCGTGAAGCAGAGCGTGTCTGTGTCGAGGCACGGCCGGTGCCGACGGTGTCGTGTGCCTCGTGCGTGAGTGCTTCAGCGTCGTGATGTGGCATGAAATCTCCTGAATAACCCCAGATTGAAAACCCAATGAAAACTTCCCTTAATTCAGAGGAAGTTAGGTTATGAAAACAATAAGGTTTTAAAAAGGTAGATCGGTGGATTTTCAGTGAAGAATTTGTATGTTTTTGCGGAGGGGTATGAAAACTCCACTTCAGGATGGTTTCGTTGGGCTGGAAAGGGGCTGGATAATGTGCCCCTGTTTTCGGGGGCTCAGCTCTGTGTGTGTTTGCGTATTCTTGAGAGTATGACTGCATCTGATCAAGGAACCCGCACTCGTCAGGACGGTTGCCCCGGCAGCCGCAAGGTTCATATCGCAGCTGATGGCGCAATTGGTCGTCTGCGCTTCCCCGGAGGCTTTCTCCCCGCGCCGGGCTTCGCCGTACTCGCCGATTTGGCCGAGAATTTCGGCGACGGTGATATTCACTTCACCTCCCGCGGCAATGTTCAGATCCGTGGCATCACCAACACCGGCGCATTCGCCGATGCCGCGGAAGAAGAGAAGCTGGTTCCCTCCACCAGCCACGACCGCGTACGCAACGTTCTTCAGTCGCCGCTGTCCGGTCGCGTCGGCGGTAAAGCTGATGTGCGCGACCTGGTTCAAGAGTTCGACAAGGCCCTCATCGCGGAGCCGTCGCTGGCAACACTGCCAGGTCGCACACTCATGGCTTTCGACGATGGCCGCGGTGACGTGCTCGGTGAGCGCCCCGACTTCGGTGTTGTCGCCCACGATGAGAACACGTTCGAACTCATCATTGGTGGCGCGACCTCGGGGCTTGTCGTCTCGCGTGACGACGTCGTGGAGGCTCTCATCACCACAGCGAAGGTGTGGAATGACAGCCGTGGTTCAGCCTGGCGCATCGCCGAAGCCAATGCGGCCGAGCGCGTTGCTGATGCCGTAGTCGAGGAATTGGGCGCGCGAGTTCGTCGCCAGGAGCCGACTCCGGCTGAGAGCTTCGATGCCACCGCCGGGCTGTCCCGCCAGATCGGTTGGATTGACCAGCCGGATGGCCTGGTTAGCCTGGCCGCTGGCCTGCGCTTTGGTGTCCTCCCGGCGCGTCTGGCCCGAGCGATCTCGCACACTCAGGTGCCGGTGCATATCACTCCGTGGTACTCGCTGATCCTGCATGATTTGGAAGAGGAAGTTGCCGAACAGGTCGTCAAGGTATTGGCGCCCAATGGTCTGATCTTCGATCGGAAGTCCACCTGGCTGCGCGTCAGCGCCTGCACCGGACGCCCCGGCTGCAAAAAGTCTCTGGCTGACACCCGCGGCGATGCTTCTCACGCAATTGCCGATGGCCGACTGCCCGAGGGGCGCGTGCACTTCTCCGGTTGTGAGCGTCGCTGCGGCAAGCCCAAGGGCGGTTACTTCGACTATCTCGCCACCGGGGACGGAGAATACGAAGTCACTGCTGTGGACTAGGCTTTAAGCCTATGAAGCGCTTTGAGTACAACACCGACGGTGCGGATATTTACCGTAACTCGTTTGCCATCATTCGCGAAGAAAGCGATCTTTCCCGCTTCGATGCCGATGAGGAAACCGTCGCTGTCAGAATGATTCACGCAGCAGGTCAGACCGACCTGGCCAAGGACATCGTCTTTTCCACGGGAGCTGTGCGCGCAGCTCGCCAGGCTCTCGAGGAAGGCGCTCCTATCTTCACCGATGTCAACATGATCGCCTCGGGTATTACCCGCAAGCGCTTACCTGCTGACAACGAGGTCATCTGCCTGCTGCGTGATGAGCGCGTCCCCAAGCTGGCTCAAGAACTCGGCACCACGCGCACTGCTGCCGCCGTGGAGCTGTGGAAGCCACGCCTAGAGGGCGCGGTTGTCGCCATCGGCAACGCTCCCACCGCCCTCTTCCACCTGCTCAACCGCATTAATGAGGGCTCCTTCCCCATGCCCGCTGCCATTTTGGCCATGCCAGTGGGCTTCGTCGGTGCCGCGGAATCAAAGCAGGCCACTATCGACTCCGGTGCCGAAAACCCAGAGCTGAAGTACATCACCGTCACCGGCCGTCGCGGTGGCTCGGCTATCACCTGTGCTGCCCTCAATGCCATTGCGACCGCAAAGGAGATCATCTAAACCATGTCCGGCTCCTACAGTGCTCAGCCTGGTCATCTCTACGGCGTCGGACTCGGTCCCGGCGACGCAGGTCTCATTACACTCCGCGGTGCCGACATCATCCGCACAGCCGATGTCATCGCCTACCATGCAGGAACTCACGGACGTTCCACGGCGCGCTCAATCGCCGCCGAACTGATTGACGCGCGTGACGACGCTGCCGTGGAAGAGCAATTGCAATACCCGGTGACCACCGGGCGCCCAGTCGACTACCGCGAGCAGCTCGCCGGTTTCTATGCAGAGGCCACTGCTCGCCTGCACAAGCACTTGGCCGAGGGACGAAGTGTTGCAGTTCTTTCGCTCGGTGACCCGATGCTCTATAGCTCGTACCAGCATCTGCATCACGCCCTCAGCGAGGACTTTCCCACTGAGATTGTCCCTGGAGTGGCCAGCATTACTGCGGCGGCAGCAGAGATTGGTCAGCCGCTCGGCGAGGCTACCGAAATCGTCAGCGTTGTTCCCGCCACCGCTGATTCCGAGCGCATCGCTGCGGTTCTTGACGCCTCAGACTGTGTAGTCATTATGAAGCTGGGGAAAAACGTTGAGAAGGTTCGTACAGCGTTGCAGTCCGCAGGCATGCTCGAGCGCGCCTACGTTGTCGAGCGAGCAACCATGAATGAGCACACCAGCTACCCGCTGGCCGATGCAGACCCGGAGAAAGTTCCGTACTTCGCAGTAGCCGTCGTGCCTTCCGCTGTCTACGGAACTGAACGGAGTGTTTCTGGGGCGCCTGAGCCAGCTAATGATGCGGCGAGCGATACAGTCACCGATACGGCGACTGAGTCGGCTGCCCCAGCAGTTGGTGAAGTCGTCGTTGTCGGCCTAGGCCCGGGTGCGGAGCGCTGGACCACCCCAGAAGTCACCGAGGAACTGGCCCGAGCCACGGATCTGGTGGGCTACTCCACCTACATCAACCGGGTTCCTGAGCGCGCCGGGCAACGCCGCCACCTCTCAGACAACCGCGTAGAGGCAGAGCGAGCCACTATGGCGCTGGATATCGCCAAGCGTGGAGGTCGAGTTGCGGTGGTCAGTTCCGGTGACCCGGGGGTCTTCGCTATGGCGGCCGCAGTGCTGGAAGTCGCTGATGACGATATGTGGCGAGACATTCCAGTTCGAGTCGTGCCAGGCATGACTGCGGCTCAGGCTGTCGCAAGTCGAGTGGGCGCTCCCCTTGGCCATGACTTTGCGATGCTCAGTCTCTCCGACAGGTTGAAGCCCTGGGAGGTCGTCGTTAAGCGAGTGCGTGCCGTAGCCGGAGCAGACATGGCATTTGCTGTCTACAACCCGGCATCCAAGTCGCGGAGATGGCAGATTCGAGAGCTACGCGCATTGGCCATGGAGTACCGCGAACCGACAACGCCTGTGATTGTGGCACGGGCAGTTGGCTCGGAGCAGGAAAACGTTACCGTGACCACGTTGGCGGAGTTCGATCCGGATGTCGTCGATATGCGAACCATGGTGATTATCGGTTCGTCGTCGACCAAGGCGTATCGTGCCGGCAAGACCACTCGGGTCTACACCGCACGTCACTACGGTGAGGGCGGCACCAGCGGAACTGGCGAGTTGCTGCGTTAGCCGCTACGCCCGGCGGATGACGGCGTTGTACGCCTCATCCACCGTTGTGGCGACGGTGGCGATATCCGCGCCGGGCAGCTGCGGGCGCTGCACGATAACGACCGGCTTCTTTAGGTCGCGGGCTGCCTCAATCTTTGCGTAGGTAGCAGCACCACCGGAGTTTTTGGTCACCACGCAGTCCACGGCGTAATCCCGCATGAGCTTGCGCTCCGCTGCGACATCGTAAGGCCCACGGCTGAGAATAATCTTCCGATTCTTCGGCAGCGGCGGCGCGGGCTGTTCCACACAGCGAATGAGGTAACGGCCGTTGGAGTCACCGGCAAATGGAGCAAGCTGCTGACGGCCAATAGTGAGAAACGGGCTGTAGAAACGGTCGGCAACAACGTCCGCGGCCTCCTGCATAGAGGACACCTCAACCCAGTTGTCGCCTGGCTGCTTCTCCCACGCAGGGCGATGCAGCGCCACGAGCGGAATACCGGTGGCTCGGGCAGCTTCAGCAGCAGATTCGCTGATCTGTTCTGCATACGGATGCGTGGCATCGATGATGACTTCAGTGGCATCGGAGATTAGCCATCGAGTCAGTCCTGCGGGACCGCCAAAACCGCCGATACGGACATTGCCGACGGGCAGCTTGGGGTTGGAAACGCGACCGGCCAGTGACGAGGTGACAAACCAGCCCTCGCCCACTAGGCGCTTGGCCAGGGCGCGGGCTTCAGCAGTTCCACCCAGTATTAGTGCACGCATGGGATGGTCCGTCCGTATTCATCGCGTGGGCGATCATCGCTGTAGAGGTAGCTATCCGGGAACGCCTCGGCGGTGAGCACCTTGCCGACAATGATGACAGCCGTACGAGTCACACCTGCATCCTTGACCTGCTGCGCAATATCAGCCAGCGTACCGCGGAGAATAACCTGTTCCGGACGGGATGCGAAAGCTACCACTGCCACCGGGCCGTGCTCACCATAATGCGGGGTGAGCTCCTCGACCACACGATCGATGTCGTGGGCGGCCAAGTGAATGCACAGAGTTGCGCCCGTGCGGCCGAAGTTCGCCAGGGTCTCGCCCTCCGGCATCTTGGAAGCGCGCCCGGAGATACGAGTCAGCACCACCGACTGGCCAACAGTTGGCACCGTGAGCTCGTGGCCGAGAGCGGCCGCAGCCGCGGAAAATGCCGGCACACCCGGAACGATTTCGTAGTCAATGCCAAGCTCGCTGAGACGGCGAACCTGCTCTGCCAGCGCCGACCACACCGACGGGTCGCCGGACTGCAGGCGTGCGACATCCTTGCCCGCCGCATGCGCTGCCTGAATGGTCTCGATGATGGTATCCAGCGGCATACGCGCGGTATTGATAATCTCTGCGCCTTCGGGACAGTTTTCCAGCACCTCAGGCGGGACAATCGATCCCGCGTAAAGACACACGGGACAGGAGCGAATAAGCCGGTCCGCACGCAGCGTCAGCAAATCCGCTGCCCCCGGGCCTGCACCGATGAAATACACAGTCATTGTGAGTTACAGAGTCCTCAATATTTTCTAGACAAAGAAATTACGTCTATGGTAGCGCAGGCTCTACTGGCTTCACCGCCACCCACTGCACCACCGGCAACGCAGGGCGCCACGCAGTGAAACTGCCGACTGCACCTGCGCGCTCCACGGAAATCCGGGTGACATCCCCGCCATAGTCGCGACGCGCCTGCCACAGCAGAGCCTCCGACTCCAGCGTCACGGTGTTTGCGACGATGGTGCCTCCCGGGGCAAGGCGTTGCCAACAGGTTTCAATCATTCCGTCAGCAGTGAGACCTCCGCCGATGAAAATGGCATCTGGGCGAAGATTCGAGTCTGCCAACACCGCTGGTGCCGCTCCGTGGTGGACGGTCACATTGCCAGACAGAGCCGCCACATTCTTAGCAATTCGCTCTGCACGAACAGCATCGCGCTCGAAAATTTCCGCACGTCCGCCGTGCCGAGCCCACTCAATGCCAATCGAGCCCGTGCCACCGCCGACATCCCACAGCAGAGCTCCCGGCCGCGGATCCAGCGCAGCGACCGTCATTTGGCGAATCGGCGCCTTCGTCAGCTGGCCATCCGAATCAAAGTCATCGTCGCGCAGCCAGCCGCGCGCGCTTCCCGACGGCTCCACCGCCAGCACCGTGAGGTTTCCAGCTGCAACCGGTGGGTTCGCCACCGTGCCTTTGGCAACGGACTCGGGCATCCCTGTAGCTTCCGTGCCGCCGAGATTGGTCAGCGCGGTGAGCTTGGTGTCTGGGCGGTCGGCTAAAACCGTAGCGACCTCTTTTACTGAGTCCGCGTTTCGGCACAGCACCAGGAAGGGCCGCATCGAATCCGCTACCGGTACCACACGCGCGGCTCCAGGTAGCCCCGGCTCCCCTGTCACCAGCGAAATCACCGGAGTGCCATGCAAGGGCCAGCCGAGGTAGGCGCAGGCCAATGAGGCTGACGATGGCGCTGGAATAACCTCCACGGCGCCACGGCCGAGCTCCCGAACTAGGGACGCCCCTACACCGTGGAACATGGGATCCCCACTGGCGAGGATGACATCGACTGCGGGGTCAATATCTGCCAGGGTGGCCTGCCAGTCCTTCCAGAAGCCACCTGGCCAAGGTGAGAGGTCGGCGTCCAGGTTGACGTCGGCAAGCAAATGGAGCTGACGGGGAGAGCCAATGATGCGGCGAGCCGACGACAACGCATCGACAGCGCGCGCGGATAGACCAGCGTACCCGTCGCAGCCGATGCCGACGACGCGAAGCTTTGGGCTCATCGGGGCATCTTCCGCCAAATCCAGCGCGGAGTCAGATGTGTGGCGCGGGCGAGCAATGCCAATTTGCGCGGAACCCAGACGTGGGGCTTCCGACCGTCGAAACCGGTGACGGCGGCCTCAGCGACTTCGGCGGGGCGCGAGGACATCGGTGCCGGCTTCATGCCTTCGGTCATGCGGCCGATGACGAAGCCAGGCCGGACAATCGTCAGCTGAATATGGCTCCCGTGCAGGCGGTCCTGCATGCCCTGGAGGAAACCATCGAGACCGGCCTTCGCCGAACCGTAGACGTAGTTGGCGCGGCGCACGCGGGCACCTGCGATAGAGGAAAAGGCCATGATGCGGCCCGCAACCTTATCGCGCACAGGCAGCGTGCCGGCGGCGATGTCGGACTCCATGCGCGCGACAATCTCAGTGAGAATCGACGCCTGTGCCGTGAAGTCGGTATGAATGACTGCCGCAGCAGCCTCGCCGGACTCCTCACACTTCCGTTGATCACCGAGGATACCGAACGCGACAATCACCGTGTCGATGGGACCGTGCTGCCAGGCGTGCTCGACGAACTGGCGGTGTGCCGCGATGTCATCGGCATCAAAGTGGATGCGGTGCACCGCGACGGCACCGGAGTCGATGAGCCGACCGGCAATGCCGTCGAGCGCCTCAGTGCGGCGCGCAGCGAGCGTGAAGGTGTTGTGGTTGGCCAGTCGCGCGGCAACTTCCCCGCCGATCTCGCTGGTGGCACCAAGAACGAGTACGTGTCCCATGCGCTAGAAAATACCTTTCCTCTAAACCTCGATTAGACGGTAATTAAATCGTGCGGACCATTATTGACCGATTCTCCGCCGTCTTCGGTGACAACGATGATGTCTTCCAGCCGCATACCGAACTCACCCGGCAGGTACACACCCGGCTCCACCGAAAACGCCATGCCAGGCTCGAGCTTGAGCTCATTGCCAGCCATAATGAACGGCTCTTCATGCGTGGACAGGCCAATGCCATGACCAGTGCGGTGAATGAAGTACTCGCCGTAGCCCGCAGCGGTGAGGCTATTACGCGCAATCGCATCGATCTCTGCAGCCGTCACACCGGGGCGCACCGCCGCCACGGCAGCTTCCTGCGCCTTGCGCAGAGCCGCCCACGCTGCAGCTTCCTTCTCCCCCGGCTTGCCGACGACATAGGTGCGCGTGCAATCGGAGTGGTAGCCAAGCGGCAAGGTGCCTCCGATATCGACGACCACCACGTCACCTTCCTCGATGACGCGGTCGGAGAAATCGTGGTGCGGATTCGCACCATTTTCAGCGGAGCCGACAATGACGAAGTCAATGGCGACGTGCCCCTCCTCCAGGATGGCAGCCGAAATCTCATCGGCGACCTCGCGCTCAGTGCGACCTGCGCGCAGCATACCCGGCACACGAGCGTGAACGCGGTCAATAGCGGCGCCGGCCTCGCGCAGCTGATCAATCTCAGCGGCGTCCTTGCGCATGAACAGTTCCTTCAGAAGGTCTCCGGCCAACACAGTCTTAGCTCCGGTGAGATCCTGGATAGGAATCAAGTGGTCAGCGGTCAAAGAGGCTCCCACTGCGAGGGTGCCCACGTGGCCCACCAAGTCGGCGACAATGCGGTGCGGATTCTGGCCGTCTTCCCACAACACCACATCGGCATTGAGGTCACCGATTGCACACAGTGGCAGGTCCCCGCGCTCAACAGCGGGCAGTACCAGCGTGGTGGTGCCGGATGCAGTGACCACCAGCGCGGTCAGGCGTTCATGCGAAGTGACCGCAGAACCAATGAGATACTGCAGGTCAGCGCCGGTTCCAAAGACTGCAGCGTCCGCATCGCGGCTGCGGAGTAGCTCCGCAGTGCGATCCAGACGCTGCTGATAGATGTCAAAGCTAAAGATACCGTTGCTCATAGTTGCCAACTGTACCCGTCGGCCTGTGCCCGTCGCCGGTTGAGTGGCCTCGGGGCGGCGAGGCTTCGGCTGACCAACGTAACCGGCAACTAATTGTTCAGCGCCACTACGCCCCTGCGAATTGCCTGAATAGCCTCGGCGGACTTGTCGCGAATGTCCGTGGAGTAGCCGGTCTTCTTGATCTGCTGCAGCAGGTCAATGACCTGACGGCACCAGCGGACAAAGTCGCCCGGGGTCAGCTCCGCGCCACTCTCGGCGGCGGCTTGCAGGCAGTACCCCAGCGGTGCACCCGCAGTCCACTGATGAATTGCGGTGGCAAAAGCCATATCCGGCAAGTCCGTTACCGGCAGCCGGTAACGGCGCTCGTCCTCCGACAGTTCCTCCCAGATGCGGTAGGTGTTCCCCAGCGCCTTGGCCAGCGGCTCGGTAGGCACCTCGTCACTGCCTTGACTGGCCTTGCGGTTTTCAAAGACCAAACTCGACACCGCACCGGCCAGTTCCGCGGGGTCCAGATCATCCCAAATACCGCGGCGCAGACACGTGGCCACCAGCAAATCCGAGCCGTTGTGAATCTGCGCCAGCCGCAGGCCTTCCTCGGTAATTGTCGGCTCCGCTCCCTCCCGCCATTCCACGTAGTCCATTTGTGTTAGCAACTGCAGCATGCGGTCGAATGTGCGCGCCAATGTATCCGAGGCGGAATCGACGCGCTTTTGCAGCTTGGCCACATGCGCCTCGGCCTGCCGCAGCGTATCGGCGTGACGAGCCATCGTCTCCACCGCAGGATCGCCATGTAGCGGATGCTCGCGCAGCTCCTGGCGCAACTTCCTCACCGCCGGCGAGTTGCCACCAGTGCGACGCTTCAGCCTCTTTGGTCCCTTTAGCCCCTTGCGGCCAATCTCTGCGCGCACAATTCCGAGTGCACGTCGCGGATGCCGGTCCGCATCCCGAGGCAGCTTAATCGCGCCGACCGTCTGCGGCGCCGCTGGGAAGATATGCGGCTCTACACGCCCCACGAACCCGCCGACACTGATGACACCGGGACGTGGATTCGACTTCGAATGGTCCTCTCGGTACACGACCGCCAGCTGCACCTTCTTACCCTTCGGCAGAGGAATAACCTCGCCTCGACGGAGTCTGCGCAGCGCGGTCACTGTTTCCGTGTGGCGGTCTTCAATATTGCGGCGCTTGGCGTTCTTCTCCTCCTGGGTCAGCTTCGCGCGCAGATCCAGATATTCAAGCATCTGGGTCAGGCGCTCGTCGTCACGCGAACTGCCTTCCTCGCTTGACGACGACCCCTCAGCCTCCGCCCCTTCAGCGTGCGCGTCGGCTCCCCTGCCGAGCAGTTCCGCACGCAGGGCCGCGGCTTCTTGCTTTGCCTTGGACAGTTCGGCGGCGACTCCGACGATGTCGCCATCCGCCTGGAACTGTGCGAATGAGCGCTCCATGACGCGCTTCGAGCCGTCGTAACCGAGCGTCTGCAGGAGGTTGACGCTCATGTTGTAGCTCGGCGCGAAGGTGGAAATCAGCGGGTATGTGCGCGTAGATGCCAGCCCTGCGACAGCCTTCGGATCCATTGCCGGGGCCCACTGCACCACTGCATTGCCGACAGTGTCAATACCGCGGCGGCCAGCGCGACCGGTCATCTGCGTGTACTGACCCGGCGTGAGATCCACATGTGCTTCGCCGTTGAACTTGACCAGCTTCTCCAGCACGACCGTGCGGGCAGGCATGTTGATGCCCAGCGCAAGCGTCTCGGTGGCGAAGACAACCTTGACCAGGCCTTCGTTAAAGAGCTCTTCCACAATGTGCCGGAACGCAGGCAGCATGCCCGCATGGTGCGCCGCAAAACCACGGATGAGAATGCGGCGCCAGCGCAGGAAACCGAGAACCTGCAGATCTTCCTTCGGAATGTGTGCAACACCGTCATCGATAATCTTGGCGATGCGCTCCTGCTCATCCCGGTCAGTGAGCTCTGCGCGCGTAGCACCGACCTGCGCCAGCGCGCCTTCGCAGCCCGCGCGGGAGAAGATGAAAACGATCGCGGGCAGCATGTTCATGGAGCCGAGCATGCGGATAACATCGCCGCGCTTCGGCGGACGGAACTTGCGCTGCCCCTTATCGCCCCAGCTATACGAGCGCCCACCGCCCTTGTGCTTTTTGTACTGGTAGCGCTCCCTGGCCCCAGCGTCGCCGTAGCCGAACTCGGCACGACGGCACGCCTCCAACAGGTCCTGATTGACCTTGTCCGACTTCGCCTCGAAGAGTGGATAGAGCCGGTTTCCCACCAGCATGTGCTGATGCAGCGGAACCGGGCGCAGATCCGTGACAATAACGTCCGTGTGCCCGCGCACCGTGGAAAGCCAGCGACCGAACTCCTCGGAGTTGGACACCGTCGCCGACAAACCGATGACGGCCACGGATTGGTCGAGGTTCAAAATAACCTCTTCCCACACAGCGCCGCGCTCGCGGTCAGCGAGGTAGTGAATCTCATCCATCACCACATGCGTGAGCTTCTTCAGCGTCGGCGAGTCCGCATAAATCATATTGCGCAGCACCTCGGTGGTCATCACCACGATGTCCGCGTCGCCATTAATAGAAGTGTCGCCAGTGAGCAGGCCTACGCGGTCCTCGCCGTAGTCCTCGATTAGGTCGTGGTACTTCTGGTTGCTCAACGCCTTGATAGGTGTGGTGTAAAAGCACTTGCCACCGCGCTCAAGAGCTGCATAAATAGCGAATTCGCCAACAATAGTCTTGCCCGCGCCGGTGGGTGCACAGACGACAACGCCCCGCCCTGCCTCAATTGATTGGCAGGCGCGGAGCTGAAAGTCGTCAAGATCGAAATCCTGTTGGCTGACGAAATCGCCGAGAAGAGTCATGCCTCTAGAGTGTCATAAACCGCGCTAGAGAACATCATCAAAGTCGCTCGTCGGACGATTTCGCAAGTCCTGCGTCGGCATCGGAGTCTCCGGAATCATGCCCTGTGGCCGTGGTGGACGCGAATTGCGAGTAGGACGCATCTGGGATGCCCGCGTCGGCGTCGGCGCGTTCACTGGCGTGGGGCCAGAGACCGGAGAGGTCGTCGGGGCCGCTGATGCCGTCGGCATGCCGCCCGGCTGAATCGACGTCGGCGCACTTACTGAAGTCGGGGCGTCAATGCCGCCCACGTCACCGATACCGCCGGCGGAGCCAATCGGGCCGGACGCTGTAATGGGTCCGGAGCCTTGCTCGTCATCGACGTCCAACCAATCAGGTCGCTCATTTGCTTTACGACGGTCATGGAGACGACAAATCTGGATTGCGATTTCCACCAGCAACGTCAGTGCCGTTGCCATTGCGACCATGGATATTGGTTCCTGCCCCGGAGTCATGAAGGCCGCAAAGATGAACAGCGACATAATGATGATGCTGCGCTTGTCCTTGATGCTCTCGTAGGTAACGACACCGGCCATGTTCAGCATGACCAGGAAAAGCGGAACCTCAAAGCTCACGCCAAAGCAGACGATGAGCGCCAAGAGGAAACCGAAGTATTGCGAACCGGTGAGTGCAGAAATTTGCGTCTCTTCACCAATCTGGAGCAAGAACTCCAGACCGATGGCGACAACGTAGTAGGCCAGGACGGAACCCATGACAAACAGCAGCGCGGCGGCAGTCACAACTCTGCGCGTGGTGCGGCGTTCCTTCCGAACCAAGCCGGGAGTGATGTAGGCCCAAATCTGGTAGAGCCACCATGGCGACGACATCACCAGACCGGCCAGCGCACCGACCTTCAGTCGCAGCATGAACATTTCAAACGGACTGGTCGCCAGCAGACGACACTCCGCGCCCTCACCGCCGCCGAGACGCATCTCGGGTGGAAGCTGACAGTACGGATCCTTGAGCAACTCACCCAGGGACTTAAAGTGCACAGGGCCAACATTGACCGAGGTAAACGGTATGCGGAACTGACCAATGGTAAAGGCGGTCTGATACCAGATAAAGCCCACAACAGTGCCGACGGCAATACCAGCGAGGGCGAGAACGAGGCGACGCCGGAGCTCTTGAATGTGCTCGACAATAGTCATCACGCCCTCGGGATTGCGCCTACGCTGGCGCTTCCGAGGACGTGATGTGGATGTAGCTGAAGTCACGCTTCAACCGGCCTTCTACTACTGCTGCGGCTGGCCAGGGTTGTTCTGGCCAGGCTGCGGCTGGTACGGCTGCTGCGGCTGAGCCTGCGGTGCCTGCTGCTGGTACTGCTGCTGCGGCTGGTACGGCTGCTGTGGCTGGGCCTGCGGAGCCTGCTGAATTGCAGCCTGCTCCTGGTGCTCGTCATCGTTGCGCATTTCCTTGACTTCGGACTTGAAGATACGCATGGAGCGGCCGAGCGAACGTGCGGCATCCGGCAACTTCTTTGCACCAAAGAGCAAGACAAGAACGACCAGGATAATGATGATTTCCCAGGGACCTAGGTTCGGCATCCGCTTAGAGACCTTTCAAATGAATACAAATACAAGTGGCAAGTTGCCACATCGTGCGCGATTTAAGCTTTGATTTAAGCCTTGTCGTTTCGACCATACTCTGCCAAAGCTTCGCGGGCTCGCGCAACAACGGCGTTTTTCAATTTTAAGGGCTCAGCGACCGTTACGCTCGGTGAACGGCGGAGCACAAAGGAGACTGTTGCGGCCAAGTCGGACATCGGCACGTCAGCGACAAATTCCGACTGCCCTAAGCCTTGGTCAGAGACCAGTTCGGTATCCTCTTCTTCTCCCTCATCTTCAGTAAAGAAGACCGGTTCATAGTCTGCGATCCAGGTGGCGTCGGCGTCGATAAGCACACTTGCCCATTCGGACGTTCCCGTTTCCGCACCAAAGGCGTGGGGATCACGGATATCGACAGGCTCGGGGCGGTGGAAACCGGAGGGAGTGTCGAGGACCTCGGCGGCCTCCAGGCGGTCGACGCGGAAGCTCTTCTGACGACGGTCTTCCTGCGCACGGTCGACAGCGCGGAGATACGTCGTGGATTCAACTGTATAAACGTTGACACAGTCAAGCTCACGGACTGTAATCTGCCCTGAGGCATTCCGGTAGCGCACCTTCAACACCTTGCGCTGATGCAGCGCGGAATAAATCTGCTCAGAAAAGGAAAAGGCCTTGCCATTTTCCGCAGCGGTCGAGTCAATGATGGGGACGTTTATTCCCAGAGCACTGCGTAGTTTTGTCGCGGCCGTCTGCGCGGCCTCGGAGGAAGTGGTGGCTGCGGAGTCCTCGATGGTTTCCAGGATGAGCAGCAAGGTCGCGGTTTCTTCGGCTGTGAGCGCACGTGGCTGGCTGAGCACCGTTGCCTGAGGGCGAATACGGACATCAAAGCTGTTGCGGTAATCAACTTCAAAAGCCCGCACTCCGAGGAGTCCCGGCTGGTCAATATCTGCAATCTGTTCCACGATTGCCCGAATTCGGGCAAAAGGTATGGCCAGTTCGGTAGCGGCCTCTGTCATTGAACGGTGCTGCGAAAAGTACGGTACGACCGCCAACAACTCGTCGACACTGACACCTGCGTCCAGTTCCCGGGCTGCATGCACTGTCATTAGTTGCCCTCCAAAGCGTTCTTCGCACCATTCGAACCGCCATGGCGAGCGAGTACCTGCTCCAACCGAGCAATAATCTCCGACCGTGCCTCTTCAGGTGATTCCACAATCAAATCCGGTGCGTAACTCAAACCTGTGGACACAATCTCACTCACAGGTGCCGCTGGCAGCTCGTAGCGCCCATCCCCCAACGCGGTCGCTTTCATCACCACATCAGCGCAGGTATTCGGAGCGATACGAACAACCGCCTGATAGGTCTTGCCACCGCGGTGCAACATGTTTTCCGCAATCTGTTGCAAGTCACCATCGGGCATTGGCTGGGTCGCCGACGTCCCTGTATCCGACACATCGCGGATACGGCTGAGCCGGAACATACGCGCGGCCTCACGCTGCGGATCAAAGCCCAACACATAAAAGCGCCCGCGCAGGTTAATCAGACCCCACGGCTCCAGCATGCGCAGTTCATCATCCACGCCGTACTGGCGGGAGTACCACATCTCCACTGTCCGGCGCGGCGAGGTCATCGCGGTCAGCAGTGTGCTGAAATCCACTCGACTCATATCCACCGCATCGGCCACCACCACCGACTCATCCGGCTTCGCAATGGCGCTGCGCTGCGCAAACGATGCGAGCTTCCGCCACGCCGCCACAGCCGTCGAGCTCAGCTCCTCCGAACCAAACGCCGCATTCGCCGCCTGGAAAACCACCGAAGCCTCCGCTTCAGTGAACTCGGGGTCGTGCTGGGGCCACCGTAGTCTGTTCAGGCGCAGACGTTTGACCTTATCGCCCGCGCTTGACGACGAAACCTCCACCGGGACCCCGGCTGCCAGGAGTGCCGCGGTGTCCGCACGTAAATAACGAGCCCGGGAATCCTCGGAAACACGGGAGTAACCCTCGACATGTTTGGAGATCCACGACTCGCTGACCCACCCGGTGTCGTCGGCAAGCGCCAACAGCAGCTGAACCTGACGTTGGTTCTCACTGATCGCAGCGGATCCGGGGTTTTCCGATACCGGTGAGACAGACACGACTGTGGGGCTCCTTTTCCTGGGGCAGTTTCCGGGGACGGAACTAGTTATTCGAATCCGTATCCGAGGTCTTCTTCGCGGCCGTCAGAATCTCGATCATCTCATTGACCTCATCGTTTTCCGTGGCAAAGGGGTCGCCGAGCATAGTGGAGATGGGATCGTCGCCGGAGATTTTCAGGTGTGTCCAGTCCACTACGGTCTTCAAACTGGAGTCTTCGGCTGCAACGAGGAAATCACCGCGCAGCTTCGCACGAGTAGTTGGCGGTGCGATGCGGACCGCCTCAGCGACCTGCTCATCGGTAATCCACCGCGAGGCAATACCACGGGCTTCCAGCGCGCGGAAGATGCCTCGGCCGGGACGGATGTCGTGGTAGGCCAAGTCGATTTGATGAAGCTTGGGGTCCTCCAGCGTTAGACCGCGGTCCAGGTAGCGCTTCATGAGCGAGTACTTAATGGCCCAGTCAATGTCGTGCTCAATGAGAGACCAGTCACCGGTTTCCACGGCATCGAGCGCGCGACCCCACAGCTCGACAATGCGGCTCATTTCTTCGTTGGACGTGCCGGCACCGGCAATGCCCTTGTCCTCGTTGACCATGTTTTCTTCGCGGACCTTCAGCCACTCCGTCGCAGCGTCCAGGAACTCGCGTTGAATCTGCAGTGCGGTGGCAGTTTCGCCACTTCGCAGTGGAATCTCGGCCTTGCCGGTCATATCGCGGCTCACCGCACGGATGGACTTGATTTCGTTGGCGACTTCGAAGTCCGGCAACTTCACGCCGGCTTCAATCATCTCCAGTACCAGCTGAGTGGAGCCAATTTTGAGCGCAGTCGTCGTCTCACTCATGTTGGAGTCGCCCACGATGACGTGCAAGCGGCGGAATCGGTTGGAGTCCGCGTGTGGCTCATCGCGAGTGTTAATAATCGGCCGGGAGCGCGTCGTTGCACTGGAGACGCCCTCCCACACATGATCCGCGCGCTGCGAGAAGCAGTACTGAATCGGATCGTTGTGATACGGCGAGGTTGGGTACGGCAGGAAAATCTTCCCCGCGCCACAGATGAGCTGTCGCGTAACCAAGAAAGGTAGCAGCAGCTTGGACAGGGACTTCAGTCCCAGTTCACGTCCAACCAGGTAGTTTTCGTGACAACCGTAGGAGTTACCGACGGTATCAACGTTGTTCTTCAGCAGGTAGACCTTGCCACCGATGCCCTCGTCGGCAAGCTCTGCTTCAGCCTTTTCAGCGAGTTCATTCAAGATGACCTCGCCCGAGCGGTCGTACGCTACCAGCTGCGAGACCGAATCGCACTCAGCGGTAGCGTACTCCGGGTGGCTTCCGACATCGAGGTACATACGACCAGCATTGGGGGTGAAAATGTTGGTTGCCCCGTACTTAGCGATCACCGGGCGGAACATGTAGCGGGCAATCTCATCCGGTCCCAGACGGCGCGAGCCATCCAGCGTCAGAGTGATGCCGAACTCGGTCTCAATACCGGTGATGCGTCGGGTCAACGCCTGTGCCGGTACCGGTGTCGGCGTTGCTTCCGGCTCCTGCTGCCCTACCTGCTGGTCAGTCACTTTTTACTGGCCACCCTTCTGGACATACGAACGCACGAACTCCTCGGCGTTGTTCTCCAGCAGACCATCAATTTCATCCAGCAGGTCGTCAGCAGCTGCAACGTGCTCCTGAGCCTGACCGCCGCCAGCGACCTCGCCGAACTCTTCCTCGTCGCCTCCGCCGGAACCGCCGCCGAAAACCTGAGTGTTACCAGCCATGATATTGCTCCTTAAAAATGAACTTTTGAGTATTACTGCTCTATTACTGCACTATGTGTGCCTATTGTTCGCGGATAGCCCCGAGAGTACGCAGATGCTCAACCACCTTGGCCACTGTCTCCGCAGACTCCAACACGTCACCGCATTCTGCGGCAGTGAAACGGTCAACTTCATCCAGCGTAATGTAGGCCAGCGTAATTCCAGGCGACTCCACGTCACGAGTGCTCCGATACACCCCCGCGGTGTCCACCACCAAGCTGGTCCAACTGCCCGCGACGACATCCTTGCCAAAGCGGCGCAGAATGCCACCGCGTACATACGCACGCGTAGACTCCGGTGCGTATTCAACCGCTCGGTCGACTTCTTCCTCGGTCACGAGTGTGCGCATCGAACCGCGGCGCACCAGCGCATGGTACAGCCCACGAGCAGGGTCAATATCCGAGTACTGAATATCAATCAACGCCAACTTCGGGTGGTCCCAGCCCGCGCCCAGGCGGGTACGCAGGCCCTCCATGAGGTTGTATTTCGCCACCCAATCCAGCAGATGGGCTGCCTTGCGGGGGTCGTCGGAAAGCACGTCGAGCACTTCACGCCAGAGCTTGACGACGTCGCCCTGCTGGTCGTAGCTCTCCACGCGACGCAGGTACTCGTACTGCATTTCCACTGCGGACATCCACGTGACATGGTCTGCCAGCTGCAGCTTCTCGGTGCAAGTCAAGTCTCGGGAGACCTTATGGACGGCCTCGACGGGGTTGCGGAGCTGCAGGTCGTCGAAACGCACGCCGTCCTCGATGGCGTCGATGACCAAACCTGTGGTGCCCAGCTTGAGGAAGGTGGCGACCTCGCTCATGTTGGCATCACCGATGATGACGTGCAGGCGGCGGAAGCGATCGGAGTCTGCGTGTGGTTCATCGCGGGTGTTGATGATGCCGCGGTTCAAAGTGGTCTCCAGCGAGACCTCAGTCTCGATGTAGTCCGCGCGCTGCGAAATCTGGAAACCCGACTCCTGCCCCGTCTGCCCCAGACCCACGCGACCAGCGCCCGTGAACACCTGGCGGGTGACGAAAAACGGCGTCAGACCGGCGACGATGTCATCGAACTCGGTTTCTCGGGAGAAAAGGTAGTTCTCGTGGGCACCATACGAGGCGCCCTTGCCATCGACATTGTTGCGGTAGAGCTTCAGCATCGGACCTGGATTGCCCTCAGCATCGGTGGCTTCGGCGGCAAGCTGAGCTGCGCGCAGCATAATCTTGTCACCTGCGCGGTCAGCGATAACCGCCTCGCGGGCAGCTGCCGTCTCTGGCGAGGAGTACTCCGGGTGCGCGTGATCGACGTAGAAGCGAGCACCATTTTGCACCAGCAGGTTTGCAGCGCCGACGGCGTTCGGGTCCACAATCGGTGGCTGGTGGTAACGGCGCAGGTCGAAACCACGGCTGTCGCGCAGTGGCGACTCTGGTGCGTAATCCCAGCGGATGCGCCCCGACAGGCCCTCCTCCTGCTCATGCGCGAAAGCGAGCACGGCCTGCGTGGAGGTGAGAATTGGGCTGACATCCGGGTTGTCCGGGCTGGAAATGCCGTACTCAATCTCCGTGCCGAAGAAGCGGTTCGGCTGTGCAGAACTGGCGGCGGATTTAGCCATGGCGAATCACCTCGACCGAGGCAACGCGCGCCGCTGGACGACCGGAGATGCGAGCCCACTCATCCGGGTTCGAGGTGTTTGGCAGGTCCTCGTTCTGCGCGAACTCCTCCGCCACTGCGGATAGAAGGTGATCCAAGCTAATACCAGCCTCGCCGCCAGCGATAACCGACTTGATGGCGGACTTCTTCGCACGGTCGACGATGTTGGAAATCATCGCGCCGGAGTTGAAATCGCGGTAGTACATAACCTCGCTGGTGCCATCTGCATAGCGAATTCGCACGTACTCGTTTTCTACTGTCTTGGCGTACATCCGCTCAACAACCTGGTCAATGAGGTGTGCGACATTCTGTTCCACCCCACCGTGTGCCTCCACCTCGGCTGCGTTATACGGCAGCTCTGGAGTCAAGTACTTGCGGAAGATATCCTTCGCCGCAGCCTCATTCGGGCGCTCAATGCGGATTTTCACATCCAAGCGTCCTGGGCGCAGAATTGCCGGGTCAATCATCTCCTCGCGGTTGGTGGCACCAATCACGATGACGTTTTCCAGCCCCTCCACACCGTCAAGTTCACTGAGCAGCTGCGGGACCACTGTGTTTTCCATATCCGAGGAGATACCCGAACCACGAGTGCGGAAAATCGAGTCCATCTCATCGAAGAAGACAATAACCGGCTTGCCATCCTCGGCAATGTCGCGAGCGCGGTCAAAAATCAGGCGAATCTGACGCTCGGTCTCACCCACGAACTTGTTCAGCAGCTCCGGGCCCTTGACATTCAAGAAGTACGATTGCGCCCGCTGCGCCTCCGCCTCGCTCTTGCCTCGGGATAGCGCAATCTTGCGTGCCAACGAATTAGCCACAGCCTTGGCAATCAGCGTCTTACCATTGCCGGGAGGGCCGTAGAGCAGCACACCCTTCGGTGGACGCAGGTTGTACTGCTCAAACAGTTCTGGCTGCAGGAACGGCATCTCCACGGCATCGTGAATCTGCTCAATCTGGCTGTCCAAACCACCGATATCCGTGTAGGTGACATCCGGTACCTCTTCCAGCACCAGGTTTTCCACCTCGGACTTCGGAATGACCTCAAACGCATAGCCCGACTTGCGGTCAATCATCACCGAGTCCCCCGGCTTCGGCGACAAATCCCCCGCCAGAGACACCACGAATTCCTCACCGTGAGTATCCGAGGCCAAAATGCGCTCCCGATCCGGCAGCACCTCACGAACATTGGCGATGTCGCCGCTTTCCGGATAACCGCAGTCCTCCACGATTATCGAGCCCTCATTCAGACGCACCTGCGCACCCGGCCGAAGCGCCCGCTCATTAATCTCCGGCTGCACCCGCAGGCGCATCCGTCGATTTCCGGTAAAAACCTCTGCGGTGCCTTTCTCCGGCCCCGGCTTAAGGAAAATACCGTACGTGCTAGGCGGCTCCAGCATATCCTCCATGTCTTGGCGCAGTAGCTCTAGCTTGTTACGGGAGTCCCGCAACAGCTCAACCAGGCGATTATTACGAATGCCGAGGTTGTAGTTCTTCTGCTCAAGATCACGGATTTTGTCAGACGGCGTTGTCATGTATCCCAGATTACCCATAGGGCCAGATGCCGTTGTTGCTTGGTCGATTTAGACCGTGTGTCGCATCACGCTTTACGACGGCTACACCTCCCAGCGCGAAGCGGCGGGTCTAGAGCTTCTTTTGATTTCGTCGCTGTGGGCGCGGAGGCACCGTGCCGTCGGCAAGCCTGCGTGCCCACACCAGGAATGCGGTATGTGCCTGCATACGGTGCGCCGGGCGGACGGAGAGATCCTGAACATTCCAGTCGCGGACCAGGGATTCCCAGGCGCGTGGTTCGGTGAAGCACTTCTGCGCGCGGATGCCCTCCATGACTTTCATTAGCTGCGGAACAGTGGCGACATAGACCATGAGCACGCCGCCCGGTTGGAGCACCTTCGAAACGGTGTCCAGGCATTCCCACGGAGCGAGCATGTCCAGAATGACTCGGTCGACCGGGCCGCCGAGCGACTCGACGGAGGCCTCGTTGAGATCGCCCAGGCGCAAGTCCCAGTTGTCGGGCTTGTGACCCATGAAGTCGACAACGTTGCGTTCCGCGTGCTCGATGTGATCCTCGCGGACCTCGTAGGAAATAAGCTGCCCGTCAGCGCCGATGGCGCGGAGCAGGTTGAGGCTGAGCGCGCCGGAGCCAGCGCCGGCCTCCAACACGCGCGCACCTGGGAAGATGTCGCCCTCGACGATGATCTGTGCAGCATCCTTCGGGTAAATCACCGCAGCACCGCGCGGCATGGACAGGACGTAATCGACCAGCAAGTGACGCATGGCCAGGTAGACGGTGCCTTCGCTGGAGGTGACGGTGGTGCCTTCCTTGGCGCCGATGAGGTCGTCGTGGAGGATGGTGCCGCGGTGAGTGAAGAACTTGCCACCCTCCTCGAGGATGACGGTGAAGTGGCGATTCTTCGAGTCAGTCAGCTGGACTCGGTCGCCGACTTGGAATGGTCCGCTCAATGCCATAGGTGTGTGGGCTCCTTTTGGGGTTTGGTTGGGTCGGGTCATGTCGGGTTGGGTCTGGTTCGGTTTGGTTGGGTCGGGTCATGTCGGGTGCAGCCAAATCCGGGCGGTACTCTAACCTGGCTAGTATGCCCGACAATGCCCAAAGTTCTAAGTCAGCAGTTCAACCTTCCCGCCGCTCTAAGTTGGCGCTGTCGCCGTCGAGAGCTAATGACTACCGCCAGTGCCCGCTGAAGTACCGGTTCCGTGCGATTGACAAGATTCCGGAGCCGTCGACTGTCGCGCAGGTCAAGGGCACGTTGGTGCATGCTGTGCTCGAACAGATGCATGCCTGGCCCCGTGAAGAACGCACTTACCCCGCAGCGGTGAAACGGCTGAAGCCGACCTGGGAGGACATGCGTGCAAAGGACGAGGAACTGATTGAGCTAGTTCCGGAGGATGATTACTACGACTTCCTGGTCGAATGCCGCGGCCTGCTCAAGGGGTATTTCATGATGGAAAACCCCATGGGCTTCGATGCGGCCGAGATGGAAAAGTTCGTTCAGCTGGTTATCGATCCGGATGCGGATCAGACTGTGCCATTGTCAGTGCCACTTCGTGGTTTTATCGACCGCGTCGATATTGCCCCGACCGGTGAGGTCCGGATTGTCGACTACAAGACGGGCAAGAAGCCCTCTCCTCGCTTCCAGGATGAGGCGCTCTTCCAGATGCGGTTTTACGCGCTGGTGTGGTGGCGGCTCACCGGTCGTATCCCGGAACAGCTGCGGTTGATGTACCTGAAGGTTGCCGATGACCTGGTGCTGAGTCCCAACGCGACAGAATTAGAGGCCTTCCAAGCGGAGATTGCCGACTTGTGGTCGGCGATCGTGCGCGACGGTGAAAACGGTGACTTTGTACCGAAGAAGTCCAAGCTCTGCGGGTGGTGTTCTTTCCAGGAGATGTGCCCTGCCTATGGCGGGGTCACACCGGAGTACCCCGGTTGGCCGGGTGCTGTCGGCGATGGCGGCACTGAGTAAAAGCTGCGGATGGGGTGGCTCTCGCGGCGAACTTAGCTTTCGCGGGGTGCCACCGTCGGCGGTAACGGTGTCAGTACAAGTTACTGACTAGGTTTATGACAGGTGAATGGACTTAACCGCTTCGATTTTGTCATAAACCTAGTCAGTTTCTCTATGCGGTGTTCTAGGTAGTCCCCCACTACAGCAGTGCGCTGCCGAAGGCGAATCCGAACGCGACGGACAGGGCAATACATAAGGTTCCTGGGATGATGAACGAGTGGTTAAACACGTATTTGCCAATTCGGGTTGTGCCAGTGTCGTCCATCTCCACCGCGGCAAGGAGCGTCGGGTAAGTAGGCAGTACGAATAGCGCGGAAGTCGCTGCGAAGGAAGCAATCGCAGTGATGGGAGAAACTCCCACCGCGAGTGCAGCGGGCATGATGGCCTTTGCCGTGGCCGCCTGCGAGTACAGCAATGCGGCCGCGAAGAAGAGCACGATTGCCAGCATCCACGGCATTGTGGTCAGTAGGCTGCCGGACGCGGCCTTAATGTCGTCGATGTAGTGGTTGATAATTGTGGTTCCCAGCCACGCCACACCGAGAACGCAGACGCTGGCGGACATGCCCGATTTGAACACCGGTGTGTTCAAAATGGTTGCCGCGTCCAACTTGCAGGCCAGCACGATAACGGTGGCGGCGGTCAACATGATTGACATGATTGCCTCGTTTCGTGGGAGCGTGGGATCAGCGATGAGGCCGACCTGTTCAGTGCTGATGGTCGCATAGACCATCACCGCGAGAATCGAGAGTAGGAAAACCGCCACGGACCACTTGGCCGACTTGGTTGGCACGTATTCGCTCATCTGGCCACGTGGCTTGGAGACTAACCCCTTTTCCAAGCGGCTTTGATACTCCGGATCGTCGTCAAGCTCTTTGCCTAGGTGATTCGTGACAAAGGCGGTCGGAAGGATGGCGAGGAACGTCGAAGGAATGACAATCGCCAGGAGTGTGAGATAACCAACGCCGCGGGGTTCCATGAGCGAAGCCATGAGTACCACAGCCGCTGAGATGGGTGATGCCGTAATCGCCAACTGAGATGCGATGACCGCCACGGACAGCGGGCGGGACGGGCGAACGCCTCCCTCCTTGGATACTTCGGCGATAACTGGGAGGGTGGAAAATGCGGTGTGGCCGGTGCCGGCGAGCAGTGTCATCAGGTAGGTGACAACCGGGGCCCAGTAGGTGATGTGTCGCGGATTCTTGCGCAGCAACCGTTCGGCAATGTGGACGAGATAGTCCATGCCTCCGGCCTTCTGCATAGCGGCAATTGCCGCGATTACCGACATAATGATGCCGATGACATCGAACGGAATGTCGTCTTTGGTGACCGGAACCCCGGTGATGCCCAGCGCCAAAACGCCCAGCCCACCGGCGAATCCGATAGCAATTGAACCAAGACGCGCGCCAAGGACAATCGCTGCTAGAACGATAAAGATTTGGACGGCAACTAACATGTGTATCTCCGAAAAGTCACTCGTTAGACTTGTTGCCGTCTAAGACAAATCGTCGAGGCGAGACTCCCCTGCCACGTAGCGCTTCCCCCGGTATTCCGGGTGCATGAGGTTCTCGGTGCTCAGGACCTGGTTGAGCTCCTTCTCGTCCATCAGCCCGCGTTCGAGGACAATGTCCCGGACGGAGCGGCCGGTGCGAGCGGCTTCCTTGCCGACCATATCGCCCTCGTGGTGGCCAATGACCGGATTCAGGTAGGTCACGATACCGATGGAGTTTTCCACATAGCCGCGGCAGACTTCCGGGTTAGCGGTGATGCCGGTAATGCACTTGTCGCGCAGAGTGTCGGTAGCGCTGCGCAGCAGTTCAATCGACTCGAAGAGGCATGCGCCGATGACAGGCTCCATCACGTTTAGCTGCAACTGACCGGCCTCGGCTGCCCAGGTCAGGGTCACGTCGTTGCCGAAGACCTTGAAGCAGGCCTGGTTCGCGACCTCCGGGATTACCGGGTTAACTTTTGCCGGCATAATCGAAGACCCAGCGGCGCGCTCCGGCAGGTTGATTTCATTCAGTCCTGCTCGTGGACCCGATGCCAGCAGGCGCAGGTCGTTGCACATCTTGGAAATCTTCATGGCCGCACGCTTCAGGGATGCATGCACGCTGACGTAGGCGCCGGTATCGCTGGTGGCTTCGATCAGGTCCTTCGCAGAGGTCACCTTAAAGCCACTGACCTCACGTAGTGCCTGGGTCACGGCCTCGCGGTAGCCTGCCGGCGCATTCACGCCGGTACCGATAGCGGTTGCTCCCAGGTTGATTTGCAGCAGGCGTGCCGACGCAGTTGCGATGGACTCCTGCTCTTCCTCAAGGTTGTGGGCAAATGCGTGGAAAGCCTGTCCCAGGGTCATTGGAACGGCATCCTGCAGCTGCGTGCGGCCCATTGTGATGATGTCGTTGAATTCATCACCCTTGGCGTGTAGGGCCTCAACCAGGGAGTCGAAGTGCTTCTGCAAGCTCAGTAGCGACATGTGGATAGCAAGACGGAAACCTGTTGGGTAGGCGTCGTTGGTTGACTGGCACTGGTTGACATCATCGTTGGGGTGAATGACGTCGTATCGGCCCTTTTCCAGACCGAGCAGTTCCAGAGCGAGGTTAGCGATGACCTCGTTGGTGTTCATGTTGAGACTGGTGCCAGCGCCACCCTGGAAGACATCGATTGGAAACTGATCCATGCAGCGTCCCTTTTCCAGGATTTCATCACATGCGGCGACAATGATGTCTGCAACATCGCTGGGCAGCGTGTGGACGCGCTGGTTGGCAATGGCCGTGGCCTTCTTTACCATCACCATGCCACGAATGAATTCGGGCACGTCGTTGATGGTCTTGGCTGAGATTTGGTAGTTGTCGATTGCGCGCAGGGTGTGGATGCCGTAGTAAGCCTCTGCCGGAACCTCCATAGAGCCAAGCAGGTCGACCTCGGTACGTGTTGCGGACATGTGGAAGCAATCCCTTCTCGTAGGCGCAGTCTTATGAACCACAATTCGTGGCGCTGCGGTTACACCGTCAAAACTACAGCGCTGGCGCAACTGCCGCTTTTCCGGCATAAGGGGACTATGTCAGTACGGCTAACGCCGTGCGCATGCTCAGTGCCAAGCCTACTACTTACGTCGACGTAGGTGGGAGTGAAAATGCATTGGTCAGTTCCCCGCTCGAGATGGGGATCCATCTCGAAATGGGCCCCTACTTGAGACGGCACGCCCCCTCACCCCTCGAGCAGGTCACGTCTCCACTAAACACGCGCGATACGGATATTCGAAGCCAAGATCGCCTCGGCACCAATCTTCGCCAGGGCATCCATGAGCGGGTTGGCCTCTGCCTTCGGAACTAGCGCGCGAACTGCTACCCAATCCTCGTTAGCCAGCGGCGACACGGTCGGACCAGACAGGCCCGGGGTGAGCTTGGATGCCTCTTCCAGCGCGGACGCACGGATGTTGTAGTCAATCATCAAGTACGTCTTGGCATGCAGAATGCCGGTCATGCGACGTAGGAACACCTGCTGCTCCTCGGTGACCTCTACGCCCTTGCGTCCGACAACAACTGCCTCAGAGCTGACCAAAACATCGCCGAATGGCTTCAATCCCTGCTTGCGCAGGGTACGACCGGTGGAGACAACATCGGCGATTACGTCGGCAACTCCCAAGCGGATGGAAATCTCCACTGCACCATCAAGGCGAATGACGGTGGCGTTAATGCCACGAGCCTTCAGATCCTCGCGCACCAGGTTCGGGTACGAGGTGGCAATGCGCTTGCCCTCCAGAGCTTCTACGGTCCACTCCTCATCGGCCGGAGCGGCGTAGCGGAAGGTCGAGGCGCCGAAGCCCAGATTCAGAACCTCATCGACCGGAGCCAGCGAGTCAGCGGCCAGGTCGCGGCCGGTGATGCCCAAATCCAGATGGCCGTTGCCAACGTAGATGGGAATATCCTTCGGGCGGAGGAAGAAAAACTCAATGTCGTTGGCTTCGTCGTGGATGGTCAGGCTCTTGGAGTCGCCTCGACCCGGGTAGCCAGCTTCCTTCAGGATTTCGACTGCCGCCTCGGACAGCGATCCCTTGTTGGGCACGGCAATACGCAGCATGGTGTTGATTTCTCCTACAGGTACTTGTAAACATCCTCGGGGCTCAGCCCGCGACCGACCATGACCACCTGCAGCCAGTACAACAGCTGCGAAATCTCCTCTGCGAGGGCTTCGTCAGATTCGTGCTCAGCTGCAAGCCAGACCTCACCGGCCTCTTCGACAATTTTCTTGCCCTGGAAATGCACACCAGCGTCCAGCGCCTTGACTGTGCCCGATCCCTCGGGGCGCGACTGTGCTTTTTCCTTCAGCTCTGCAAACAGGTCATCAAAGTTCTTCACCCGGTCTATTGTTCCATGTCGTCTACTCGCCCGCGAAAGCAGCCCGCAAAAAGCCCAAATTCGAGGTATCCAAATTGCCCGAAATGAAGCGCGCCGGGGGTACTAACGTCCCCACATCAGCCTGCGAAACGCTCACATCCGGCATTGGATTCCACACCACCGTGCATCCCGCAGCGAGTGCAGAGCGCACCCCCGTTGAGGAATCTTCGATAGCCAGGCAGTCCTCTGGCGCAAATCCGGCTAGCTCTGCGCCACGCAAGTACGGATCCGGTGCCGGTTTGCCGTTGGCCACCTCATCGCTACACACTGTTGCGGCGAAGTGCTGCTCCCCCATGACATCAATGCAGGGTTGCGCCACGTGCCGACGGGTATTGGTCACCAACACCACCGGAATGTCAGCAGCCCGGGCCTGGTCCAAAATCGCCGGCACACCCGGGCGCCACTCCACCCCATGTTCTAGAACCAATTCAGTGAAGCGACCTTCGACGAATTGGGAGCCCGAGGCAAACAGCTCGTCGTCAAGCGTGCGTCCCGCATGATCAGCACAAATCGACAGCGTGTCCCAGAGCGTGTTGCCGACGCACTGCATGCGCAACTCCGGAGTCAGGCGGCGGCCTACGAATTCCGAGAGGTCGTACGTGGCAATCTCCCACAGAGGTTCCGTGTTGATGAGGCTGCCGTCCATGTCCCACAAAATTGCTTTCACACCATGCGACTATGCCAGGCAATCAAGCATTTAGCGATTATGTCAGCAAAACCGTCGGATGAAGGTTTAGAGTTTCAGGAAGGAAAGTATGTTGCGGTGCTGCATGAAACCACCGCATGAACGTGTCCCGCGTGAATGAAAGGCATCGACTCGCTATGACAACCACTGAAGATTCGCTCGCCCAGGCTATCGACCAACCCGAGGCATATTTCATTCCGCTAGGGACGGTCACCGAAGGCGAGCTCAGCTACGAGCGCTTCATGCCCACCAGCTTCACTTATGGGGCGTGGGGGCCGTTTCAGCACGGTGCGCCGCCGTCGGCGCTGCTGACGCGCATGTTGGAGCGCCGCCGTCTGGAAAGCGAGGGGATGCGTATTACTCGCATCGCCGTGGATCTGTTGTCGGCTGTACCGTACACGGAGCTCCGCGCGCGCTCATGGGTCTCGCGCCCGGGGCGGCAGATCGCCAAGGTCGAAGCCGAATTGCTTGCCGACGTCAAGGGTGCCTGGCGGCCAGTTGCCACGGCGTCCGCATGGATGATGGCCACTGCGGATACGCGGGATATTGAGCGTGCATTCGACAAGCAGGTGCCCGGGCCCGAGGAATGCAGCGCCGAGTACATTCCGCTTACCGACGATTGGAGTGGCGGCTACATCGAATCAATTGAAGCCCGCGCCGGCGCGACGGAAGAGCTGGCCGAGACGCAAATTCACTGGGTTCGCGCGCAGTACCCAATCGTGCTCGGGGAGGAGCCGACTGCGGTGGAGCGAGTCATGCAGGTAGCTGATACCGCCAACGGTATCGGGGCCACGCTGAGCCCGCACCAGTGGGCGTTTATGAATACCGACTTAGTGGTTCACCTGCACCGACTCCCCCAGCTCGGCGCCTCGGAGAAGTCGGCGGAATCGGAGTTGCAGTCGGAAGACGGCGGCTGGGTGGGCATCGCCGCCCGCGGTTCCATTGGGCCGGACGGAATCGGCATGACCGCGGGCGAGCTCTACGATGTGCACGGCCCCATCGGCCGCAGCATGCAGACCTTGCTGGTGCGACCGCAGGGATAACGCGAAGCTACACGTTAAAGTACTTCGCTTCCGGGTGGTAGAGCACGAACGCATCGGTGGACTGCTCTGGGTGCAGCTGGAGCTCCTCAGAGAGCTCCACGCCGATGCGCTCCGGCTGCAGCAGGTCAATCATGCCCTGACGGAAGGTCAGATCCGGGCAGGAACCATAGCCGAAGGAGTAACGAGCGCCACGGTACTTCAGGTCAAAGAAGTCCTGGGTATCGTCGGAGTCTTCCGCGCCAACACTTGTGCCGTCGGAGAACGCGAGCTCGGAGCGAATGCGCTGGTGCCAGTACTCGGCCAGCGCCTCGGTGAGCTGCACGCCGATACCGTGAACCTCCAGGTAGTCGCGGTATTCGTTCTTGGCGTAAATATCGTTGGCGAAGTCAGCGATGGGCTGTCCCATGGTCACCAGCTGGAACGGCATGACGTCGGTCTGTCCTGCGGCGATGGCATCTTCGCGCGAGCGAATGAAGTCAGCAATGCATAGGAAGCGACCACGCTGCTGGCGCGGGAAGGTCCAGGACACCACTGGCTCTGCCGCGGGGTCGGGCTGCTCCCCTTCCGCAGGTAGCGGCAGTACGTGTACGGTATCGCCCTCAGAAACTGCTGGGAAGTAGCCATAGACGACAGCCGCATGCTGGAGGATGTTCTCGGCGCGCAGGCGCTGCAGCCATGCGCGCAGGCGTGGACGACCATCGGATTCGACCAGTTCCTCGTAACTCGGTCCCTCGTCGCCGCGGGTGCCGCGCAGACCCCACTGCCCCATGAACAGAGCGCGTTCGTCGAGGGTGGTCAGGTAGTCGTCGAGGGGCAGGCCCTTGACAATGCGGGTTCCCCAGAACGGCGGTGTCGCAACGGGGACATCAGCGGCGACATCGGAACGCTCCGGCACCTCGGGGGCTTCAGCAGCAGCCTTGGCGGCGCGCTGCGCGGCGATGCGCTTGGAGCGCTCACGGCGGGCGCGGCGAGCTTCCTTCTTCTCGCGGGCAGCAATGGCCTCTGGCGAATTCTCGTCTGGGCCGAGGCCCTTCTTAGCTGCCATCAGCTCGTCCATGATGCGCAGTCCTTCGAAGGCATCCCTGCCGTAGTAGACATCGCCGTGGTAGAGCTCGGACAGGTCGTCTTCCACGTAGCTACGCGTCAGCGCGGCGCCGCCGAGCAGTACTGGGAAGCGGGTGGCATCGCCGGCGGAGTTGATCTCCAGCAGGTTGTCCTTCATCACCACAGTGGACTTCACCAGCAGGCCGGACATGCCGATGGCGTCGACATCCAGTTCCTTGGCGGCGGACAGAATCGTAGCGATCGGCTGCTTAATGCCCAGGTTATGCACGGTGTAGCCGTTGTTGGAGAGAATAATCTCCACCAGGTTCTTGCCGATGTCGTGGACATCGCCCTTCACCGTGGCCAGCACAATCGAACCCTTGGAGCCCGTGGCATCCTCGGCATCCATAAAGCCCTCGAGGTAGCCCACCGCGGCCTTCATCGTCTCGGCCGACTGCAGCACGAATGGCAGCTGCATCTGGCCGGAACCGAACAGGTCACCAACGGTCTGCATGCCACGCAGCAGGTCCTCGTTAACAATCGCCAGCGGTTCCTTTTCCTTCATGCCCTCATCGAGGTCAGCCTCGATACCCGTGCGCTCACCGTCGATGATGCGCTGCGCCAGGCGGTCGAACAGCGGCATGGCGGCAAGCTTTTCGGCCCGGGCGTCCTTCGCGTCAGCGGCGGAGACTCCTTCAAAGAGCTCCATGAATACCTGCAGTGGGTCGTACTCCCCGTCGGGGTGTCCCGCTTCACGACGGCGGTCGTACACCATATCGAGAGCGACTTCGCGCTGCTTGTTGTCAATCTTGTTCATCGGCAAGATCTTGGAGCTGTGGGCAATGGCGGAGTCCAGGCCGGCCTCGATGCACTCGTTGAGGAACACCGAGTTGAGTACCTGGCGAGCCGCCGGGTTCAGACCGAAGGAAATGTTGGACAGACCGAGCGTGGTGTGCACGTTCGGGTGGCGACGCTTAAGTTCGCGGATGGCTTCGATGGTTTCGATGCCGTCGCGGCGAGTTTCCTCCTGGCCAGTGGAAATCGGGAAAGTCAGACAGTCGACAATAATGTCCTGCTCGCGCAGTCCCCACGTGCCGGTGATGTCGGCGATGAGACGCTCGGCGATCTCAATCTTCTTGTCCTTTGTACGCGCCTGACCTTCTTCGTCGATAGTCAAAGCGACCACGGCAGCACCGTGCTCAACAACCTGGCGCATAATGCGCTGGTAACGCGAGTCCGGGCCATCGCCGTCTTCAAAGTTCACAGAGTTGACCGCGCAGCGACCACCGAGGTGCTCCAGGCCAGTCTTCAAAACCTCCGGTTCCGTGGAGTCCAGCATGACCGGCAACGTCACCGAGGTGGCGATCTGCGATGCCAGGGTTGCCATGTCATCGCGACCGTCGCGCCCCACGTAGTCCACACACAGGTCAATCATGTGTGCGCCATCGGTGACCTGACCGCGGGCGGTGTTAAGGCACTTCTCCCAATCGCCGGCCAGCATGGCCTCGCGGAAAGCCTTGGAACCGTTGGCGTTGGTGCGCTCACCAATCATGGTGATGCCGGTTGTCTGCGTCAGCGGGGCTGCCGAGTACAGAGAAGCGACCTCATCGATTGGCTTTGCATCCGGATCCGTCGATGGGCGTGCTGCCTGAACAGCAGGGCCCTGCTCAGCGTAAGCGCCTGCACCGGTAATAGCATCGCGAACAGCGGAAACATGCTCCGGTGTGGTACCACAGCAGCCACCGACCATCGCCAGGCCAAACTCTTCAACAAAGCCGCGCAGCGCTGTGGCCAGCTCTGGGGCGGTCAGCGGGTAGGTCGCACCGTTCTTACCCAGCACTGGCAGACCCGCATTCGGCATTACCGATACCGGAATGGAGGCGAAGTTGGACAGGTAGCGTAGGTGCTCGCTCATCTCGTCCGGGCCGGTCGCACAGTTTAGGCCAATCATGTCGATACCCAGCGGCTGCAGCGCTGCCAGGGCTGCACCAATCTCCGAGCCCATCAGCATGGTGCCTGTGGTCTCGACAGTCACGTGGACGACAATCGGAATCTTTTTGTCAGCCTGTCGCATGGCGGCCTTGACGCCATTGACTGCTGCCTTGACCTGCAGCAAGTCTTGACAGGTCTCAATCAAAAACGCATCCGCGCCACCGGAAATCATGCCGAGTCCGGCCTCCGTGTAAGCGTCGCGAAGCTGAGCGTACGGAGCGTGCCCCAAAGACGGCAGCTTCGTGCCCGGGCCCAGCGAACCGAGGACAAAGCGTCGCATGCCCTCGCGCCCCGGCCCCATTTCGTCAGCGACCTTCCGGGCGATTGCGGTGCCCTTGTGCGCTAGTTCCTGGATACGGTCTTCGATGTCGTAATCCGCGAGGTTCGGGAAGTTACAGCCGAAGGTATTGGTTTCGACCAGGTCGGCGCCGGCCTCGAAATAGCGTCGATGAATCGTCTCGATAATGTCGGGACGAGTGTCATTGAGAATCTCATTACAGCCCTCGTAGCCGAGGAAGTCCGCGTCAACGTCGAGGTCAAAAGACTGCAGCTGGGTACCCATGGCGCCGTCGCCAATGAGTACACGGCTGTGCAGTGCGGTGAGGAACTCGGAAGAGTGGCGATCAGTCATAAGTAGACACCTTAGTCTACTTTCAGAACCGCGCCGATAATCGGGCTGGTTATTCCATCTCGAAGTAGCTTTCCGCCTTCACCGAAGGCAGGTCCAAGCCGACAGCCTTCGTTGCGGAATTGATAATGGCGAGAATCTCGTCGAGCTCCTCGTCAAAAATCGAGCCGCCGTGCTCATGCTCAATCGCAGCCACGCGCTGTAGGCAGTTCTCTACCGCCTGCGTCGCGGCTTCTTCTCGCTTATCGACGGCCAGCTCCGCCGCCTGATCAATACCAGCGGCGGCCTCACGGAGAACTTCCCCGACCTGGTCGGCTACCGCTTCGTCAAAAAGTGGCTCCCAGAACTCGCGTTCCTCGGGCTGCAGGTAGCTGCCGGTGGCAAACATGCGCAAATCGGCAACTAGCTTATCGATGTTCTCTTGCGTTACTTCGACAGCAGACAGATCTGAGTTGCTCATGCTCAAATTTTAACGCCAAGCAGCGCGTCCAGCGCGGCGGCAACGAATTCTCCGGCACCCGCTGCGCCAGTTACTGTGCCAGCTTCTGCGGCCTCTTCTGCTCCGCCAGCATCTGCCTTGTTGCTGGTATCCGAGGACCACTCCGCAGCCCAGGCATCGATAGCGGCCAGAGCAGCCGGCGTATCCAGGTCATTGGCCAGGCTTGCGCGCACATCGGCAACCAGTGCCGCTGCTGCGCTCACAGCCTTCTCATCGGTGGCAGTCTTTGTAGTTGCGCAAGCCGCACGCCAGGCCTCGTGACGTGCCTTGGCCGCCTCCAGCACCTCGTCCGACCAATCGCGATCAGAGCGGTAATGGCTGGCGAAGACGCCAATGCGAATAGCACTCGGGTCGACGCCGGCGGCCACCAGCTTGGAGACAAACACCAGGTTGCCCAGCGACTTGGACATCTTCACGCCGTCGAGCGCAATCATGCCAGCGTGAACATAATGGCGCGCCATACGTGCACAGCCAGTAGCGGCTTCAGCGTGAGCCGCCGAGAACTCGTGGTGCGGGAACGCGAGATCCGAGCCACCGCCCTGAATGTCGAAGCTCTTACCCAGGCGGTTGGTGGCAATCGCCGAGCACTCAATGTGCCAACCCGGCCGGCCCGCACCAAAAGGAGCCTCCCAGCTTGGCTCCCCGGGGCGAGCGGCACGCCACACCAGCGCGTCCAGTGGGTCCTCCTTGCCCGGGCGATCCGGGTCGCCACCGCGCTCCGCAAAGAACTCCGCCATCTGCTCTGCCGAGTAATTGGACTCGTAACCAAAGTTCTCAGTGGCACTCTTGCGGAAGTACACATCCGGGTACTCGTCATCGGTGAGCTGGTAGGCCGAGCCATTCTCCAGCAGCTTCTCGACCATTTCCACGACCTCGCCCACGGACTCAATGGCGCCGATGTAGTCGCGCGGTGGAATCACCGACAGGTTTTCCATATCCGAGCGAAACAAATCAATCTGCGAGGTGCCCAGCTCGCGCCAGTCCACCCCATCGCGCTCCGCACGTTCGAACAACGGGTCATCGACATCGGTGATGTTCTGCACGTAATGCACCGAGTGTCCATTATCCAGCAGCTGACGGTAAATCAGATCAAAGGTGAGGTAGGTTGCTGCGTGCCCCAGGTGCGTGGCGTCATAGGGTGTGATGCCACACACGTACATGGTCGCCTCCGGTCCCGCTTCCACCTGGGAGACCTTCTGATCCGCGGTGTCGTAGAGGCGTAGGGGTACCGATGTTGAGCTTTCGTCGTCAAGCGAATGCGCCTTACCTGTATTGCTGGCGCGGTTGAACACATCGAAACGCGCATCGCCGAGACTGGGAACCTGTGGTTGGGGCCACGAATGCATTAAATACTCACTACCTCACTAAACAGCGTTGATCGTGCCGAAGCCGAGCAACACCATAACAATCAAACCGACCGGGATGCGGTACGCGGCGAACCAAGCGAAGGAGTGGTTCGACACGAACTTCAGCAGCCATGCAATAGACGCATAGCCGACGACGAAGGCAATCAGCGTACCGATGGCCAATTGCGCTCCACTAGCGGCCTGTCCCGCCGCAGGGTCAAACGCGTCTGGAAGCGAAAAAATTCCAGCAGCGAAAACAGCGGGGATAGCCAGCAGGAAGGAAAAGCGCGTTGCAACCTCTCGGTCCAAGTGCAAGAACAGGCCGGCAGACACCGTACCGCCCGAGCGCGACACACCCGGAATGAGCGCCAGGCACTGCGCGAAACCCATGACGATGGCATCTCGCATGGTCAGCTCTTCATAGTTGCGCTCACGACGGCCGAACTTCTCTGCGGCGATAAAGACAAAGGAGAAAAGCACCAACACAGCGGCTGTAATCCAGAGATTGCGCAGGTTATCGCGGATGAGGTCCTTCCCCAGCACACCGATGATGGCAATCGGCAGCGTACCGACAATCACCATCCAGCCCATGCGGTAGTTGAAACCGCGTGCTTCCTTATTGAACAGGCCGGCAAACCAGCCAGTGAGAATCTGCCAGATGTCCTTGGCGAAGAACACCAGCACAGCCAATTCGGTGCCGAGCTGTACTACAGCGGTGAAGGATGCGCCGGCGTCCTGGCCCCACAGCAGCTCAGAGACAATCCGCAGGTGCCCCGAGGAACTCACCGGGAGAAATTCCGTCAGACCTTGCACTACGGACAGAATGATCGTCTGCGCCCAGGTCATACCGGTGCCGGCGGTATCGGCAGCAGTATCCGCTGAGGCGCTTAGTGTCGTCATGATAGTCACGGGTGTATAGGCTACTCGTCCGATTTGTGTTGTGGCTATAGCGAGGTTTCGGCGCGGCCGTAGCGAGACCTCTCCGGCGGAAGTTTTCCCGCGAGCGCACACAGGTGTCCTAAAGTAAAAATCGTGCAACAACGAATTCTGGGCAACAGCGGTTTACGCGTCTCCGCCTTGGGGCTGGGTACGGCCACCTGGGGTGCGGGTACCAGGCAAGACGAGGCCGGACGCATCCTGACGGACTTCCTCGACGCCGGAGGCAACCTTGTCGATGCTTCCCCACTCCACGGCGGCGACACTGTTGCCGACATGCTGGGTGCAGTCATCGCAAAGTGCGGCGTTGCCGACGAATTGGTGCTTTCGGTCGCATCTGGCATTCACCCCGAGCGGCCCGTCGGCAGGCGCGTGGACTGCTCGCGTAAGACACTGCAAAAGGACCTCGACGATACGCTCGGACGCCTCGGCGTCGAACACATTGATCTGTGGTCGCCCGGCTACTGGGATGGGCTGACCACGCCGGAAGAGGTCGCCGACACCCTGGAATGGGCTGTACGCACGGGGAAAGTACGTTACGCCGGACTGCGTGGATACAGCGGATGGCAAGCAGCGGTGACGCATGCCGCCGCGAATCGAATCGCTCCGGTGTTTGCACAGCATGAGTACTCGCTGCTCCAGCGAAGCCCTGAGGCTGAGCTGCTGCCCGCCTGTGAGCATTTGGGTCTCGGCTTTATCGGTGGCGCCCCACTGGCCCAAGGTGTGTTGACCGCCAAATACCAGCACATCATTCCGGAGGACTCCCGCGCTGCTTCCGAACACGCGGACGCAGAGGTACAGGACTACCTCGACACACGCGGCGTCACGGTCGCAGGCGCGCTGACCACCGCAGCCAAGGGGCTCGGCGTCAGTGCTGCCGTCGCAGCGATTTCCTGGGCACGCGATCGGCCGGGCGTCACCTCGATCCTCGTTGGCGCTCGAGACCGCGCTCAGCTACGCGAAAACCTCACCGCCGAACAACTCACGCTGCCACCGCAGATTTGCAACGCGCTTGACGACGTCACGCTGTAATCAGTAACCGCATTCTTATAAAGACTTATAAGGCACAACGAATGCGAGAGCCTCCCACGGCTGGAGGCGTCCACAAAGTAATCAGGCCGGGGTGGTAGTTTCTATAGCGTGAGTGAAAACAGTCGTCGACGTGTCATAACCTCCCTTCTAGCGGGGCTTTCCGCTAGCGCAGTGGTCCTGGCAGGGTGCTCCTCCGATGTGGAAGGAGACATCGATGCCGGAATGGGCAACGCCACGCCAGTGCCGGCCGCTTCACCCGCTGCTCCCGATACTGCTATCGGGAGGGCCAAGAAGATTGATGAGGACGTTACCGATGCCGTGCTTGTCGGCGACCGAGTTGTCCTGAAGGCCGGGGACAAGATCTTTGCCGGTCCGCTGAATAACCCAATTGAGCGATCAATGAAGCTGGACGCGAAGTGTGGTGAGCTCGCGCCGGGCGGCCCTAACGCTCTGCTGCCGTGTGAAGATGGCATCCACGTCATTACTGACCAGGCTACGGAAACGGCCGTTGTCGGCCGTGGCACCAACTACTTCGCCGCAGTTGGACTGGAAGGCGGTCGCATCATCGGTGCCCATGCGGATAGCAATGTCGTCGATGTGTTCGGCGCTGATGGCGAGTTGGCCAGTGACTTCAAGGCTGCCAATAACGGTTCGCAGCTCGTTGAGATTCCCAGAGCGGACAATGACGCGGACGTCAAGCTGTTAGAGGTGAACCGTCCGGAGACTTCGGTGCATGAGCTCAAGCTCGATGAGTCCCGCGCTGGCTCTGCGCTGCGTGCGGGTATCGGCGTCGGCAAGGTAGCTTCCGGTGATCATGTCATTGCTGCCGCAGACACCAAGGGCAACCAGCTTCTTATTTACACTGCCACTGACGTCATTCGCCTCCACCAGGCAGCTCCGGCCCCGGAGGCTCCGTGGGCGGTAGCGGTCGATGAATCGCGCGGAATTGTCTGGGTGACTTCGACGAAGGTGAACAAGCTGACTGGCTACGACATCAGCTCGGGTACCCCAGTCAAGGTCGCGGACATCAACACGGTTGCAGATCCACAGTCGATTGTTGCCACCGAGGATGGCCAGATTGGCGTCTTCTCGGCTACCGGTGACGGGGCCCAGATTTTTGACTCCGCGGACGTCGATAAGGCAATTGCTGATTTCAAGCAGGATGCAGAGAAGATTCGTGAGGAGATGTCGGTTCGGGAACCAGCCGATAAACTACCGACCGGTGCAGGTGACACCAAGGGAGCAGACGACTCCGAGGGAGAGACTAAGTAGATGCCTTCGAAACTTCGCGCCAAGTCCTATCAACTCGCGCTAAAGGCAATGTTCCAGGTCCCACCGGAGCAGATTCACGAGGCCATCTCGAAGACCCTGAAGGGGCTGCAGAAGTCGGAGAGTCTACAGCGGGCGGTGAGCAAGTTACTCGTTGTTGACGATGCTGTGCTGCGTCAAACCGTGTTCGGCGTGGACTTCCCGCGTCCGCTGGGGCTCGCCGCAGGCTTCGACAAGGCTGCTATTGCTCCGGATTGCTGGGGGCCAATTGGTTTTGGCTACGCGGAACTGGGAACCGTGACTGCCAAGCCGCAGCCGGGCAACGATCGCCCGCGTCTGTTCCGTCTGAAGGAAGATCGCGCCATTTTGAACCGCATGGGTTTCAACAACCCCGGCGCCGCTGCTGTAGCGGAGAACTTGCGGGCGCGTCGCAGTGACGACGTGATTGGTATCAACATTGGTAAGACCAAGGTGACTCCGCTGGAAGAGGCCGTCGATGACTATCGAGAATCGGCTAGCCAGCTCGGCGGCTTGGCGGACTACGTTGTTGTCAACGTCTCCTCACCGAATACGCCGGGTCTGCGCGACCTTCAGGCAGTGGAGTCACTGCGCCCGATTCTGGCAGCGGTGACTGAGGAGACCGACTCGCCGGTGCTGGTCAAGATTGCTCCTGATCTCTCCGACGATGATGTCATCGCAGTTGCTGACTTGGCGGTTGACCTGGGGCTGGCGGGCATTGTGGCTACCAACACCACCATTTCTCGCGAGGGCCTGCGTACGCCCGCGGATGAGGTCGCGGAGATGGGGGCCGGTGGAGTCTCGGGTGCTCCTGTGGCAGCTCGGTCACTAGAGGTGCTGAAGCTGCTGCACGAGCGCGTCGGAGACAAACTAGTTCTCATCAGCGTCGGCGGCATAGAAACGGCTGAGCAAGCGTGGGAGCGGATTGCCAACGGCGCTTCCCTACTGCAGGGCTACACACCGTTGATTTATGGCGGTCCGGACTGGATTCGTGACATTCACCAAGGGTTGGCTCGCCAGATTCGAGCTCAGGGATTCTACTCCATTTCGGAGGCAGTCGGCTGTGGTCTGCCGTGGCGTGGTTAATTGCTGAAAGCCGTTGAGGCTTCCTAACCCAATAAACACGTGACCCCGGGGCCAGCGGCCATGAAGGCGCTGGCCCCGGGGTTTTCTGTATGAGTAGCGTGCCCGGTCGGTTGAGTTGCCCGTGTGGGCGTCGTATCCCTACTCCCCGACGTTCTCCCACCACGGCGTGATGATGGCACGCGCAATCGAGTGGAAGTACAGATTGAAGCCAAGCACGGTCGGCGTCGCATCTTCCGGAACTTCAAGCTTCTCCACGTCGACCGCGTGCACCGCATACATGTAACGGTGTGGGGCATGCTGCGCCGGTGGGTTAGCTCCGTAGTGACCACGCATGCCCGAGTCGCCGACAAGCTGGATAGCGCCTTCTGGCAGCTTAGAGCCGTCTTCGGAGCCAGCTCCCTGTGGCAGACCCTTTTCGGTCGCTGGAATGTTGAAGACAGCCCAGTGCCAGAAGCCCGAAGCGGTCGGAGCATCCGGATCGAAGCAGGTCACGGCAATGGACTTAGTGCCCTCCGGCAGATTTGCCCAATCCAGTTGTGGGGAAACATTCGACGGAGCGCGGAATTCATCCGCAATCTTCTCGCCGTCCTTGATATCTGGCGAGGACAGCTCGAAGGTTGGCAAATCCTTCAGCGGTGCGTACGGATCTGGTCCCGGGAAAACCGGAGCATTTGCAGTGTCGTTTGCGGTGTCGTTGGAATTCGTAGTCATAACTACCAGTGTGCCTACTTTATGAGCGCGCTGCAGGGACTTTACAAGACTCCCTATCTGCAGGGCCTGATTCTCAGTGCGAATCCAAGGCGGATGCGGGGCTAACACCGCTGATGTAATTACACCCAGGTTTGGCGCGCTAATGCCCCTCTGACCTGCCAATTTGTGTTTCATTATGTAGTCGGGATACAGTATCACAGGTCAGCACGGAAGTGCTTCCTACCCGGTCCGGGTGGCGGAATGGCAGACGCGCTAGCTTGAGGTGCTAGTGCCCTATTAACGGGCGTGGGGGTTCAAGTCCCCCTCCGGACACAAGATAAATCCCGAGAAACTGCAATTAGTGCAGCTCTCGGGATTTTTGCTTTGTCTGTCGGACCAATGGGACTGCCCTATTGCGGGTTAAGTAAAGAAAAGTGTGTCTTTTCCGG